>NZ_FMTR01000006.1:0-308543 GCF_900100135.1 Pseudomonas sp. NFACC05-1 | reverse complement strand
CTCCAAGCCGAAGGCGAAAGAGACCAGATTGCGGTGTGTGAAGACGAAACGAACCGAAAGTTCGAGAGACTCGACAGCAGCACACAAACTATCGCATACCCATTCGCTGGAACGTGACCGCAAGGCACGCGCTGGCTACCGAATTTCTTGACGACCATAGAGCATTGGAACCACCTGATCCCATCCCGAACTCAGAAGTGAAACGATGCATCGCCGATGGTAGTGTGGGGTTTCCCCATGTGAGAGTAGGTCATCGTCAAGATTAAATTCCGAAACCCCTATCTGCTGATGCAGGTAGGGGTTTTGTTTTGCCCATCATAAAAGTCTGCGAACGCTCGTAATAAATTTGCACAGTTATTTTCGAGCTGGAGCACTAGAATAGTCCCACCTTAGCTGAGCCTGAGCTGTTTATGCCCGATCCGTCAGACACTGATAGGTTGCCAGATCTTCCTCTGGGCGATTTGGTTGCGTGTCATGAGTGCGACTTGTTGATGCGCAAGCCCCAACTGGCCCATGGCGAAAAAGCCGAGTGCCCCCGCTGCGGTTATGAACTTTATGCTCACCGGCACAATGTAGTCGAACGCAGTCTTGCGTTGGTGATCGCCGCCCTGCTGTTATATGTGCCGGCCAACTTCTTACCCATCATGGAGCTCAATCTGCTTGGGCAGTCCTCCCAGGACACCGTTTGGAGTGGGGTGGTCGGTCTGTTTGATACCGGCATGCAAGGCATCGCGGCAGTGGTGTTCCTGTGCAGCATGGGCATTCCGCTGCTCAAGTTGCTCTGTCAGTTGGTGGTGCTGTTGTCCATTCGCTTGGACTTTGGCCGTAGTTACGGTTTGTTGCTGTATCGCATTTATCACCATCTACGAGACTGGGGGATGCTTGAGGTCTACCTCATGGGCGTGTTGGTGGCCATCGTCAAGTTGGCAGACATGGCGGCCATCACTGTAGGCCTTGGCCTGGTGTGCTTCATCAGTTTGTTGCTGGTCCAGGTCTGGCTGGAGGTGGTGATGTCACCCCATCAGATCTGGCAGGCGTTATCAGGAGAAGATGCCCATGCGGGCGATTGATGCAGGGATTCTGATCTGTACGGAGTGCCACGAGTTGAATCGGCAGGATGCTGAGGTCGACAACCAAACCTGTACTCGCTGCGGCGCGCTGGTTCACCCCCGTCGCCCGAACAGCTTGATGCGGACCTGGGCGTTGTTGATCACGGCCGCGATTCTTTATATTCCGGCCAACATGTTGCCGATCATGACTATCAACTCGCTGGGCCAGGGCGCCCCGAGCACCATCATGGCTGGCGTCATCGAGCTGGTTCAACACGGCATGATTCCTATTGCCGCCGTGGTGTTCATCGCCAGCATCGTTGTACCCACTTTCAAACTGGTGGGCATCGCCTTGTTGTTGTTTTCCGTGCAGCGGCATCAGCCTATGTCGGCGCAGCAACGCATCCTTATGTACCGTTTCATCGAGTTCATTGGCCGCTGGTCGATGCTGGATATTTTCGTGATCGCCATTTTGGTGGCCGTGGTGAATTTCGGACGGCTCGCCAGTGTTGAAGCCGGTCTCGGCGCGATCGCTTTCGCCAGCGTAGTGATTTTGACAATGATTGCCGCAGTAACCTTCGATCCCCGACTGATTTGGGATAACACGGAGTCGGATGACGACCATGACTGATTTGCCTACCGCTAAAACTCGACCGGCTTCGAACTGGTCGGCCATCTGGGTCCTGCCGTTGATTGCCTTGATCATCGGCGGCTGGCTTGGCTGGCGGGCTTATAACGAAACCGGAATCGAGATCAACGTGCGCTTTGAGAGCGGAGAGGGCATTCAGGTCAACAAAACCGAAGTCGTTTACAAAGGGATGACGGTCGGCAAAGTGACGGCCCTTACCCTCGATGATGAAGGCAACTCCAAGGGAGTGGTCGCGACCATCGAGATGAACAAGGACGTCGAGCAATACCTCAAGACCGGAACACGTTTCTGGCTGGTCAAGCCGAGCGTGAGCCTGGCCGGGATCACGGGTCTGGAAACCCTGGTATCGGGTAACTATGTGGCTATCAGCCCAGGTGAAGGGGAGTCGACCCGTAAGTTCAAGGCCCTGGCCGAAGAGCCGCCGCTGTCGGACGCCAAGCCGGGTTTACACCTGACCCTCAAGGCTGATCGGCTGGGTTCGCTGAACCGTGGCAGCCCGGTGTTCTACAAACAGATTCAGGTCGGTCAGGTGAAGAGTTACCTGCTGTCCGAGGATCAGAGCAAGGTCGAGATCAAAATCTTCATCGAGCCGACCTATGCCAGCCTGGTGCGCAAACACACGCGTTTCTGGAACGCCAGTGGCATCAGCATCGATGCCAACCTCTCGGGCGTCAAAGTGCGCAGCGAGTCCCTGGCCAGCATCGTGGCCGGAGGGATTGCCTTCGCCACGCCGGAAAGCCGCAAGGACAGCCCGCCGACGGACCCAAGCCTGCCGTTCCGTCTTTACGAAGACTTTGACGCCGCTGCGGCGGGCATTCGAGTGAAAGTCAAACTCAGCGATTTCGAAGGGTTGCAGGCCGGTCGTACGCCGGTCATGTACAAAGGTATCCAGGTCGGCAGCCTGAAGAACCTCAAGGTCGATTCGGACCTGGCCAGCGCCACGGCTGAATTGACCCTGGACCCCTTGGCCGAAGATTACCTGGTAACCGGCACGCAGTTCTGGGTCGTCAAGCCATCCATCTCCCTGGCGGGTATCACCGGCCTGGAAGCCTTGGTCAAGGGCAATTACATTGCCGTGCGTCCGGGTGACAAGGGCGGCGCGCCGCAACGCGAGTTCGAAGCTCGGGCAAAAGCTCCACCGCTGGACTTGCGTTCCCCGGGGCTGCATTTGGTCCTGCTGACCGAAAACCTCGGATCGCTGGAGGTCGGCAGTCCGATCCTCTACAAGCAGGTCAAGGTCGGGTCGGTGCAGAGCTATCAGTTCTCCCGCAAGAAGAAACAACTGATCATCGGTGTGCACATCGAGAAGGAGTACGAAGGGCTGGTCAACGGCTCGACCCGGTTCTGGAACGCCAGTGGGATCACCCTCACGGGCGGTTTGACCGGCGGGATCCAGGTCAAGAGCGAGTCCCTGCAAAGCCTGATGGCCGGCGGGATTGCCTTTGAAACGCCGGAACCGAATGTGCCGCTGAAAAGACGTATTCCGCGTTTCCGCCTGTTCGCCGATCACGAAGCCGCACAACAGCGAGGCACTGAGGTCACGATCAAGGTCGATCGCGCCGATGGTTTGCGCAGTGGTACACCGATCCGATTCAAAGGATTGGATGTGGGCAAGGTCGAGGATGTTGATCTCAGTGCCGATATGCAATCGGTGCTGCTCACGGCGCGTATCACCGAAGTGCCCGAGCGCATCGCCCGGGTCGGGTCCCAGTTCTGGGTGGTCAAGCCGGAGTTGGGGTTGATGAAGACCTCCAACCTGGAAACGCTGGTCACCGGCCAATACATTGAAGTGCAGCCTTCGGCGAAAAACCTCGGGCCGCAGAAAAACTTCGTGGCCCTGGCCAACCCACCGCAAAGCGCTGTGCCCGAAGCGGGATTGAGCCTGGTGCTGAGCGCGGCCCGCCGAGGTTCGTTGAAGATCGGCGTACCGGTGACCTACCGCGAGATTACGGTGGGCAAGGTCACGGGTTATGAACTGGGCCAGACCGCGGACCGGGTGTTGATCCATATCCTGATCGAGCCCAAGTACGCGCCGCTGGTGCGCAGCGGCACGCGTTTCTGGAATAGCAGTGGCTTCGGTCTGGACTTCGGGCTGTTCAAGGGCGCGACGGTGCGAACCGAGTCCCTTGAAACGCTTATCCAGGGTGGCATTGCGTTCGCAACGCCGGATGGCGAACGAATGGGCAATCCGGCTCGACCGGAGCAGACTTTCCCGTTGTTCGATAAGTTTGAAGATGAATGGCTGACCTGGGCGCCAAAGATCAGTCTCGGCAAGTAAGCATAATGGTCGGCAATACCCGTGGCGAGGGAGCTTGCTCCCGCTGGACCGCGTAGCGGTCCTAAAGCCAGCGGCTGCTGCGCAGCCGAGCGGGAGCAAGCTCCCTCGCCACAGATTATGCATTAACCATGAAAAAGGCCGCGATCCATTAGATCGCGGCCTTTTTCATGCCCGGCTACTCACCTCACACCGGATCCAGCTCCGGCTCGTCGGCCTGGACATTCACCGTGGCCTTCACCGCATCGTGACGACGGATGTATTTCCAATCCGCTTCGTCTATGTAGATGCCGTTCGGCCCGCTGCCGCCTTCCAAGTCGATGGCGACACTGGCGCAGACTTGCGGCTTCACACTGGCGAGGATCGGCACGAAGCCCAGTTGCAGACTGGTTTCCAGCAGTGCCGCCTGGTTCTTCTCGTCGATGTCCGCCGCTTCGTCGAGGTAGTACGGCAGGCGCACGCGGCCGGCCTGTTCGCGGTCCATCAGGTGCAGCAACAAGTACATGTTGGTCAGCGCCTTGATGGTCATGGTAGTGCCGTTGGACGCCGCGCCGTCGATGTCGGTGTGGATCACGGGCTGACCATTGACCTTGGTGATCTCGAACGCGAGTTCGAACAGGTCCTTGAGGCCGAGCTGGTTGTGGTTCGCCGCCACCAGCCGCGCCAGGTACTCCTTGGCTTCTTCGTTCTTGTTGTCCTGCTCGGCGCTCTGGCTGAGGTCGAACACCGACAGCGTCTCGCCTTCCTCGTACTGGCCGGCACTGTGGATGATCTGGTCGATGTGCTTGAGCGCTTCCTTGTTCGGCGCCAGGACGATGCGGAAGCTCTGCAGGTTGGACACCTGGCGCTTGTTGATTTCGCGGTTGAACAACGCCAGTTGGTGCTCGAGGCTGTCGTAGTCGCTGCGGATGTTGCGCAGGGTCCGGGCGATGTCGGTCACCGCCGCACGGCGCGCCTTGCCCAGGGTCAGGGCTTCGTCGGTGCGGTGGGCATAGGCGTTGATCAGCAGTTGCAGGCGTCGCTCCATGTCGTCTTCGCTGTCGAACTTGGCCACGCCCTTGAGGCGCACCTGGGCATAGAGCGCTTCGATCTGGCCGTCGACCCGCAGCAGCCCTTGCCAGCTGTCCTGGTAGTCATTGAGCAGCGGCAGCAGGTTGTCCATGGAATCGTCGACCGGGTCCATGAACGGCGTGCCGAACGGCAGGTCCGCCGGCAGCAGTTGGCGGCGGCGCAGGGCGTCGTCGAGGGTGCGTTGCTTGGCTTCCATGTCGGCGATCTGCCGGCCCACCAACTGCAACTTGGCGGACAACTGCTGGACGCGCTCGGTGAAGGCATCGCTGGAG
Organism: Pseudomonas sp. NFACC05-1; assembly: GCF_900100135.1. Lineage (NCBI taxonomy): Bacteria > Pseudomonadati > Pseudomonadota > Gammaproteobacteria > Pseudomonadales > Pseudomonadaceae > Pseudomonas > Pseudomonas sp. NFACC05-1. Next base: position 303,227 of record NZ_FMTR01000006.1, on the reverse strand, counting down.
CGCTTGAGTTCGTCCTGGGCGGCTTCCATTTGCGCCAGCTGTTCGAGCTTCTCGCTTTCCTCGGCGCTCAAGGTCTGGGTACGGCGGAAGTCTTCCAGGGCTTTTTGCGCATCCAGGACCTGCTGGTACAGCGCTTCGGTCTGGGTCTTGCTCGCGGCGCGGTCGGCGGCCACGGCTTGCTGGGTCTTGAGCTGCTTGAGTTCTTTTTCCAGGCGTTCTTTCTGGTCGCGCAAGGCTGCACGGTCGGCCAGGGCTTGCAGGGCAGGTGGCTCGATGTGGGACAGGTCGATGGACAGGCCTGGCACTTCGAAGCGTTCACCCTTGAAGCCGTCGAGGATCAGCTCCATGGATTTGACCCACTCGCCATTCTCGTCCAGCGCGATGCCGTGTTCGCCCAATGGCAGGCTGAACAGGGCGCTGTTGAACAGGCGCATCAGGCGTTCGACGTCCTGCTGCGAGAACTCTTCCCGCAGGCGGGCGTAGCTGTTGTTGTCGGCGTGATCGAGTTGCTGCTTGACCGACTTCAGGCGTTTTTCCAGATCCCGCAGACGCTCTTCCAAGTCTTCGGCGCTGAATTGCCGGGACTGGGCCAGGGCGCCGGCCAGTTCGTCGTGGGCGTCCTTGGCGGCGAGCAGTTGCTGCTCCAGGACCTTGACGTCATCCACCAGGGCAAACCGATGCTTGAGCACCGACAACTCGCCGAGCCAGCGCTGGATGCCGCTGATTTCCCGTTCCAGGCGCATCAGTTCCTGAGTGCTGCCGCGCTGGTCGTTCTGCAGCGAATCCTGTTCGTTGCGGTAGTGTTCGGCCTGGATGGTCAGCTCTTCCTTGCGCGCACTGGCGTAGTCCGACCAGGTGCCGAGCAACGAGTCGAGCAATGGCGATAGGCGATGCAGTTTGCCGCGCAGAATGTCGCGCTGCTTCACGCCATTGGCCAGGGCTTCCACCAACGGGCCGGCGGCGACCAGGGAGTTGTAGTCCTGCTCCATGCGTCGTACGTCGCGGAAGGCTTCTTCGCACGCGGCGATGTAGTCCACGCTTCCGGAGCGCAGGCTGTGCTCGAACGCGTCGAGGAACAGTTGCTTGAGCTTGGCCGCAGTGATTTCGCGCATGTGCAGCAGGTTGATGAACAGCGCGCGGAAGGTCTTGAGGCTTTGCTCGCTGGTGGAGCGCAGCGGGATCAGCGTCAGGTCCAGCGGAATGGACGTATGACCGCCTACCAACAGCCGCCGCAGCTCATCCGGCTTGAGTTCGTAGGCTTTGAGGCCTTCGCGCTCCAGGTTGGTGAATAACTCTTTCTGACGCAGACAGGTGTCATTTTTCTGATAGTGGGCCAAGTCCAGCTTGCCGGCATAGGCAAAGAACTGATGACCGAAACCGCCGCCAGGGCCGCGACCGACCACGCCAATCACGTGCGGGCCGTGGGGCAGGGCGACTTCCACCAGGATGTAGCTGGTGTCCGAGGCAAAGTAGAAACGCCGGGACTGTTCCAGGCTGTACTTGCCGAAGCTCATGTCCGACATGCGCGCCAGGATCGGGAACTGCAACGCGTTGATCGAGGCGGATTTACCGAGGTTGTTCGCGCCATAGACCGACAGCGGTTCTTCCAGCGGGAACAAACCGAGGCTGTAGCCGGCGGTGTTCAAAAGGGCAAAGCGGCGGATGCCGTAGCGTTCCTTGCTCATGCGTCGGTCTCCTGTTCTTCGGCAATGGCACGGGCCAGTGCGTCTTCTTCGCTTTCACCTTCGAATTCGCTGAGGTCCAGCGGATCATCGGTCTGTAGCAGTTTCTCGTCGCTGTCTTCGTCGATCAGCACCGGCGCGGGCAGCGGCAGCACACTGTGCAGGCTGGCGGCCAGGTCGCGGTCCTGCTGGACCGACAGGCACACGTCGAGGAAACGATGCATCGGCGGCAGGAAGCGGTACACGCCGTTGTCTTCGCTGGCGAAACCCAGTTGGGTCATGCGCCGCATGATTTTCTCTTCCAGTTCTTCCTGGGTCTGGACTTCGGCCTGGATGAACAGGTCGCGGTACTTTTCCAGCAGCGAAGGCAGCTCATCGCGGCCCAGGCTGCCGCCGTCGAGCACGGCAATCGGGTCGCGGCCCTGGTCGGCCAGGTGCTCGACCAGGATAAAGGTGAACAGGGCCAGGCGCTGGGCGGTCTTGTTCACCGCCGCGGCGGCCAGGTCCGGCACGAAGTAATAGAAGCCACGGGTGTCGCACACCAGTTCGAAGCCCAAGGCCTTGAACAGCGTGCGGTACTGGTCCTGGAAGTTCGACAGTTGCGCGTACAGCTCCGGGTCGCGGCGGCTGACGTGGTAACCCTTGAACAGCTCGCGAAAGATCGGCGCCAGCTGGGACAGTTCGGATAGATCAAGATGCATGGGGGATGCTCGCAGAATCCTCGGCGGCGGTGTCGCCGGCCGAGAGCAGGGCGAAGGAGCGCAGGCTGACCTGATGCTCGTGAGTGTGATAGTCGCGGCGTTCCAGACGCTCGCGCTTGAAGCGTTTTTCCCGCGACAGGCGCGAGAACCAGTACAGCAATTCGTCGGTGGCGCCGTCCGGTTCCTGTTCCAGCAGCCAGGTCATCAGGTCCGGCATCGGCAGGGCGTCTTCGCAACGCTCGACCATCTCGCGCACGGTGCGTGGTGCGCGCGGCGCCTCGCCGCCCTTGTGGGTCTTGTGGGACTTGGGGAAACGCGCCGGTTTCGGTTCGAAACGGGCCAGGGCATAGACGTAGGCTTCGACCTGGCTGGCGCTGCCCAGGAAGGTGCTTTGCGGCCGGGTAAACAGCGGCATGGCGGCCTGCGGCACGGCGTCGATGCCTTTGCGACGAATGGCGGCCAGGGCCAACGCGGCGCCACGGGTCACCGCGTTATGGCGGCGGGCCTCTTCGCGCAGTGGCAGGAGCAGTTCACGGGCATGGCGTAGGGTCAACTGGGCGCTGGTCTGCATTTCAAGAATGCGCGCGTGGGTGCGCAGCAGCATGTCGTCGTCCACCAGGTGGCCGAGGCGTTGCTGTTCGGTGAGCATGCGCAACAGCACGTTCTCGACCTTGCGCACGCCTTGCTCGAAGGCGCCGTCGGCGTTCACCAGTTGGATCATCGGTTCGACGTATTCGTCCCAGGTCGCCAGCACTTCGGCATAACGCTGGCGCAGCGGGATCTGCCGGTCGCTGGTCTTGGCCCGCTCGGCCACGGCCACCAGGGCCTGTTCGTCGTTGGCGAGTTTCTTGAGCACGTCGCGCACGCGCATGTCCAGCAGGCGCAGTTGGCGGGCCAGGTCGTTGCCGTCGCGAATGTCGAAGGCGTCCTGGATATAGCCGGCCAGGCGCTCGAGGTGGCGCAGGTAGGCTTCGATCTCCAGGCACAGGCCCAGGCGGTGTTCGCGGCGCAGGTAGGCGAGAAAATCATGGATCTGGGCGTTGAGCTCGAAGCGGTTCGGGCTTTTCGCCACCGGTACGAGAATGTCCAGGCGGATCCACACATCCAGCAGGCTGGTGATGTCCTGGGGCGTGCTGTCCAGTTGTTGGGCGGCCAGCTGTGAACGCAATTCGTTGAGGCTCAGGGTGCCCTGGTCGAAGTGCTCGCACAAAGGTTCCAGCAATGCCCAGTGTTCAGCGAGGGCGCGCAAGACGCGCTTGGGTTCGATCATCGCAATGGCCGTCGGGTTGGCAATTAAAAGCGGCGATTGTACTGCATCGGGCCGGTTGCGATTCACCCCTTGGACGGACTGTCGTTTGCTATCGATCAACTATTGGCTCAACAGGGAAGCGATCCGCCTCGAAGGGCGGTAGAATCCCTCCCACTTTCAGTTATCCACAAGTGGCCGACCCTTGCTTATCGAGTCCCGCCGCCGCGCCTATCTGACCGCCATGCAGGTGGTCAACTGGCTGCCGCGTACCGAATTGCCGTTCGCCGCCCCGTCGCGGCCCGAGCTGTTGGAAGCGCCCGAACCGGTAGAGAGCGTGCCGGTCGTGACGGCGCCCGTGGCCAAGACCGTGGCCGAACCGGTGGCCGAGCGGCCGAAAGTCGAGGTGCCACGCCCGAGCCTGGCCTCGACCCGTACCAACGCCAAGCCGGTGGAGGAGGCCGATGAAAAGCCGGCCCCGGTCAAGGCGCCCTATGTCGCACCGCCGCGTTTCGCCCTTCAGTTGTTGCGGGCGGGACGTTGCCTGCTGTTGGTGGAGTTGCCCACGGGCGAGCCGTTCCAAAGCCGCGATCCAGCCTACTTGCTGCTCAAGGACATGCTGCGCGCCGCCGGTCTGCCGGATAGCCCGCAGATCATTGGCGAGCCGGTGCGCTGGCCGCTGTTGTCGCGCGGCACCATGGACCAGGGGCCCGAAGCGGCGCGGGATTTCGTCCAGGGCTTCGTTTCAGCGCGGCTAGAAGACGAGCCCTGCGTGTGCCTGTGGCTGATCGGCCTACCGGCGGTGAAGTTTGCCGGCGAGGCGGATGCCGAAGCGTTCAATCGCGAACTGCAGGTCGAAGGCCTGGGCTCGGCCTGGGCGTTGCCCGGGTTGGAACTGTTAATGGAAACGCCACAGCGCAAGGCTGATGTCTGGCAAGCCATGCGCCGGCTGATGGCGCGCTGGAAAGAATCGAATGAGTGACGCTGTATCGTTCCGCCCGATGACCGAGGCGGACCTCGACGCTGTGCTGAAAATCGAATACGCCGCCTACAGCCACCCGTGGACCCGCGGGATCTTTCTCGACGGGCTGGGCAAATACCAGATCTGGCTGATGTTCGAAGGCCAGCAGCAAGTGGGCCATGGCGTGGTGCAGATCATCCTGGATGAGGCGCACCTGCTCAATATCACCGTCAAACCGGAAAACCAGGGCCGTGGCCTGGGTTTGCGCCTGTTGGAGCACTTGATGTCGATTGCCTACAAGGCCGAGGCCCGAGAGTGCTTCCTGGAAGTGCGAGACAGCAACCGCACGGCGTTCCGGCTGTATGAGCGCTATGGCTTCAATGAAGTGGGCCGGCGCCGGGATTACTACCCGGCGGTGGGCGGGCGTGAGGATGCGGTGGTCATGGCCTGCACGTTGGTGGACTGAAGCACCGCGACCCCATGTGGGAGCGAGCTTGCTCGCGAAGACGGCGGTACATTCGACATCGATGCAAACTGATCTACCGCTATCGCGAGCAAGCTTCCACAGGGTCGGGTCAACGCTTGCCATCCAGAGGATCGATATCGGCCATTTCCGCCTCGTCCAGCCCGTCGCCCCCGCCAATATCATTTTCACCCACCACGCTCAGGTCCCAGTCCGCCTGTTCGTCGTCTCCGGTCTCGTGGGCGTCCCGGGCGCCGTCTTCGCGAATGAGCGTTTCCGGGCTCATGTCGTCGTCGGTCGGTTGGTGATCGTCCGTCGAAGCCCCCGTCAGGCCGGCTTCACGAACGCGCTCACGCGGCATCAGTTGTTCGCGCTCGTTGTCCGGCAGTTCATCGCCGATTTTCGCGCTGGGTTCTTCTTCGTCGAATTCCAGTTCATGCATCGAGCCCATGCGATCTTCATTGTCGTCGATGGGTTCCGGTTGCACCGCATCGAAAGGGCGTCGTGAATCATTCATGGCAATTCCTCATACTGTGGGCCTTACTGGTGTCGACCGGCAGCGCATCCAGGAATTCCAATGCATCGCCGACGTGACCTTGACCGACGGTCGTTTGTCATAGTTGCGCACTCTCAATCGAGGCTAGACAGCATGAACGAATTACAAGATCTGATTGATAACAACGCGCGTTGGGCCGATGCGATCAAGCAGGAAGATCCTGACTTCTTCTCCAAGCTGGCTCGTCAGCAAACCCCGGAGTACCTGTGGATTGGCTGTTCCGATGCGCGGGTGCCGGCCAACGAGATCGTTGGCATGCTGCCGGGCGATCTGTTCGTACACCGCAATGTGGCCAACGTAGTGTTGCACACGGACCTCAACTGCCTGTCGGTGATCCAGTACGCGGTGGACGTGCTCAAGGTCAAACACATCCTGGTCACCGGCCATTATGGCTGTGGCGGTGTGCGTGCCTCGATGCAGGACCGGCAACTGGGCCTGATCGACGGCTGGCTGCGTTCGATTCGCGACCTGTACTACGAGCATCGCGAGGCCTTGGGCCAATTGCCGACCGAGGAGGAACGTGTCGACCGCTTGTGCGAGCTGAACGTGATCCAGCAGGTGGCCAACGTCGGCCATACCAGCATCGTGCAGAACGCCTGGCACCGCGGGCAGAAACTGTCGATCCATGGCTGCATCTACGGCATCAAGGACGGACGCTGGAAGAGCCTGGACACCACGATCAGCGGTTTCGAACAGCTGCCGCCGCAGTATCGGCTGCGGCCGGTCGGCGCGCCCTGAGTCCGGTTCGTCAGTCGCGGTGACATTGACGGCGCCAGTGCCGTAGAAACTTCATTCCCTGTTCATTGGGCGGTTCGTCATAGCCGGTAATCCAGCCATGACAGTTGTACGAACCGCACCGGCAGGCGAACTGTCGATACAGTTTCTGTTCGGTACTGGCGTAGTCCATCGTCAGGCAGTCGCCTTCATCGATACGGGCCAGTGACCACAACCACAGTTCGCTCATGTCGAGGAACACATTCGGGTTGCAGGAATGCAGCAGCAATCCGGCGAAGCGTGGGTCATACATGTGCACGTCCGGCAGGATCTGCAACGTGTGCAGGCGCCGTCGGCTCACCAACAGCCCCGAAACCCTGCACATCCTTGTCATGGGAGCGAATGGTTTACGGGCGATGATGCCGTTGCCGCGGCCGTCGGTCGTGTGATGCACTTCGAAGTCGTGCACCGAGGGGTAGCCCAAGCGGGTGCTGAGTTGTTTTTCCGGGTAGATGCAATCCCGGTGCTGTGAACAGGCGCTATCTGTGATGAACGTGGTCATGACAGTCCTTGTCGGTGCTAAACACTCGACTTGCTGGCGCTGGCGATCCTGCCGGCGGTCGTTGAAAAAACCTTGATAGCTTCGCCCAAGTCGGGGGCGTCATCTACTGTCGACTCTGACAGGTGCCAAAGGCGCTTTCCCGCGTCAGCGCCAGCCTACGCGGGAAAACGCCTCAAGGTTTAGACCGCCTCGGCTGGCAGCGGCATGGGTACCTTCAGTTGCGGAAGTTGCGACTTGATCGCAGGTGTTTCGCATTTTTTCGCTGCGTCTTCCTCGCTCAGTTTCCGAACCGAGGTGTAGAACAACTCGCAGGTTTTCTCCTTCTGCGTGACCTGCCAGGTCTGCGTGCACTGGTTCAGCAGGGTGTTCGGGTCGGTGCCCGGCTTGCTGCCCATGCCGGCCTGCCAGCATGCAGCACTCAGGTCCTGGCCCATGACTTTCAGGCCGGCGGCATCAGCCTTGGCTTCGTCTCCATCGTAGTTGTCCTTGTCGGCGGCGTACCAGATGTAGCTCGGATGGTTGGAGCCCAGGACCGGAACCTTGACCCCGCTACCGGTTGTGATGGTCGCCAAGCTGAGCACATTCACGGTCTGGCCGTACTGAGCCTTGATCCAGTTCCGAACGGGCGCTCCGAAGGCGACCATCGGCAATGCGGCGCCGCTGGCGGTTTGGGTGACCTGTGTGACCATGGTGGTTTGGTAATCGTTGAAGTAGCTATAGAGCCCCTCCAATGTGCTGCCAGCATTGGACGGCGCTGCGATGGGCGCAATGTCGATGATGGTCTGGTAGGCCGGCGTCTGTTCAACCGCAATGCCGTTGACGGTCAGCAGTGTGGCCCAACGATCGGTGGTCGCCGACTCCAGGTAGTCCTGGGCCTGGGTCAGGGAGTAATCCGGCGGGAAGTGCAGCAACTCGACACTCTTGCGGTTTTCCAGGGCCATGCCCAGCGGCAGGAACAGGTACCAGTTATAGGACCATTTCTTGTCGCTGTTGAGTTTGGATGCGCCGTTGTACGCCAGGTCCCCGGCGTCAAGCAGGGCCTTGAGCGGTTGGCCGTAGCTCTTCGGTACGCCACTGATGCTGGCATAGACCTTGTCATTATCGATTTTGACGTGGACCTTGGCCGTGCCGTAGCCGTCGCGCTGCACGCTTTGGGTCAGGTAGTGCTCGACGGTCTGCTCCAGGGTCCAGTCGCGAAAGCAGATGACGTTGCAGTTGTTGGGGTAGGCGAAGAGTCGAGTGACGCGTTCGGTGCTGCCCAGTTGTACGTCAATGTCGGTAGCGTGGGCGGCGGCACTGAAGGCCAGGGCGGCAAAAGAAAGTACGGCGAGTTTGGACATGCTCAGATCCTTTTCAGCGTGTGGGCCCCTCAAAACAGGGCGCATCCATACTGAAACAGACCGGGCCGAAGAAGAAGTGGGCCGATGGAAATATCGGCCCTTTTTTATGGCTTTATGGCATCACTGGCGGCAAATAACTCAATGTCGTCCCCAGCGCCCATAGCAGCACCAGCACCAACGGCGTATGCACCAGCAACTGGACGAAGGAAAAACCGATCAGGTCCCTGGCCTTCAGCCCCAAGACCCCGAGCAACGGCAGCATGTAGAAGGGGTTGATAAGGTTCGGCAGCGCTTCGGCGGCGTTATAGATCTGCACCGCCCAGCCCAGGTGATAGTTCAGGTCGTTGGCCACCTGCATGACGTAAGGCGCTTCAATGATCCACTTGCCGCCGCCAGAAGGAATGAAAAAGCCCAGTACCGCCGAATAGACACCCATCAACAGGGCGTAGGTGTCATGGGAGGCAATTTGTACGAAAAAGGTCGAGATGTGGTGGGCCAGGGTCTGGGCATCGCTGCCTTTGACCGTGGTCAGCAACGCGGCGATCGAGCCGTACAATGGAAACTGGATCAACACGCCGGTGGTCGTCGGCACTGCACGGGCCACGGCGTCGAGAAAGCTGCGCGGCCGCCAGTGCAGCAAGGCGCCCAGCATGATGAACAGGAAGTTATAGGTGTTGAGCCCGGAAATGGCACTGATCGCAGGCTTGGTCGAAAACTCGTGGAACAGCCAGCCGGCCGCCAGCAGCACCAGGGCGATGATCAACAGTGGACTGTGTTCCAGCCATTCCCCTGGGCGGGTACGGGGCTGCAGCGCCGGCATGCTGAAACTGGGGTCGATACCACAAGCGGCGGCGTCACGGGCACTGTTCGGCCCGGGAGCGGTGGCGTAGGCGACGATCAGGGAAATCACGATCAGCGCCAGCAACATGACCCCGGACTGCCAGAGAAAAATGGTCTGGGTAAAGGGAATGACGCCAGTAATCGACAGGATCGAAGGCGGGAGGCTGGCCGGGTTGGCCTGCAATTGCGCTGCCGAAGAAGACAAGCCCAGGGCCCACACTGCGCCCAGGCCCAGGTAAGCAGCGGCCCCGGCGGCGCGATAGTCCATTTTCAAGTCGGTGCGCCGGGCGAGGGCGCGCACCAGCAAACCGCCAAACACCAACGACAGGCCCCAGTTGAGCAACGACGCGACCATGGAGATCAGCGCCACCCATGCCACGGCGGAGCGACCGTTGGTCGGAAGTCGTGCCAGGCGGTCAATCAATTTGACGGCTGGTGGAGAACTGGCGACCACGTATCCGCCGATCACCACGAAGGCCATTTGCATGGTGAACGGGATCAGGCTCCAGAAGCCGTCGCCGAACGCCATGGCCGCCGCCGTGGGCGTGGCGCCGATAAATTGTGTCGCCACGGCGACCACCAGCACCGCCAGCGCGGCGAAGACCCAGGAGTCGGGAAACCAGCGTTCGGCGAAACTGGAACAGCGCAAGGCGAAGCGGGCGGAACGGCTGTCTTCGATGTCGGTGGTCACGGCAATTACCTCGTTTTTATGGTTATGGGTATTGATGGCGGCAAAGGCTTCAAGGATCAGGCGCAACAGTAGAACAATCCAGTGACCATGGGAGGCTTATCGGGTTCGAGGGTGTCCTGGAATATTTTCACTGCGGGCTCGAGGTGCTCTTTAGAAAAAAAACGCCGGGCCGATGGCAAGGGAACAGCATTCAATTCTCCTGCTGTCGGAGCTGCCCATGTTCAACAACCGCCTGAAGCAGGAGCTACTGGCTCTTCGCCAAGAACTGTCCAGCCTTGCGCAAGTCAAGGAAAGCCTGGATCGCGAAATGCTTGGCCTCACCCTGGACGCCGATGGACGGATTCAATCGGTCAATCAGAATTTTCTCGACGAGATGCGCTACAAGAGCCAGGACTTGATTGGCCGGCCTGTGGATGAGCTGGTCCCTGGGTATTTGAAAACCAATGAGTTCCAGGTTCGCTTCAAGTCGGCGCTGACCTGTGGCGAGCACTTCTCCGGCGCCGTGCGCCTGCTGCGAGGCAATGGCCAGGAAGCCTGGCTGCGTTCGATCCTCCAGCCCGTACGAGGGGCTGACGGGCGGGTCCGCTTTTTTTCGATGTACTCCAATGACCTGACCCGCACCATCGAGGCGTCCCGCGAGCATGAAAACCTCATTGGCGCATTGGTGCGTTCAACGGCGGTGATTGAATTCGATCTGGGCGGTCACGTACTGACGGCCAATGATCGTTTCCTCAACGCCATGGGTTACAGCCTTGCGCAAATCAAGGGCAAGCATCACCGCATGTTTTGTGAACCTGAGGAATACAACGGCGCGGCCTACGAGCAGTTCTGGAAGCGCCTGAACAGTGGTGAATTCGTGGCCGGCCGCTTCAAGCGTATCGACAGCAGTGGTCGTGAGGTCTGGCTGGAAGCCTCCTACAACCCGGTGCTCGATGCCAATGAGCGGCTTTACAAAGTGGTCAAGTTCGCCACCAACATCACCGACCAGGTCAACCAGGAAAAAGCCGTCGCCGAGGCGGCCAACATCGCCTACAGCACCTCGTTGCAGACCGACAACAGCGCCCAGCGCGGCACGACGGTGGTAACCCAGGCCGTGGACGTGATGCGCGACCTGGCCCGGCACATGCAAACCGCTGGCGAAGGCATCGAGGCGCTGAATGAGCAATCCCTGGTGATTGGTACCATCGTCAAGACCATCAGCGGCATCGCCGAACAAACCAACCTGCTGGCGCTCAACGCCGCGATCGAAGCGGCCCGGGCCGGCGAGCAAGGTCGCGGCTTTGCGGTGGTGGCCGATGAAGTGCGACAACTGGCATCGCGTACCAGCCAGGCGACCGATGAAATCGTTGGCGTGGTCCGTCAGAACCAGGACATGGCCCGCAACGCCGTGGCCCTGATGACCGACGGCCAGCACCAGGCCGAACACGGCCTGGCCTTGGCAGCCGAGGCGGGAACGGTGATCGTCGAGATCCAGGACGGGGCGAAGAAAGTGGTCGATGCGGTGAGCCAGTTTGCCAATCAGCTATCTACTTAAGCTTCGACTATTATTGTTTTTTACATATTAATTATTGTTTTGCGATAATTTCATGGCTATGTTCTGGGCTCCTCTTATTCTGTTGGAGCCTCAACATGCGTACGAATCGTCTTGCCCTGTACAGCCAGCGCATGGCTGCCATAACGCTTTTCTTCATCGTCGCGATGATGGCCGTCAATGCCGCGGCCTGGCTCTTTCCTGATGTTGCATCACGATACGGCCTGGGATTTGCCCTGACCGAACGACAGCTGTCGAGTTTGTCCGAAGAGGCGCTGCACTTGACCGGCTGGCAATCGCTAGGCGGCATTTTGCTGTCGAGTATTCCTTTGTTGGCGTTGGCGGCTGGCCTGGCCAACTTGCGGCAGTTGTTCAAGCGGTATGCCCATGGCCAGTATTTTTCCAGCGAAGCGGCTGTCTATCTGGGCAAGGTCGGGCGCGCGGTTGCGCTGTGGGTGTTGTTGGATTTCCTGTGCGAGCCGTTTCTCAGCCTGCTGATGACAATCCATGCGCCGGTTGGCCAACGATTGTTGACCCTCAGTATTACCGCCCCCTCCTTTGTGGCTTTGTTTCTTGCGGCCTGTATTGCGATCATTGCCCGGATCCTGTCCCAAGCCAGTGAAGTCGACTCAGAAAACCGAACTTTCGTTTGAGAACCCCATGCCTATCGTGATTCAACTCGATGTAATGCTGGCGACACGCAAGGTCAAATCCAAGGACCTCGCCGCCGCCATAGGCATTACCGAAGCCAACCTTTCCTTGCTCAAGCAAGGAAAGGTCAAGGGTATACGCCTGGCGACCCTCGAAGCCATTTGCAGTTATCTGCAATGTCAGCCCGCCGATCTGCTGGTCTATCAGCCCCAGAGCGAGGTTGATCAATCCCCCAGCGCTTGACCCTCACGCCGTGGATCCGCCCCGCCAGCCAGTGTGGTTTTCCCTTGCGCATCGCGCACCCGGACAATCGCCTGGGTGCCACTGGTCATGTCAATTTCGCTCACCTCATGGCCTTTGTCTTTCAGCGCCTGGATCAGCGCCGGGCTGAATTGGCCCCGCTCCAGTTCGGTAGGGCCGTTGCGGCTGCCGAAGTTGGGAAGGTTGATGGCGGTTTGCGGGTCGAGGTCCCAATCCAACAGGCCAATCATTGACTTGGCGACGTATTCGATGATCTGAGAGCCACCGGGGGAGCCGACAGCGGCCACCAATTCCCCCCGACGATCGAAGATCAGCGTCGGTGCCATGGACGAGCGTGGGCGTTTGCCCGGTTCGACGCGGTTGGCGACTTTTTGCCCATTCTCTTCGGGGATGAACGAGAAATCGGTCATCTGGTTGTTGAGCATGAAGCCCTGGACCATCAAGTGTGAGCCGAACGCCGATTCCACGGTCGTGGTCATGGACACGGCGCCACCCTGGTCATCCACGGCCACCACTTGCGAGGTGGAAATACGCAGGGGGGAACGGTCCGGGGCGTAGGCCACCTGGATGCCCGGTGGTGTGCCGGGCTTGGCGACGCCCATGCTACGAGGGCCGATCAGGCTGGCGCGGCTGGCCAGGTACCCGGCATCGACCAAGCCGCTGAGCGGCACGGCGACAAAATTGGGGTCGGCAATGTATTGGGCGCGGTCGGCATAGGCCAGCCGCTCGGCTTCGGCGATCAGGTGCACCGCTTCGGGGATGGGTTCAATGCCGGCGGGCTTGTCGGTCTTGACGGGTTTCAAAGGTGCGAGGGCTGCGTGGCTGTCGCGCTGTTCCAGGGCCTGCAACGTCCCGAGGATCTGCGCCACGGCAACCCCGCCCGAAGACGGTGGTGGCATGCCGCAGACTTGCCAGCGCTTGTAGTCGGTGCACAACGGTGCTCGTTCCCGCGCGGTGTAGCCCTGGAGGTCGTTCAGCGAAAGGCTGCCGGGGTTGGCGTGGCCTTGTACCTTGGCGACGATCTCCTCGGCGATCGGGCCTTTGTACAACGCGTCGGGACCTTCGTTGGCGATGCGCTTGAGCACGCCGGCCAATGCTGGATTTTTCAGCACGGTGCCAACCGCCTTCGGGCTGCCATCGGCATTGAGAAAGTAAGCGGCCATGTCTGGCGAACCCGGCAGGGAGGCGTCGGCGGCGATCAGCGAGTGCAGTCTGGGCGAGATCGCGAAGCCCTGTTCCGACAGCGTGATGGCCGGCTCGAACAGCGTCGCCCATTTGAGGCGGCCATGTTTGCGATGGGCCAATTCCAGCCCGCGCAACACCCCCGGTGTACCCACGGAACGACCGCCGATCTGCGCCGCCGTAAAGGGCATGGGTTTGCCGTCGGGTTGCAGGAAAAGTCTTTCGGTGGCGCCAGCCGGTGCCGTTTCGCGCCCGTCATAAGTGCTCACAGCCTTGCCGTCCCACAACACAATGAATGCACCGCCGCCGATGCCGGAGGATTGTGGTTCCACCAGGGTCAGCACGGCCTGCATCGCAATGGCCGCGTCGATGGCCGAGCCCCCGCGTCGCAACATCTCCCGCCCGGCCTCGGCCGCCAACGGGTTGGCCGCGGCCGCCATGTGCTTGTCGGCGTAGCGGGTCTGCAGATCGGTACGGAAGCCGGAGACGACCTCTGGTGGGGCGGGCAATGCCGGTGTCGCTGTGGAGGAGGGTGGCGCCTTACAGGCCGCGAGTGTTAGAGCGACAGCCAGCAGCGAAACGGCTGACAGGCGATGGAGGTTCGGTTTCAGATCTGTAAGCACGTGTCGCTCCATCCGTGGACTTTGGGGGTGTAGAGAACGACTGTAGCGATGCGAGGCGTGGGGCGCAAATCAACACGAGGCTGGTCGCCTTGATTTCCGGCTTGCCCAGCTGCACCGTGGCGAGGGAACTTGCTCCCGCTGGGCTGCGCAGCAGCCCCTTTTTTAGTACTTGGTGTACACAGTCATTTGAACAAGATTCCTAAACGCACTGTATCTAAATAGTTTAGTGCTTTTAATTTTACTCAGGCATACATGCAGGCATTACAAGCTGCCGCCTTTTGACTACTTTTTTCTCTCATGCTTGTACCAACAGAGAATGATCGTCACGCCAATACCTGAGGGAGCGATAGACAGAGTCCAGATTACCGCTCCCATGACAAACCCTTGGCTTGACAGGCTCATCAGTAGACTTGATGCGAGCAACAGCGTTGCGCCGCAACGTAACACGCGTGTTCCGAGTAACTGTCGTTGAAGCGTAACCCTGCGCAAGTGAGTGATTTGACTTAGCGCCAATGCGCAGAGCCCCAATACCATTAAGCAGACCGCAGCGATGCTCGATAACCAATAAGCCATTTGTCACCTTGCCGAGCGCTTGTGACGGAGCAAGCGCCTACCCATGATTCCCGCGAGCAACGCGATGATCATCAACGCCAGATCCACCCCCGCCACCGCCGATAGCTTGTGGTTCATTGCCCGCCAGAGATGATCGCCCGTACTCCAAGCATTGGAGAGCACAGCCAGTAGCGCCAACGCGCTGATCAGCAAAAGGTGCGCGGCCCATGGCGCCCGTGATTGCGCCGAGCGCAAGATAACCAACAGGGCATGCACAGCCGCCAGCACCCAGACCCAGTAAAATGCTGTGGTTTCCCACTGGGCCCGGTCAACCAGGTCGATCGGCAGCCATCGATTGACCACTAGCATGGCCAGGGTGGCCAGTGGCATTCCAGTGATCAGCGCGCTGCTGAGCAGTGTCATCGACACCACGCCCCATTGCCCGGCAGCGTGCTGCAGGCGGCGCTTTTCCAGCCAGTACAACAGGCCACTGCCGAGCATCACGCAACCACTCAAACCGGCAAAAAAATACAAGGCGCGCAACCACTGCTGCTGAAAATGCGCCACATGCAATCCGGCCAGAAACTTGAAGCTCGCGGCGGCGGCCGGCAATCGGGACTCATGTAGCAGCCTTGCGCTGGCGCCATCGAAGTACAGGGTTTGCCCATCCTGGCTCATGCGGTCAGCCAAGGAGCGACTGATCTCGACGTAGGCATTGGCATCCCCGGGGTGCCAGACCCGGACAAACGCCGGCTCGCCGTCGCCCCAGTGCAATCGGGCTTGCGCCATCATCCGGTCCAGCGAGGCCAATGACCCCGGTATGCCCGATGCCGGGCGACTGTAGGCTGCGTCCGCCTCTTGACCGAACTTACCGGGCTGGTCCAGGTACACCGCCAGGATGCCGGCAGGGAGATACAGCGGGAACAGGATCAGCACTCCCGACAACAGGATGACCACTTGAAAAGGCAGGGTAAACACACCGGTCAGGTTGTGCATGTCCAACAGCCGCCTGGGCGACTTATCGGCTCGCAATGTAAACAGATCCTGAAACAGGCGCGCATGGATACAAACGCCGGCAATCAACGCGATTATGCCCAGCATGGCGGCAAGGCCCAGCAGGCGCGCACCGATGTTCCAGAAGTTGATATTGAGGGTGTAATGCATTCGGTAGAAAAAGTCGCCGCCGAGGCTTCCGGCTTCGGGCAGCGCGCGGTCCCCGGCCGGCGCCAGAAAACGACTGAAGCCCTGACGGTCCTTGGTCCAGGCTTGAAATCGCACCACTGGCCGGCGCTCATCGGGCAGCTCCACGTACCACTGCATCAGCGGTTTGCCCTGCGTCAAGCCGGCTATGTGGGGGACCACCCGGTGATCCAGTGACAAGGGCGTGTCAATTGGTGCCAGGCGAATGTGCGGCAGCATCCAACTATCCAGCTCACGGTCATAAACCGCCAGGCTACCCATGAAAAATGCGATCAGCAGCAGCCCGGAAAAACCGATGCCGACAAATCGATGCATCCACAGCAACGCCTGCCGAACACTCGTGAACATCAGGCGCCTCCCGCCAGATAGCGGGTGTTTGCCCACATCGCCAGCAGTGCACTCACCACCAGCAAGCCGTTGCGCGTTGCATGTGGCGCACTGAACAACCACAACACCAGCCATGGAAAGAGCAAGAAACTGATGATCGAACTGGTTAGCACCGCTTCACTGGGCTGCACACGCCAATGCACTAGGCACAACGCCAAAAAGCCGTTCAGCGCCCAGCACGATAGGTAACTGAGCAGCAACACCAGCACTAGCCACGCGGTACGCTGTGGGCCTAGGTTTTTCCTTGGTTGTTTTGACGCTGTTTGTCTCACCCCAACTCCCGGATCGCAGAGCGTGTAGCCGATAAAAAACGGCATACCGAAGTATGCCGGGTGAGTGACAGGCAATCGTAATCAGAACTTGGCGCGCAGTGTCATGGACACGGCACGGGGGTCACCGAAGATATTCCCGTCCTGGAAAGTGTTGATCCGCTGAAAGTACTTCTTGTCGGTCAGGTTGGTGCCGAGCAGATCAGCGGAGAAGTTTTGCGTGATCTGGTAGCCAATGCCCGCATCGTACAGAGCGTATCCACCCTGGCGGAGTTTGGTGCCGTTCATGCCGATGCCAGGGACATCCAGCTTATTATAGGTCTCGCTGACCACGCTGACGCCACCCTGGACACTCCACTTCTCCAACTCGCCGGGAAGTTTGTACAGGCTCCACACCCGCAACATGTTTTTCGGCAGGTAGGTCTGCAACTGCTCGTTGGGGCTGTCATAGCGCTTGTAGGTATGGGTAAAGTTCGCGCTGAGGAACCAGTCGGGAGTCATCTGTCCACTCAGCTCAGCCTCGAACCCACGGGTCCGAGCCTTGCCGCTGGCAACCACGGCCCGTGCATTCGGATCGTTCATATCCGGAATTGCGCGATTCTCTTCTTCGATCTGGAACGCTGCCAACGAGGCGTTCAGTGCGCCATCGAGGAATTCGCCCTTGATACCCAGTTCATGTTGCTTGCCTTCCAGCGGCTTTATGATGTTGTTGTTGATATCCAGATTGCTGACAGCCTGTGGCTGGAATACGCCGGAATAGTTGGCATACACCGAGTAGTTATCATTGAGGTCGTAGATCAGCCCGTAGAACGGAGTGAACTTCTGCGACACACTATCGCCGCTTTTTTCCGACGGTGAGCCGGCCTCGGGTTGGTGCTGACTGCGGTGCATCTCAAGCCAGGTCACGCGCCCGCCGAGTACCAGCGTCAGAGGGTCGGAAAGGCTCAAGCGCATGTTGCTGTAAAGCGCTTTTGCGCGGGTGTTGGCAACACTGGTCGGCAACTTGTCCGAATCAGGAAAGGCCGGGTAGGCAAAGTCGGGCTGCGGGTTAACGAGATCAACGTTCCCTAGGAAATTTGAAAAGTAGCCGCCGTTGGAGGCGAACTCGGAGCGCGAATAGTTGGCGCCCACCAGCACTGTATGTTCACGCCCGAGGAAGTTGAACGGACCATCGACATATACGTCAGCCTCGTCCTGTTTCTCGCGGTAATCGAACATGATCGAGTTCATTGACACCAAGTTGTCCGCAGGGTCGATGCCGCCGCCATTACGTGCGTAAGCCTGTGTCAAATCGTAATTGTTATCGGCGTGCCGCAGCGACAACCTGGTCTTCCAGCCATCGCCCAACTGATGCTCGAGTTCGGTGAAAACTGCGGTACTCCAGAAGTAGTCGCGGTTCCAGTCTTCACCGTAAAAGTTCTTGCGCGATGCATTCGGCAGTGACATCGCGGCTTCACCGGCTGAATTAGTGTAACGATAGGCCGGTAGGGAGCGTTGGGCGCCACGGATGTCGGTGTTCTGATTGCTCGCACCGATTGTCCAGACTGTGTCTGGCGTCAGGTCTATATCGACAATGCCATAGACTTGATTCGACTCTCGCTTGCCGCCACTGTCGTAGTAGTAACCTTCGTCGTGCTCGCTGAGCACCAGGCGTCCCCGCACATTACCGCTCTCGGTCAACGGGCCGGTGACGTCAACCATGCCCCGATAGTCGTCCCAGGAGCCGGCGCTGATTTCCGCCGAAGCAGCTGCCTCGGCCAACGGTCGCTTGCGTATCAGGTTGATGCTACCGCCGGGGCCGCCTGCACCGGTCAGGCTGCCAGACGGGCCCTTGAGTACCTCGACGCGGTCATACATGGTCAGGTCGGGTGACAGGAACACCCTGTTGTCCATGGTGGTCGGCGTACCGTCCAATTGCAGCGAGGTCATTTCGAAACCCCGGGAGAAAAAACTTAGACGGCTGGCGTCGATTCGCTGCACGGTTACACCACCGACCTTGCCCAGAGCATCTTCGAGGGTATAGAGATTTTGCTTCTGAATACGCTCCTGGCCAATCACGTTGATCGTCTGCGGCACCTCTCGAAGACGCAACGGGACTTTGGTACCCACCGACACGGTGGGTGCTTCGGTCTGCATTCCGACGATCGACTGTGCCGGTAGCGTCATGCTGCCGAGGGCGTCCAGCGTCAAGGTTCCATCCGAGGTCGTGCGTACTGACAATCCGCTGCCTTCAATCGCGATTTGTGCCGCTCGCTCGGCATTCATTGTTCCCTTGATGGCCGGAGCACGTAGCCCGGCAACGAGATTCGGCACATACACGATTTCGTGACCGCTTTGGCGGGCTATGCGGTCGAGGGTTGCCACCAGGGAGTCGGCTGGCAAGTCGAAGTTTTGTAGCGATTGGCTTTGCGTCGAAGCCGACTCCGCAAAGCTGGTCGAAGCGTATCCTTGAGCCAGCAATACAGAAAAGCACACAGACGTCAGCCTGCGCGTAGTGTTAAAACGATTGGACATAGGTAACTCCGTGTTGGCGGCTGCGCTTTTATTAGCGGTTAATGCCTATGTCCAACGAGACTGAAAAAGCGATACAGGGCAGATGAAAAAAACTTAGCCGAGCAGTTCGATCTGGGTCCAGAACCCCAGGTACTGCTCGATGCGTACGGGCAGAATCTGCTCCAGCGAGTTCAGTGCACGCTCACTGTTATCCAAGGAGAACAGGCCGGAAACACGAAGCCGGGCCGCTGCCGTACTGATGCGGATCACCCCGCGTCGGTAAGGCTGCAATGCCTCGATCACCTCCCCAAGCGCCCAGTCATCCACACTTAGTTTGCCGCTCTCCCAACTGCTCTCACCTTTACGATTAGCCGCCAGTGGCGTGATGCCTTTCGAGTCGAGTCGGGCACCTTCGCCGCTTTGGAGTGCTGAACAACGATCGTTGAGGCGACCGATGCAGAGGCTGGACCGCATGCCCCATACATGGGTCGAATCGCCCTGCAGCGAAACCATGAACCGAGCGCCAGCGCCGCGTGCAAATCCGTGGGACGTTTGCACTACGAAAGGCCGAGGGTCGTCACTGACCTCAATGATCAGCTTTCCGGCACGCAGCAGCAGGCTGCGCTCGCTATCAGTAAAATTGATATCCACCGCGCTGCGTGCATCCAACCGCAATTTGCTGCCATCCGACAGATTGAAATCACCCCGTTGGGCCGTAGCGGTCCGCAAATCGCCTCCGATAGTAGAGAACAGCGTACTCTGCCGGCCAATCAGTGTTGCACCGATGCCGACACCGCCGAACACCAGCGCCCCACGAAGCAAGCGACGTCGCTGCAGATCAGGGGTTTGCAGCACCCGGCGTACCTGTGAGTCCGAGCCACGCAAGAGGGGTGGGAAGGTTGCCTCCAAATGGACCTGAACTTTCTCCCATGCCTGCGCATTCGTCGGGTTGGCAAACCAGGCGTCAAACGCCTTTTGTTCGTCGGCCATGACTTCGCCTGAGCGCATACAGGCCGTCCACTCGATAGCTTCATCGACTGCGGAGCGTGTGTGCTTCATTTGCGCATCAGATTCTGGCAGCACAGTTTCAAACCCTTGGCCACGTATTGACGTACTCGAATGGTCGAGACCCCTATCAACTCGGCAATGTCGGCGTACTTCATTCCGTCCACCTGACTGCACAGAAATGCAGTACGGGCTCGCGCAGAAAGACCGGCGAGCAAGGCATCGATTTCAAGGAGCGCTTCAATCGCCAAAGCACGTACTTCGGGAGAGGGCTCAAACATTTGAGGTTGCAACGCTAACGCTTCCAGATAAGCACGCTCCAGATCGCGCCGTCGCCAACTGTCGTACATCAATCGCTTGGCAATGGTCGTAAGCAACGCCCGAGGTTCGCGTATCGCCTGCGGCTCAGGTAAAGCGACAACCTGAACGAACACTTCGGCAGCCATGTCAGCGGCATCATGAGTACAACCAAGCCGCGCCCGCAGGCGACTCAGCAACCAACCATGATGGTCGCCAAAAAGACTGTGCAGAACCGTCTGCCGAGCACTGGAAGAAGCGAGCGCAATGTGGGTCATTGGAGTGTACTGAATGATAATTCTTATCATTATCTCCAGTGTTGTGATTTTTTCAAGGCGTAAGGCTTTCTATGAGCTTCGCCACTGCGACATGGGGCGTTTAGACGTCCCTCATCAATGTTTTCCTAGAGAAGGGAACACGTGACGTTCCAAGGCTCCGAGAATCCTCTTCGCTGTGTCGAGATCCCCAGCCGCCCAAGCGAGAGGAATGCCATTTACGAGCCAAGGCCTCGAGGGGTTCGTTTGTGGCTTCTATCTCCGCAGCTTTCCTAGCTTTCTTGGCGGCTATCGGAGAGGGGACGGCGTTTGATATCGCTGCGCTTCATCTATGTATGCTTTCTACTGAGGCAGACATGGGGGGCATACAGGATGTGAAGGATGCGCGTAGAGCGGAATGGATTTCCAGATACAAGAAAGCCCGCACTAGGCGGGCTTCTTGTTGTTCAAAGACGTTCGAAAACATCGTTGAACAGGACTTGGTGGCTACACAGGGACTTGAACCCCGGACCCCAGCATTATGAATGCTATGCTCTAACCAACTGAGCTATGTAGCCAAGTGGCGCGCATTATTCGCCGGTAACGCAGATGTGTCAAGCGTAAATCTGAAATATTTCTCTGCGCTTTCAACCGCTTAACAATCCTCGCAGCAAATCGCTATCAACCGAGCTGAAATCTCCCTGTGTTGGCACTCAGAGCCCGGCTTCCCTGGCTCAGGGTATCCGCCGCCAGGTTCACGGCCCTTGCGCCTTCAAGCAAACGCATTGCTGCCTGGTCGACCTGCTGGATATTGCCGCTGACCTCGTCGGCGGTGCTGGCTTGCTCATCCACGGCGGTGGCGATTTGCGCCAGGGTATCGGTGACGCTTTGCACCGCGCTGGCAATTTCTCCCAGCCGTTCGCCAAGACCGGTGACGGCTTGGGCGTCGGTCTGGGCCTGGCCGCAGGCGGCTTCCATCAGGCTGACGGCTTCGTTGACCGTGGCGCGCAGGCTGTCGACGGTGGCGGCAATCTGTTGTGTGGAGGATTGGGTGCGTTGCGACAGGCTGCGCACCTCGTCGGCCACCACCGCGAAACCACGGCCCTGTTCCCCGGCGCGAGCGGCTTCGATGGCGGCATTGAGGGCCAAAAGGTTGGTCTGCTCGGCCACGCCACGAATGGTATCGACCACCAGTTGGATCTGTTGCCCCTGTTCGCTGACCCGTCCCAGTGCGGCGGCGGTTTCGTTGAGGCGCTGGTTGAGCTGCTGGATGCTGGCCGTGGTGCGTTGGCTGTCGTGGCTGCTGTCGGTGGCGATGCGGCGGGTCTGCTGCGCGCTATCGGAGGCCTGTTCACAACTCTTTGCCACGCCCTGGGAGGTGGCGGCCAGTTGTGTCGCGGCGGCAGCGATCTGGCTGATCTGCATCTGCTGGGCCTCGACTTCGCCCAGGGCGCCGCTGGAATGGGTATTGAGGGTGCGTACAGCGTTGCTCAACTGCAACGTTTCGTGGTCGACCCCCAGCAGGCTGTTGCGCAATTGCACCACGGCGACGTTGAGAGCGGTGCTGATGGCCGCCAGTTCATCGCGCCCTTGCACCGGCACTTGCAGGCTGAGATTGCCGTCGCGCAGGGCTTCGGCCAGCAGGGTAATGCCGCTGGCGCTGCGCCGGATCGACGCTTGCAGGCAAACAAAAAGATACAGCGCCGCCAGCAGCAGGCAGCCCAGTACCGTCGCCACCAGGGTGAACTGGCGAATCGCCGAACCGTGGTAGTGGTCCAGCCGCGTATCCAGTGCCACCAGTGACTGTTGCCGCAGGGTCGCCAGGTCGGCGAGGAGGGCGTCCATGTGTTTTTCGAAGTCTTCGGGCTTGAGATTGATGGAACCGCCGAACACGCCGTCATCCAACACTTTCAGGCCAGCATCCAAGTGCTTGAGGCTGCCCTGGTATTGTCCGGCCCAGGTTTGCAGATCGCTGGGCAGGCGGGTTTCCAGCAGCGCCCCGGTCTTGACCAACTGGTCCCGGGCGTCGCCGATACGGCTGCGCAGGTCCCGCAGTTGCAGGCGACTCTGCAACGTGAACTGGCCTGATACCACGGAGGCTTGTCCAACGCTGGCCAGGCGACCGACCCGTTCGATCAGGTCCGGCGTCTGTTGGGTGGAAATCTGAGTCAGCAAATACGTTTCCAGCCAGGAGGCGAGGGTCAGGCGGTTGTCCATGACCATCTGTTCGCGCAAGGCTTGCAGGGCGCTGAGGGCGGCGGTGAAGCGGTCGTAGCCATCCGGCCACCAGCCCACGCTGCCCAGGCTTTTCGAATCCAGACCGTTGAGGCTGGTTTGCAGGGCTTGATAGCGGGCGAGGGTATCGGCTTCGGCGCCTTCGGTTTGCAGGGCGTTGCCCAGGTCACTGGCGGCCTGGGTAAGGGCCGGTTGCACTGCGTCATACGCTGCCATGGCGGCCAGCGTCGCGGGTGTCGGCTGCCGATTGGTTTCGGTGGCACGCCAGCGGGCTGCGCGGTTGCGCTGCGCGGTGAGCAGGTTGTCCAGGTTATCCAGGGCCAGCAATTGGCGCACCCCGGCGCGTTCCCCGGAAATCAGGCTGAGTTTGTCGCGATAGTCCTGGCCGATAAGCCATAGGCTGCCCATGAGCGGCAGGATAAAAAGCAGGAACAGCAATTGGAATTTGCGGGCGAAGCCGAAATGCCCCAACAACCTGATTCCAGGTGATAAAAAAGCCTGCATGCCCATACTCCCCTGAACACCCTTGCACTATTTTTGTGCGTTTTCTACACAAGTGTCGAAACAGGTGCTCTTTTAAAAGGCCTCGAAAGTTTGTCCAAATCGGCTCGGTAGGCCAGCTCTGTAGCGAAACTTCCCATTCTCGGTCTCCTTTGTAAGGAGCCGTGTTGTAGACCGTTAACAAGGCAAGATTCAGACCATGGCGTTGGGCTATCACCTTGGATTTCGACAATTTTTCGAGGTCGATAGCTAGCTAAGGGGATAGCCTTGCTGCACCGAAAAATGGCACATTGACGCCTTGCCCGTGTGCACCCTCTGTCGTATGGAAACTCCCATGGCTATCAGCAATACCCAGGCCGAGACCCCGGTCGTTGCCACCACTGCGCAAAGCAGCCCGTTGGTCATGCGGATCATCGGCGCCGTGGCGCTGGCGCATCTGATCAACGACTTGATCCAGGCCGTGCTGCCCTCGATTTATCCAATGCTCAAGGACAGCTATGGCCTGACGTTCACTCAGGTTGGCTTGATCACGCTGACGTTCCAGTTGACCGCCTCTTTGTTGCAGCCTTGGGTCGGCTATCACACTGACCGGCACCCCAAGCCCTGGCTGCTGCCGGCCGGGACGGTGTGCACGTTGATCGGCATTGTGATGATGTCCATGGTCGGCAGTTTTGCCTTGATCCTGTTGGCGGCGGGATTGATCGGCATTGGCTCGTCGACCTTTCACCCGGAAGCGTCGCGGGTGGCGCGATTGGCCTCGGGCGGCCGTTATGGGCTGGCGCAATCGACGTTCCAGGTGGGCGGTAACGCCGGCTCAGCGTTCGGCCCGCTGCTGGCGGCGGCGATCATCATTCCCTATGGGCAAGGCAATGTGGCCTGGTTCGGCTTGTTCGCCCTGTTAGCGCTGTTCGTGCTGTACCGCATCAGCCGCTGGTACGCCAACCACCTGAACTTGTTCAAGCTCAAGCAAGGCCAAGCGGCCACGCATGGCTTATCCAAAGGCCGGGTCTTGAGTGCGCTGGTGGTATTGGGGCTGTTGGTGTTTTCCAAGTATTTCTACATGGCCAGTTTCACCAGCTACTTCACGTTCTACCTGATCGAGAAGTTCGACTTGTCGGTGGCCTCTTCGCAATTGCACCTGTTCCTGTTTCTCGGGGCAGTGGCGGCGGGGACGTTCTTCGGCGGACCGATTGGCGACAGGATCGGGCGCAAGGCGGTGATCTGGTTCTCGATCCTCGGCGTGGCTCCGTTCACCCTGATCCTGCCTCACGTTGACCTGTTGTGGACCAGCATCCTCAGCGTGGTCATCGGCTTCATCCTGGCCTCGGCGTTCTCGGCCATCGTGGTGTATGCCCAGGAGCTGGTACCGGGCAACGTCGGGATGATCGCCGGCGTGTTCTTCGGGCTGATGTTCGGTTTCGGCGGGATTGGCGCCGCGCTGCTAGGGCACCTGGCGGACATCCGTGGCATCGAGTATGTGTACTGGTTGTGCTCGTTCCTGCCGCTGTTCGGGGTGTTGGCGATTTTCTTGCCGAGGACTCGAAAGGCTTGAGGCGCGAAGGTCCATGTAGCTGAGCCGACGCCAACGCGAGCTTGCTCGCGAAGGCGTCGGCACATCCAACATCATTGCAAACCGACCCAGCGCCTTCGGAGCAAGCCCGCCTGTCAACACGGCTTTTTCTTCTAGCCAATTCCCGCTCCTTATGCATGCGATTCACCCTTCAAGGACGGTAGATACTGGCCTGGATGGCGCCGGGGTATTGCTTGTACCCGCCCGAGTTGCACAGTGGAGTCGACAGTTGATAATCGCCCGCCGTCGTGGCGTTGGCGGTGCGCACATTACCGGCCGCAAACCCAGAGTAATCCTGAAAGGCATCGAACGAGGCGATTGGCTCGTCGAAGTAGTTGCCACGGGAAGGGTCGAAGATCGAGAGCGTGAGCGCTACGCCACCAGGAAATGCTGCTTCGGCCTCGATCAACACGGTCTCGTAGGGATACAGGGTTTGTGGGGACGGCCCAGCGGAGGTGGGGGACGGATTGAACACCGTGGCCACCAGCGTGTTCGGGCTCAGGTTGGTAAGCGCGATTACCAGGTAATTGGCGGCGTTGCCGCTGTAGGTGTAGGGCCGCGTCATGGCGAATGCCCAACCGTTCCTGTTGTTAAAAAAGTCGTCCTTCGAGCCGCCGTTGTCCCAGACTTGGGTGAGCGCGATTTCTTGCGGATAGATTGACCAATCCGTCGAATCGGCGATCCAGTATTTGAAGTAGGTCCCGTCGATCGCGGGTGTGATGTACTGCGCATAGGCGGGCACACCGTCGATGGGGTTGTTATTGACGTCCAGGTATTGATAGATCTGGAATTTGGTCGGCAGCAGCATTTGCATCACCGACAGCACGTAGCCCTGCTTGGCGGCTTTCACCATATTTCCAGTTTCACCGGAGTTCCAGAACAATCCGTCGGGCGCAGTGGAAGCGATCAGCGTATAGGTGATTTTCAGCTTGGCCCAGTCGGTCAGTATCGTGGTTTCCATGGTGTCGAACGTGTCCAGCAATCCTTCGAAGGTAGCGCTCAATTGTCCCCACAGGTCGGCATAGGCTACCTGGAACAGGCTGGGAGAAACGTTCGAGGTCTGGGCCGCGACCGCCACATTGATACCGCTCTGGAGAACGTTGGCCGCGACGGCGAAATAATTGATGTCGCCTTCCATCGTTTCAGCCGAGAGCACCGTGTAGATGACGCCCGAGAGCACCGCCAGGATGATGCCGCCGATATTGGTCGAGTCACCGTCCTCGAACCCGGCATCCAGCCCAAGTTCGGAGAGCAACGCCCCCTGGTCCTCGAACAGCAGGGTGTGGAAACTGGTGTAGCAGGCGAACAGGCTGTTGACGGCGCTCGCCGCGCTGAGCTCCAACTTCAACTGGTCCACTACGGGGTGCCAGACTTGCGGTGGGAACGCGCTGTAGTCCAGGCCGAGCATGTCTTGCCGGTAATTGTCCAGGGTGCTGGCGCCGTTGGTGTACTGCTCGCGCAGGATCAAATGGGGCTGATTGTTCATGGCCGCCAGTTTGTTGTTGATCCAGTCATAGACAGCCTGTTGGTCAGGCGTAAAGGCCGGGAAGGCCGGGTCGGACGCCGGCAAGGCCATGATGCTGTCCAGGGGCGTGGTAGGCATGAAGTACCATTGGCTCGAGGTGTCGGTGTCTTGCATCTGAACCGAGCCCCCCGTGATATCGACACTCAGATACTGATTCGAAGCGCTGTTCTGGATGGCCGTGGGGCCGAGTCCCGTTCTCCACAGCCAGGTTTGCTCGACCGGGACGGGTACGCTCTGTGTGGTGTTGATTGGCGTACTGCTGTCGGTATCCTGACCCAGCACCAACCCGGCGAGCAGGCCACTGAGCAGCCGTCCATCGGCGGTGACTTGCCAGATCTGGTTGGGCGAACCGGCCACGAAAGGGCTCAGCGTCACGCCGTCTGAACTGGCGGTGAGTACAAAGGGCACGCCTTTCTCGGGTGCAACGAGGTGGCTTTGTACATTGACCCAGCGAGTCGGCGGCCAAACCTGATAGTGATTGCTGCTTGAGGCCCAGCAGGCTTGGTTGAGGGTGTTGTACAGCACGAGGTTGCCGTCGGTCTGGACGAGCAGTTCCTGTGGGTCGATGCCGTTGGTGTAGGGTGACCATGCCACGTTGCCGTCGCTGGTACCCAGGACCAGGTTGCCATCGGTCTGGACATCGAAGTAGGCGCCATTGTTGGTGCCTGTGGCCCAGATCGCGCTACCGGTGAACGAGCTGTTGGCCGCCACGGGGCCTGTGACGACCTGGTACAGCACCAGGTTGCCGTCAGGCTGCAGCAGCAACACGTAACTGTTGTCGGCCGCTGCCGCCCACTGGCCGGGCAGCATCCGCGTGTTGGGTGGAATGTTGCCGTTGTCAGCCTGGACCGGATCGCCGAGCGGGACCGTGAGGAAGGCGCTGGGGTTGGTGGATGTTGCCAGCGTTATATCGCTCAGGTTGTTCATGTGGATCTCCTTTTCACGACATTGGGTGGACGCCTTGCGGTTGTTTTCGGAGGTGAGTGAGCGCAGTGCATGGGTACGGCTGCGCTCCCAAGAGTCCGGCGCGCCGGTGCCTGCTACGCCGATGCATTGATCGGGAAGTCTTTTCAAGTGTCGGGTTGCGAAGTCCCGGAGCGAATCATCGTTCCCGGACTTGAGGTAGCCGAGGGAATGCTCAGCCAGGGAGGTGCCGTTCAATGTCGCCAGTGGCTGGCAGCACTGCACAAATGGCGGGGGCGGGTCTCTTCGTATATCCGTGGTTTGCGAGACGGTGCATGAGAATCTCCCTATCTATGCGGAAGAAGGCGTTCGAGCGTTGTGCCTTGCTGGGCGCGCATGGAGTGTAGCCCGGCGCCCATATCTTGCCTGAGCCCTCCCTTTTGCGCGGTGGTGGCCAGTGCCGTGCAAGGAGTGAGTCCAAACTTGAAACGCTGTGAATCTTGTACTTGATGAGTACGTTGCTGTTGCGACTAAAGTATTGGTTTGTATAAGCCTTAAGTGGGTATTTGTATAAAGGTTGGTCGTGTTAATTTGCTGTTGTGGTTAATGGTTGGAAGGGAATCTGCAGCATTATTCAAGGGTGACCCCTGTGGTGACTGAAAAAGCAGGTTTTCACATTCTTTCCAGCTATCGCCCTTATTGTCCCGGACATAAGGCCTTCGATTCTTGGTTTGATGACCTCTTCTGCGCTGCGGGCGGACAGGGGTTGCGCCCCCCACCTGCCATATTGAAATTCTTATAAAGAGCTGTATCGCCAAGTTCTTCCAAGGTGTTTGCCTCGGGGACGGCGTAGCAGCCGTAATCGATTGTCATGCCGTGTCGTGCATACGTTAGATGCTGCCGTCTTTTGACGTTGGCCATAAATAGAATCAGGCGGGGAATGATATGAAGTTCAAGTCATTGCAGGCACGCATTTGTGTCACGGCAGGCGTATGCCTGTTTGTTTCATCCATCAGCCTGATTGTCTACGGGCTCTTCAGCGCCCGGGCCAACGAGCAATATGTTTCGACCGAGGTCAGCGCACTGGTTGAAAAATCAGCGATCCGGGAAATCCAGAACCTGGCCGAGTCCCGGGCCAACGCCATCCAGGCCAAGTTGCAGAATGCGCTGGATGCAGCCCGCACCATGGCCAATGCCTTTGCCGCCAGCAAGGCCTCGCAAAGCCCCCTGGCGTTGGGCCGTGAACAGATCAACAGCGTACTGCTCAGCGTCCTCAAGGATAACCCGGACTTCAACGGCACCTATTCCTGCTGGGAACCGAATGCGTTGGACGGGCAGGATCCGGCGTTCCGCAATGCAGAGGATGGCAATAACCCGCTGACCGGGCGCTTCACGCCTTACTGGACGCGCAGCGCCGATGGCCACGTCGCGGTGCAACCATTGGTCGAGTATGACTCCCCGGACCGTCATCCCAACGGTGTGCCCAAGGGCGGCTGGTACAGCGGCCCGCGCGACACCCTCAAGGAAAGCGTGCTCGACCCCATTCCTTATGTGGTCCAGGGGAAAAACGTCTGGCTGACCACCTTGTCGGTGCCCATCGTATCCAACGGCAAGTTCTACGGTGTGGTCGGGGCTGACTTCGATATCGCGTTTATCCAGAAACTCAGCGAGCAGATGTCTGCCGATCTCTACGGCGGCAAAGGCACGGTTTCGATCTTGAGTAACCAGGGCTTGGTGGTCGCGGACAGCCAGCGGACCGACCTGATTGGCCAGCCGATCAAGGCGTTGTTGCCGAACTCATGGGAAAAAGTGCTCCGCGATATCCAGGGCGGTCGGGGTGATGGCCTGCTCAATGCGCAAACACAGAACATCGAAGTGCTGATGCCCATTGCGCTCGGTCGCACGGGCAAGCCCTGGGCGGTGTTGATTCGCCTGCCCAAGGCTGTGGTCATGAGCCAGGCCATCGCCCTGGAGCAGGAACTGCAAGCGCGCAGCCTCAACAACAGCATCTGGCAGGTATCGGTAGGGTTGGTCATTTCGTTGTTGGCCCTGGCTGCCCTGTGGTATGCCGCGGCAAAAATCGTTGGGCCGATTCGCGAAGCCGCCGCCTTGGCCGCCACCATCAGCCTGGGGGATTTCTCTCGTCGCCTGGTGCAGAAATCCGAAGATGAAGTCGGGCAGTTGTCTGTGGCCCTCAACGACATGTCTGAAAGCCTGCAACGGCAGGTGCGGGTGGCCGAGCGTATTTCCGAAGGTGACCTGGATCTGGAGGTCCGCTTGTCTTCGCCCCATGACACCCTTGGCAAGTCATTGGAGAAAATGGTCAGCAACCTGAACCAGCTGATTTCCGAGGTTCAAATCAGCGCCACCCAGATCACCGGCAGCTCGGCGCAGGTTACCGACTTGAGTCAGTCACTCTCGGACGGAGCTTCCAATTCCGCCTCGTCCATCACCGAAATCAGCGCGGTGATGACGCAGATGGCCGCCCAGACCCGGGACAATGCCGCCAACGCCAAGAAGGCCGATGAGCAATCCCAGGCCTCGCGGGCCGATGCCGGGGAAAGCGACAAATTGATGAGCGAACTGATAGCCGCCATGGCCGAAATCGACAACTCGGGCAAGGACATCACTGCGATCATCACCACCATCGACAACATCGCCGCCCAAACCAACCTGCTGGCCTTGAACGCGGCGATCGAGGCTGCCCGGGCGGGTGAGCTTGGGCGCGGTTTTGCCGTGGTCGCCGATGAAGTGCGTAGCCTGGCCGCCCGCAGTGCCGAGGCCGCCCAGCAGACTGCCGCGCTGATCGCCGATTCATCGAGCAAGACTCAGCGTGGCATGATCATCGCCGGCCGGACCGCCGAATCACTGAAGAACATCGTCAGTGGAACCAGCGCGGTTTCCAACCTGGTTTCGCTGATCTACCAGGCCTCCAGCGAGCAGGCTTCCGGCTTGCAGCAGGCCAGCATCGGCTTGGAACAGATCGATGAAGTGACGCAGAAAAACCAGTCGAATTCGCAAGAGTGTGCAGTGGCGGCCAAGGACCTTTCAGAGCGAGCTTCCCTGATGCAGCGGGTGTTGGGACGCTTCAAGGTCAAAAGAGGCTAATGGGCATCCGTGGCGAGGGCGGAAATTCCCTCGCCACGGCGATCACAAACCTCGAATGAACCGCATTACGACATAGCAGGCTTTTTGTTATCCTCCCCGCCTTCTTTCATGGACGAATACCGGGACAAGCTATGGCTAACAACCCCCCGTCACGCACCGGGACGATACTGCTGGGCCTGCTTTTTGCGCTGATCGGCATTGGCTTGCTGGGCATTGCCGTCAATCTCACCCTCGACCGTCGCGACTTCCTCGCCCGGGCACAGACCGCCGATGGCATCGTCAGCCACTTGAATGCCGGTGGTTCGCATCCCGAGATCGCCTTCACCACCATCAGTGGTGAAAAAATTTCCTACCCCCAGGGCGGGTTTATCTTCGGCTATCAGAAGGACCAGCCGGTGCGGGTGCATTACCTGCCCGAGCAGCCGACGGCCAGCGCCATCGTCGATGCCCCGGCGGCACTGTGGGGCACTTCCGGTGTACTGGGTTTTATCGGACTGGTGTTCACCCTTGTCGGCCTGCTGAAAGCCACCCGCCAACGCGGTCGCGATGCGGTTCATTCACATAAAGGACTTTGAACGTATGAGCTACAACATCCCACTCCCGGTTAATGAAAGTCGCTGGCAGTACCAGACCGCTAGCGGTGGTGGCCTGACCGTGGTCATGGTGGCGGGCAGTGGTGGCTCGATTATCCTGCGCTCGCCCCAGGGCGAAGACGTCAGCTACCGTTATGGCGGGGTCGGTGTGGGTGTCGGGTTTGGCGCCAGGCTGCCGCGTTTCGGCAAGATCAATATCCAGATCAAGGGCAAGGGTGTGGCTGCGGCCGGTGCGGCAGAGGCGTTTCCCAGCACTGGCAAGGTGTTTGTCAGCGACGCCCTGGTCGACCGCGACCTGACCAGTGACGATATCACCGGCCCTTGCATGTATACCGAAGTGGGCGTGGGCTTGGGGATCGGCGGTTCGGCCACGGCCCTGCTGTTCGGGCTCGATCCCAAGTTGCTGGCGTTGTCGGTGGCCCTGAGCTCCAACCCGGCAACCTCGCTCATCGCTTCGACCACGGTCAACCGGCAACTGGCGCGCTCGGCCAAGGGCGCGGTGGTCATGGCCGGGGTGAATGCTGGCCTGCAGGCCGGTGGTGGCGCGGCGATCTACATGGGCTATCTGTTCTAGTCGGATTGTGCGAGCGGACAACAATCCCGGCATCTAAAACCTGTGGGAATGAGTTTGCTCCCGCAGGGAGTTGCGCCCATAAAAATTGGTATGTGCCGAAAGCATCATGAAAATATTAGTCATCGCTTCGCTAGGGTTTTTATCGTTCATTCAAACATCACTGTCCTTTGCGGATAATGCCAATGGGAAAAATCTCTATTTACAGAGATGTGCCATGTGTCATGGGGCAGATATCAAGGGGACAGGGCCGTTGGCTCATAAGAGCAATCCTCCTACGCCTGACCTTACAACGTCCGCTTTCAAGAAACGACTGAGTGATTATCCGGGTGTCATTGTGTCGTCGATAATACTGCGACCCAATGGGGATTTGATTCCGAGGACCTTGCGAGAGAATGGTGTGAAGCTACCGCCGCATTCTTGGAGCGTTAAGGATTTTCGCGATTTGAATCAGTATATGGGTGGCGTGATTTCAAAGAGCCGATGATCTCTGGGTGCGATAGAGACGGTTTGGGAGGGTGTGTGTATCCGTTTCTGCGGTAAGGGCTACTGGCGGCCGATACTGGCAAGAAGAATCTAATAAGCCTCATGCAGGCTGCCCATGCGTGATGGTTCGTATGGATCAATTGCCGTGGTGACGGTTCGCCGGCAAAGCCAGCGCGACGCCCCCCAGTACCACGGCTGAGACCATCAACAAGCGGATCGACATAGGCTCGCTCAAGAGCCAGACGCCCCCCAGCGCAGCAATGATGGCCACCCCTCCAGCTACCGCCGATGCTTGGACGAGGATTACGACGCCTGATCAAGAGCAGCAGAAATACCCCGCCACTGAGCAACCGAATCGCCGTGAATGAATCGGGGTCAATTTGACCGTTCATCAGTGCCTGGCGGCAAAAAATCGAATTTGCTGCGAAGGCAACCAGGCATAGAATCGCCTGCAATGCCCAGATCGAACGGCTGGTTTCATTGCGGTCTGGGTCAGTTATCGCAGTCATCAGGCAAACGCTCCAACCACTAGAAAAACTTTACTGACTTGCTCTGTAGTTGCCGAAATTGAGTTCAACAATTCAGAGCTAATAGAATCTTTGGAGATCAGTAGGGTTCTCCACAACGAAGATTTTCTATGTCGGATGCGTAGATTTAATCAGTCGCGATGCGGCGTTTGTTTTCACACCATGACTTCATTCGAGCTGAATGCACCCCCCTACATAGCCCAGCTCGCAACAGGAGTCTTATATGCTCACCGGTAAAACGGCGTTGATCACTGGCGGTAACTCAGGCATCGGCCTGGCCACGGCGAAGGTGTTTCTGGCTCACGGTGCGCGCGTTGCGATCACCGGCCGCGATGCGGATAAATTGGCGGCGGCGCGCAGAGAGCTTGGCCCAGGTGTTATCACGTTGGTCGCTGATGTAAGTTCAAGCGAGCAACTCCGGCAAATGGCGAAGGTTGTCGAGCAGGAGTTCGGCGGCTTGGACATCTTCTTCGCCAATGCTGGAGTCGCGTTTGGAACGCCGCTGTCCAGCACGACCGAAGAGCAGTACGACAGGCTTATGGATATCAACGTGAAGGGCGTTTTCTTCTCGGTACAAGCCATTGAACCGATCATGCGCCCGGGCGGCTCTATCATCCTTTCCACATCCTGGCTCAATCAGGTTGGTGCTCCGGGCCGGACGCTGTTATCGGCTTCCAAGGCTGCTGTCCGCTGTTTCGCGCGTACCCTCTCGGCAGAGTTGTTGGAGCGCCGCATTCGAGTCAACGCGGTCAGCCCCGGTGCTATCGAAACCCCGATTCACCATCAGCCAAACCAAAGTGAAGAGGAGTACCGTGCTTATGCCGAGCGAGTGGGTGCGCAAGCGCCCATCGGCCGTATGGGGCGCGCTGAGGAAGTTGCGGCGGCGGTGCTCTTTTTAGCCAGTGATGCTTCAAGCTACATGCTGGGTGCTGAAGTAGTCGTCGATGGTGGCAGGGCAGAGTTGTGATGAAGGAGCTTGTTAACGACGACCGCCAAAAAAGGGCAATTGTGCATAGCTCTACGCTGCCATGGATTCATAGCCCGATCGCAGGAGTGGATCGGCGCCCTTTGTATCGGGTCGGTGGCGAACAGGCGCGGGCAACTTCAATGGTGCGGTACGCTCCCGGCAGTGCGTTCAGCGCGCATGTTCACTCGGGCGGAGAGGAGTTCCTGGTGTTGGAGGGTGTCTTTGAAGATGAGCACGGCCGATATCCCGCAGGTACTTATGTACGTAATCCTCCTGGCAGCCGGCACGCTCCAGGAGCGAGCTGCGGCTGCACAATCTTTGTTCGCTTGCGCCAGTTCCATCCCGCAGACCGGCACCCGGTAGTCTTGCGTATTGGAACTCAAAACAATCAGCTTCTGTACGAGAGTGAGCATGAGCGCGTCTGGGTGGAGGCTATACCGGCTGGAACCCAGCAGACTCGAGCTAATCACAGAGGACTGGAGTTGCTGGTGCTGGAGGGCGAATTGATAGGCGAAGGTTTCCTGCTGCAACCACTCAGTTGGTTGCGTTTACCGCAGGGCGAACACTTTGTGGTGAAAGCGGGCACGCAAGGTGCTCGTGTCTGGATCAAGGATGCTTCGCCAGATCTAGGCGTGTGATCCGGCTTGCTCTGCCTCGGCAATCAACCAGTCCCGGAAGGCTTGGATTTTCGGTAGTTCACTGCACTCAGCGCGGTAGACGACGTAATAGGCCTGGGTCAACGGGCAGTCCAGCCCTTTGTCCGCAAACGGCCGTATCAGGCGGCCCGTCGACAAATCATCGCGCACCATCACGCTGCGGGCGAGCGCCAAGCCTTGGCCGTCTATCGCGGCTTGCAGGACTGAAGCCGAGTTGTTGATCCGCAATCCGTGGTCAGACTTGATGTGCGTAAAACCAGAGGCGTCCAGCCACATTCGCCACGTGGGATAGTCACGATCGTTGGCCATGGATAGATCATGGATCAGCGTGCAATCGGCCAAAGCCTCGGCTATCAGCTTGCCGTCCTTGAGCAGAGGGAAGTCGGGCGCGCAGACGGGGAACATCACCTCATCCATCAAGTGCACGGCGATGAGACCTGGCCACTTTCCTGCACCGTATCGCACTCCGACATCGATGCGCTCGACCTGAAAATCCACGGATCGAGCGTTCGTGTCCAGCAGTACATCCAGATCCGGGTGGTCCTGCTGAAAGCGCTCGATTCGTGGCAGTAGCCACTTGGATGCGAAGGCCGGGCTCACCGTGACCGTAAGCCCGGCATGTACGCTGGCATCCTTTAGCCGGGCGAGACCAATCGACAGCCGATCAAACCCCTCTCTGATATCCGGCAAGGCCACTCGGGCGACGTCCGTGAGCATCAGGCGCGCAGTACCGCTACTCGCGCGCGTGAACAGGGAAATACCCAGCCACGACTCCAAGTTACGGACCTGTTGCCCCACGGCGGCTGGCGTGACGTTCAGTTCGGCGGCGGCTGCGGAGAAGCTTTGGTGCCGCGCGGCGGCTTCGAATGCACGCAGGGCGTTTAGATAAGCGGGAGTGGTCATTGATAGTTTTTCTATCTCTTAAAACAAAATCTTCTGCGTTGTCGCTGTGAGCGCAGCCGTGAAGAATGCACACCAAGCCAACGGATTAGTACCCAGAAGATAGCAGAAAAAGGGTCAATTCCAAGGTGTAGTTGTTTCTCACCCCTTGCGCTCAGTGTCACTGAGGAGATCAAAGCATGAATAGTTTTTCTAACAAGGTTGCGATTGTTACCGGCGGTGGTTCAGGCATTGGTAAGGAAGTAACCAAACGGCTCGTTGAAGCGGGCGCCAGTGTTGTCATCGGTGGTCGAGATGCTGTGAAACTGGCCCAGGTTGCCCAGGAAATTGATGCCTCGGGTCAAAAGGTCCGCTTTCATGCGGGGGATATCGCCAAGCCTGCCACCGCGCAAGCACTGGTTGACCTCGCAGCGAGCAGCTTCGGCGGCGTAGACATCCTCATCAACAACGCCGGCATCTTCAGCCCTAAGCCATTTCTTGAGGTGAGCCCGGAGGAATATGACGCGTTTCTGGACATTATCCTCAAAGGCAAGTTTTTCATGGCCCAGGCTGCGGCCAAAGCCATGCTGAAGCGCGGCGGCGGCGCAATCGTCCAGACCGGTTCTTTGTGGGCGATCCAGGCCATCGGCGCGACGCCCTCGGCTGCCTATTCCGCCGCGAATGCGGGCGTCCACGCCCTGACTCGCAACTTGGCGCTTGAGCTGGCCGGCTCCAACATCCGCATTAACACGGTGGCGCCCGCAGTGGTTGAAACTCCGGTCTACGGGACCTTCATGGACGCTGATCAGGTCAAGGAAGTCTTACCGACCTTCAACGCTTTCCACCCGCTTGGCCGCAACGGTCAGCCAGCAGATGTGGCCCAAGCGATGTTGTTCCTCGCCTCGGATGAAGCCTCGTGGATCACCGGCACTGTATTGCCAGTCGATGGCGGCGTGACTGCCGGTCGTAACTAATCGGGAGAGATGCAACATGATGAACTGGAATGAGTATTTTGCGGGCCTGATGGGTAACGTCAGTGAGTTCGCCAAACTGGCCCCGGAAACCATGCGTGGCCTCCACACCATCGGCAGCGCCCCGGCTAAGCACCTGGAGCCGAAGATCCATGAGCTGATCGCCTTGTCCGTGGCAATCACCACACGTTGTGACGGCTGTATTGCCTCCCACGTCCAGGCTGCGCTCAAGCATGGTGCAACCCGCGAAGAAATTGCTGAAGCGCTGGGCGTAGCCATCTCGCTCAATGCTGGGGCGGCACTGACTTACACCGCGCGGGTATTCGATGCCGTGTCTGCCTTCGAGAAACACTGATATAACTGGGCGCCGGATGGCGCCCTTTTTTCGTCCCGGAGGGCACCCATGACTACACAGAAAATTGCCATCATTGGAGGAGGTCTGGCTGGTGTTTATGCAGCCTATCGCCTTCGTGGTCTTGGCATAGACTTCGATCTGTTCGAAGCACAAGGTCGACTTGGTGGAAGAATTCTTTCAACGGAGGTGGGTGGCTTTGATCTCGGGCCGACGTGGTTCTGGCCAGACTGCCAGCCTCGCATGCAAAGCCTGGTCGAGGAGTTGGGCTTACCTACGTTTCAGCAACACGAAGAAGGGGATGCGCTGGTAGAGCGCTGGGCCACTGATCTGGTTCGTAGAGAGGGGTATCGCTCGGGCAACGTTTCGATGCGTATAGAAGGGGGAACAGGCCGCTTGGTTAAAGCGCTCGCGGCTTCATTGCCACAAGCATCTGTCCACGTCGATGCAGCGCTGACGGACATCCAAATCGACGATCAGGCTATACGCTTAACGCTCTCTGAAGGCCGAGTTCACTCTTCGATTTACTCACAGATTTGGCTGGCTATACCTCCTCGGCTAATAGGGAAAATTCATTTTACGCCGCCCCTCTCTCGGCAAAAATTGCAGCAGATGAACAGCATGCCGACATGGATGGCGTCACACGCTAAATACGTTGCACGATATGCCAGGCCATTCTGGCGTGAGCACGATCTCTCGGGCGATGCGTTCAGCGGTGTTGGCCCACTAGGTGAAGTTCACGACGCCTGTAATGAAAGCGGGGCAGCACTCTTCGGTTTTCTAAGTATGAATGCGGCTCGACGCCAAAGCATGAATATGTCGGATTTGAAGGCGTTATGCCGGGAACAACTGAAGCGTCTCTTTGGCGATGAAGCGCTCAATCCAATTGAGGACTTCATACACGACTGGGCAACCGATCCATTTACTGCGACAGACGAGGATCAGGTTTCGCTGGGGTGGCACGGACGGCATGAGTTCACGCTGTCGCTCGATTCACCATGGAGCGATATATTTCATTTGATCGGCAGCGAGGTAGGTGGCGATCAAGGCGGCTACATGGAGGGCGCATTGGCAGCCGTCGATAAAGCACTGGGCGAGCTTATCAACAGCGACATTCGTACTGGATTCGGTTTGGAGGAGCAGTTAGGTCGAAAGCACAACTGTACGGGCTGAATGTCGGTTATGTGAATCTCTACTGGCAACGCTCGGATCTCAATGGATGGGGATGGTGGGGCTTAGACGCGAACCCCCCGTATCGCTTAACGATGACGGGGGGGGCTGAGGTCCATCAAGTACCGTGGAGAGCCACGGAAAACCGTCAGACGTTAAAGCGGAAGTGCATCACATCACCGTCCTTGACGATGTACTCCTTGCCTTCCAGACGCCATTTACCAGCCTCCTTGGCACCCGCTTCGCCCTTGTACTGGATGAAATCGTCATAGGCGATGACTTCGGCGCGGATGAAGCCTTTTTCGAAGTCGGTATGGATCACGGCCGCGGCTTGTGGCGCGGTGGCTCCGACGCGAACGGTCCAGGCGCGGACTTCTTTTACGCCAGCGGTGAAGTAGGTCTGCAGGTTGAGCATTTCATAGCCGGCGCGAATCACGCGGTTCAGGCCGGGTTCTTCAAGGCCCAGGGCCTCCAGGAACATGTCCTTTTCTTCGCCATCTTCAAGCTCGGCGATTTCCGCTTCGATCTTGTTGCAGACCGGTACGACCATCGCGCCTTCTTCTTCGGCGATGGCTTTCACCACGTCCAGCAGCGGGTTGTTCTCGAAGCCGTCTTCGGCAACGTTGGCGATATACATGACCGGTTTGGTGGTCAGCAGGTGGAAGCCGCGGATGATCTGTTTCTCATCGGCGCCCATGTTCTTGATCAGGCTGCGTGCCGGCTTGCCCAGGGTGAAGTGAGCGATCAGTTGCTCGAGCAGGGCTTTCTGGGCGACGGCGTCCTTGTCGCCCCCCTTGGCATTGCGAGCGACTTTCTGCAGCTGTTTTTCGCAGCTGTCGAGGTCGGCGAAGATCAGTTCCAGATCGATGATCTCGATATCGCGTTTCGGGTCGACGCTGTTGGAAACGTGAATCACGTTCTCGTCTTCGAAGCAGCGGACCACGTGGGCGATGGCATCGGTTTCACGGATGTTGGCCAGGAACTTGTTGCCCAGGCCTTCACCCTTCGAGGCGCCAGCCACCAGGCCGGCGATGTCGACGAATTCCATGGTGGTCGGCAGCACGCGCTCCGGGATCACGATGGCCGCCAGGGCGTCCAGGCGTGGGTCGGGCATCGGCACGATGCCGCTGTTCGGCTCGATGGTGCAGAAGGGGAAGTTCTCGGCCGCGATACCGGATTTGGTCAGGGCGTTGAACAGGGTGGACTTGCCGACGTTAGGCAGGCCGACGATGCCGCAATTGAATCCCATGGTGTTTCCCCTCGGATAAGTGTCAGGCCTTCTGGCTGTGCAGGTTTTTCATCGCGCGGTTCCATTCACCGGCGAGGATATCCGGCAGCACGCCGAGGGCGAAGTCGATGCTGGCATCGAGTTTTTCCTGTTCGGCGCGAGGCGCACGACCCAGGACAAAGTTTGAAACCATACTGGCAACGCCTGGGTGGCCGATGCCGAGCCGCAGGCGGTGAAAGGTATTCTGATTACCCAGTTGCGCGATGATGTCGCGCAATCCGTTGTGACCGCCATGGCCGCCGCCTTGCTTGAGCTTGGCAACGCCCGGAGGCAGGTCGAGTTCGTCGTGGGCCACCAGGATTTCTTCAGGCTTGATGCGAAAGAAACCGGCCAATGCCGCTACGGCCTGGCCGCTGCGGTTCATGTAGGTGGTGGGAATCAACAGGCGAACATCCTGACCCTGGTGCGAGAAGCGACCGGTCAGGCCGAAATACTTGCGATCGGCTGCCAGGCTGACGCCTTGTGCTTGCGCGATGCGCTCAACAAAAAGGGCCCCTGCGTTATGCCGGGTCTGTTCGTATTCAGCGCCTGGATTTCCCAGGCCAACGATCAGTTTAATGGCAGTCACGATAGGGGCCCTTCCTGGAGTGTGGATAACGATGTCGCAATCAGGCGGTGTTGCGGCAATGGACGAAAATGGCGGATTTACCGTTAAGTAAACTTCGCGTTCTCGCCCGCTGTCTCGCTACGTTCCAGTCCGCGATGTTTCCGGCCACTCCGGCGACAGAGTGAAATTACTCTGCAGCGCCTTCTTCAGTAGCTTCTGGAGCAACACGTGGAGCGTGGACGTTGGCAACAGCCTTGTCATCGCCGTGTGCCAGAGCAACAAACTCAACGCCTTTAGGAGCCTTGAGGTCGGACAGGTGAATGATCGTGCCGACTTCGGCGTTAGCCAGGTCGACTTCGATGAATTCAGGTAGGTCTTTCGGCAGGCAGGTCACTTCGATTTCCGAAACAACGTGCGAAATTTCGCCGCCTTTCTTGATCGGAGCAGCTTCACCAACGAAGTGCACAGGCACGATAGCGGTCAGTTTCTGGCCGGCGACTACGCGTACGAAGTCAGCGTGCATCACGTGGCCTTTGGCCGGGTGACGTTGCAGGGCCTTGATCACGACGTTCTGCTTGGTGCCGCCGATGTTCAGCTCGATGATGTGGCTGTAGGCCGCTTCGTTTTCGAGCAGTTTGGCAACTTCTTTGGCCAGCATGCTGATGGACTCAGGGGCTTTCTCGCCACCGTAGACTACAGCTGGAACCAGGCTTGCGAGACGACGCAGGCGGCGGCTCGCACCTTTCCCCAGGTCGGAACGCACTTCAGCATTCAGAGTAAAATCGTTCATGTTGTATCTCCAAAGTAACCACATTCACCCCAGCGCTTGCGACCAGCGCTTAAGGCGATATGGGCAAAAAAGCCCCGCCCCGACAGGTAATGCCGGGGCGGGGCGCTTTTCGTCAACGAGATGTCCTGGAAAGGGCAGGGCCCTTAGCGGAACATCGCACTGATCGATTCTTCGTTGCTGATGCGGCGAACCGCCTCGGCAACAACCGGTGCGATATCCAGTTGGCGGATACGCACACAGGCTTGTGCTGCAGCGGACAGCGGGATGGTGTTGGTGACCACCAGCTCGTCCAGCACGGAATTTTCAATGTTCTCGATCGCTCGACCCGACAGCACAGGGTGTGTGCAGTAGGCAAAGACCTTGGCAGCGCCATGCTCTTTCAGGGCCTTGGCCGCATGGCACAGGGTGCCGGCGGTATCGACCATGTCATCGACCAGAATACAGGTGCGCCCTTCGACGTCGCCGATGATATGCATCACTTCGGAGTGATTGGCTTTCTCACGGCGTTTGTCGATGATACCCAGATCCACGCCCAGGGATTTGGCAACTGCTCGTGCACGCACGACGCCGCCAATGTCCGGGGACACGATCATCAGGTTTTCGAAGCGCTGATCTTCAATATCATCCACCAGGACCGGGGAGCCGTAGATGTTATCCACGGGAATATCGAAGAAACCCTGAATCTGGTCAGCATGCAAATCAACCGTGAGGACACGGTCGATGCCGACTACGGTCAGCATATCAGCCACGACTTTTGCGCTGATTGCCACACGTGCGGAACGCGGACGGCGATCCTGACGGGCATAACCAAAGTAAGGAATAACAGCAGTGATACGAGTAGCCGAGGAGCGACGGAAGGCATCAGCCATCACGACGAGTTCCATCAGGTTATCGTTGGTCGGGGCGCAAGTCGGCTGAATAATGAAGACGTCTTTACCGCGAACGTTTTCATTGATCTCGGCAGTGATTTCGCCGTCGGAAAACTTACCGACAGAAATGTCACCGAGAGGGATATGCAGCTGACGTACAACACGCCGAGCCAGATCGGGGTTAGCGTTCCCCGTAAAGACCATCATCTTGGACACGCGCAGTACCTGAAGGCTGAGGGTATACCTGGATGAGTATAGGAAAATGGCAGGGGCGGCTGGATTCGAACCAACGCATGGCAGGATCAAAACCTGCTGCCTTACCGCTTGGCGACGCCCCTGTATCTGTTGCTGCGAGTGCCCAGCACTCGATTCCTTTTAGAGCAGGTCTTGCAGCTTGCGATGCAACATCGAAACGTTGCTTCCTTTTGCTACAAACCCTGTAAGGGTCTCTGTCAGAAGGGCCGAGACTTTATCAGCTTCAGCTTTGCTTGGGAAGCCCCCAAACACACAACTTCCAGTTCCGGTGAGTTTTGCTTCGGTAAATTTACCTAACAAATTCAAAGCGTTACGAACATCTGGATAACGCCTTGCTACCACCGGTAAGCAGTCATTTCGACTGTTTCCCTTGGGAACGGGGCGCACTTTAATGGGAGGAGAGTTACGTGTCAACAGTGGATCTGAAAAAATTTCTGCTGTACTTACAGAGACTTGCGGCACCAGTACCAAGTACCAGGGTTCTTCAGGGTCCACCGGGGTGAGTTTTTCCCCTACGCCCTCAGCGAAAGCGGCGTGGCCACGCACGAAAACCGGCACGTCGGCGCCCAGTGTCAAGCCCAGGGCGGCCAGGCGATCCGCGTCCCAACCCAGCTGCCACAAGTGGTTGAGACCGAGCAGCGTGGTAGCCGCATTCGAGCTGCCGCCACCGATGCCACCACCCATGGGCAGGATCTTGTCGATCCAGATATCGATGCCCTGCGTACAACCGGATTGCGCCTGGAGTTTTTTCGCGGCCTTGACGATCAGATTGTCGTCGTGGGGAACACCTTCGAATTCGGTGTGCAGGCGAATCACGCCGTCGTCGCGTACGGCAAAGGTGATTTCGTCGCCGTAGTCCAGGAACTGAAAAATCGTCTGCAACTCGTGGTAGCCGTCCGGACGACGACCGAGGATGTGCAGCATCAGGTTGAGCTTGGCCGGGGAGGGCAGGGTCAGGCGTGCGGCGCTCATGTCATTGCCCCAGCTTGCGCGGCTGCCATTGCTTGATCACCAGCGTGACGTCGAGGTTGCTGCCGTGCAGCTTGATGCGTTCGGGCAGCCAATAGCCGTTCTGCTGGGCATAGCTTAAGTACTCGATCTGCCAGTCATCCTGTTCCAGGTTGGACAGGCGGCTGTCGGCATCGAGGGTCAGACGGCTTTTGCTGTCCGGTGCCGGCAGCCCGCGAACCCACCAGGTTAGGTGGGAAACCGGCAGCTTCCAGCCCAGTTGTTCTTCCAGCAACGCTTCGGGCGTGGGTGCCTCGTAGCGTCCCTGGTTGGCGACTTCCAGCGATACCTGGCCCGGCCGACCGGTCAGGCGGGCCGCACCGCGACCCAGTGGGCCCGACAGGCGGATGTCGTAGTAGTCCTGGCGTTGCAGCCAGAACAGCGTGCCACTGCCGGAGTCTTTCGGGGCGCGAATGCCGATCTTGCCGTCGATCTGCCAGCCGTCGAGGCCGCTCAGTTGTTGCTTGTGCTCGCGCCATTGGGCCTGGTTGCCCTGGCCCTGGACGGATTCACGGGCGCCGAAGCCCGCGCAGCCGGCGAGCAGGGCAATGAAGCTGAAAACGATGAGATGGCGCAAAAACATAATCTTAAAGAGTCTCGGATCCGGTCAGGCGTTTGATGGTGCTGCGCAAAATGGGACTGTCGGGCTGGTCCTTGAGGAACTTGCTCCAGATCTGCCGGGCTTCGCGTTGTTTGCCGTTGGCCCACAGGACCTCGCCCAGGTGAGCGGCGACTTCCTGGTCGGGGAAGCGCTCCAGGGCCTGGCGCAACAGGCGTTCGGCTTCGTCGAGATTGCCCAGGCGGAAATTCACCCAGCCAAGGCTGTCGAGCACCGCTGGGTCTTCCGGATTGATCTGGTGGGCCTGTTCGATCAGCAGCTTGGCTT
The DNA here is from genome assembly GCF_900100135.1 of Pseudomonas sp. NFACC05-1. NCBI lineage: Bacteria > Pseudomonadati > Pseudomonadota > Gammaproteobacteria > Pseudomonadales > Pseudomonadaceae > Pseudomonas > Pseudomonas sp. NFACC05-1. Next base: position 260,109 of record NZ_FMTR01000006.1, on the reverse strand, counting down.
CGTCATAGCGGGTGGTGCGATCCGACAACGTATAGCCCAGGGCGTTGAGGGCCATGGCGTTGTCCGGGTCACGCTGGATGATCAGGCGCAGGTCTTTCTCCATCTGGGCCAGGTCATTGCGTTTCTCCGCCAGCATGGCGCGGGTATACAGCAGGTTCAGGTCGTCCGGGTACTGCTTCAAGGCTTGTTGCAACACGTTCCAGGCCTTGTCGCCCTGGTTGTTGGCCGACAACGTTTCGGCTTCGATCAGGTACAGCTGGATGCCGTAGTCCGGTTGGGAGTCGCGTTGCACCGCGAGGCGGCTCTGGGCTTCGGTGGTCTTGCCATTGCCGATCAGGATATCGGCCTGGCGCAACTGCGCCGGCAGATAGTCGTTGCCCGGGCCAACCTGGGCGTACTCGATCAGTGCGCTCTCAGGGTCATTGCGTTCCTCGGCGATGCGCCCCAGGTTCAGATGGGCCGAGTCGACGTGGCTTTCCCGGGCGATCAGGTCCTCCAGGTAACCCTTGGCCTCTTCCCAGGCCTTGGCTTCCAGGCAGACCAGCGCCAGGGAATAGCGCAACTCGTCGTCTTCCGGGTATTGCTGGACCAGGCTGGAGAACTCCACCTTGGCGTCGTCCATGCGGTTGTTTTCCACCAGCATGCGGGCGTAGGTGAGGCGCAGGCGTTTGTCGTCCGGGTATTTCTTGATGCTTTTTTCCAGCAGCGGCAAGGCTTCGTCGCCGCGGTTCAAGCCTTGCAGCAGGCGGGCACGCAGCAGGATCGGCGCCACTTCGCCGGCTTCCGGCGGGTTGTCTTCCAGCAGCGTGAGGGCGCCCTGGGTGTCGCCATCCTGTTGCAGCAGCAGGGCCTTGCCGAAAATCAGCTGGCCGTTATTCGGGTGGCGCTGCAACAGGCGATCGAAGCTTTTCATCAGGCCGTTGCGGGTTTCCTGGTCGGTATCGGCGGCGGACAGGGCCAGGAAGTCGAAATGGGTGTCGCCCTTGCCCAGCAGGACTTTCTCCATATAGACCATGGAGTCGTCGTAGCGCCCGGCCCGGGCCAGTTGCACGGCGGCGGCGCGCTGCGCTTCCAGGTCATCGGGGGCATTCCTGGCCCAGATCAGCGCGGTATCCAGCGCGGGCTGGTCGGCGCCCAGGTATTCGGCAATGCGAAATGCCCGCTCGGAGATTCCCGGGTCCTGGGTATTGATGGCCTGGGTCACGTAGTTGTCCAGCGCAATGTCGAAGCGATTGCGCTGGCCTGCCAGTTCGGCGCTCAACAGGCTGAAGATGGTTTCTTCGCTGAACGAGCCGTAGACCTTGGGTTTTTCAGGTGCCTGCACGCTGTCTTCGACCGGCGGCGTACCGTCCGTCGAAACGGGGGCCATGGACTGGCAGCCGCTGAGCAAGGCAAGGGCGAGGAGCAACGCGGAAGATCTATTCATATAGGAAGAGGACGACTAACCTGCGGTCGGATCATCATGACACAAGCCTTGGGTCAAACATAACCGCCCCGTCGATTTACAAGCCAGGGCAGGGCGATAGAGATCGAGTGGTTGTTCTGAATCTGACGAAGTAGGACAATTGCCGGCTTCACGTCACTATCAGCGACCTTGAATGGCCTTCCTTGCACTCGGTATTAACCACAAGACTGCTTCAGTAGACGTCCGCGAGCGCGTGGCCTTTACGCCTGAGCAACTGGTTGAGGCCCTGCAGCAGCTCTGCCGACTCACCGACAGCCGCGAAGCTGCGATCCTCTCCACCTGCAATCGCAGCGAGCTTTATATAGAACAGGATCACGTTTCGGCGGATTCGATTCTGCGCTGGCTGGCCGACTATCACGACCTGAGCCTCGAAGAACTGCGCGCCAGTGCCTATGTGCATGAAGACGATGCGGCCGTTCGTCACATGATGCGCGTCGCCTCGGGCCTCGATTCGCTGGTGTTGGGCGAGCCGCAGATTCTCGGCCAGATGAAGTCGGCCTACGCTGTGGCCCGCGAGGCCGGCACCGTCGGTCCGCTGTTGGGCCGTCTGTTCCAGGCCACCTTCAATGCCGCCAAGCAAGTGCGCACCGACACCGCCATCGGCGAAAACCCGGTATCCGTGGCGTTTGCCGCTGTCAGCCTGGCGAAACAGATCTTCAGCGATTTGCAACGCAGCCAGGCGCTGCTGATCGGCGCCGGTGAGACCATCACCCTGGTCGCCCGCCATCTCCACGACCTGGGGGTCAAGCGCATAGTCGTCGCCAACCGGACCCTGGAGCGGGCCAGTACCCTGGCCGAGCAGTTCGGCGCCCATGCGGTGCTGTTGTCGGACATTCCCGCGGAGCTGGTGCACAGCGACATCGTCATCAGTTCCACCGCCAGCCAGTTGCCGATCCTTGGCAAGGGCGCGGTGGAAAGTGCCCTGAAACTGCGCAAGCACAAGCCGATTTTTATGGTGGACATTGCTGTCCCCCGGGACATCGAGCCGGAAGTCGGCGAGCTGGACGACGTGTATCTCTACAGCGTCGACGATCTGCACGAGGTGGTCGCCGAGAATCTCAAGAGCCGACAAGGCGCGGCCCAGGCGGCGGAAGAGATGATCACCATCGGCGCCGACGACTTCATGGTCCGCCTGCGCGAGCTGGCGGCGGTGGATGTGCTCAAGGCCTATCGTCAGCAGAGCGAACGCCTGCGCGACGAGGAGCTGCAAAAGGCCCAGCGCCTGCTGGCCAACGGCGGCAGTGCCGAAGAGGTGCTGGTGCAACTGGCTCGCGGCCTGACCAACAAATTGCTCCACGCCCCCAGTGTCCAGCTCAAGAAGCTGACCGCCGAAGGCCGCCTCGATGCGCTGGCCATGGCCCAGGAACTCTTCGCCCTCGGTGAGGGCTCACCGGATAGCTTTTCGGATAAAAAACCGCAATGAAAGCGTCACTGCTCAACAAGCTGGATATCCTCCAGGACCGTTTCGAAGAACTGACCGCCTTGCTGGGCGACGGCGAAGTCATTTCCGACCAGAACAAATTCCGCACCTATTCCAAGGAATATGCGGAAGTCGAGCCGATTGTCGCCACCTATAAACAGTTGCTCAAAGTGCAGGACGACCTCGAAGGCGCCCAGGCGCTGCTCAAGGACAGCGACCCGGACATGCGTGAAATGGCCGTGGAAGAAGTGCGCGAAGCCAAGGAGCAGTTGCTCGAACTGGAAAGCAACCTGCAACGCATGCTGCTGCCCAAGGACCCGAATGACGGGCGCAACGTGTTCCTCGAGATCCGTGCCGGCACCGGCGGCGACGAGGCGGCGATTTTTTCCGGCGACCTGTTCCGCATGTATTCGCGTTATGCCGAGCGTCGCGGTTGGCGGGTGGAGATCCTGTCGGAGAACGAAGGCGAACACGGCGGCTATAAAGAAGTCATCGCCCGGGTCGAAGGCGATAATGTCTACGGCAAGCTGAAATTCGAATCGGGTGCCCACCGTGTGCAGCGTGTGCCGGCCACCGAATCCCAAGGGCGTATCCACACCTCGGCTTGCACCGTGGCGGTATTGCCCGAGCCGGACGAGCAGGAAGCCATCGAGATCAACCCGGCGGACCTGCGGGTCGACACGTACCGTTCCTCCGGCGCGGGCGGCCAGCACGTCAACAAGACTGACTCGGCGATCCGCATCACGCACTTGCCCTCGGGCATCGTGGTCGAGTGCCAGGAAGAACGTTCCCAGCACAAGAACCGCGCGCGGGCCATGGCCTGGTTGTCGGCCAAGCTCAACGACCAGCAGACCAGCGCCGCTGCCAATGCCATCGCCAGTGAGCGCAAATTGCTGGTGGGCTCGGGGGATCGTTCCGAGCGGATCCGTACCTACAACTTCGCCCAGGGCCGGGTCACCGACCATCGCGTCAACCTGACCCTGTATTCCCTGGACGAGATCCTTGCCGGCGGGGTCGATGCGGTGATCGAGCCGTTGCTGGCCGAATACCAGGCCGACCAGCTGGCGGCGATTGGCGAGTAAGCACAGGTGAATAAATGACCATCATCGCCAGTCTGTTACGCGCCGCCGAGTTGCCGGATTCGCCCACGGCACGGCTGGACGCCGAGTTGTTGCTTGCCGCAGCCTTGGGCAAGTCCCGCAGCTTCCTGCACACCTGGCCCGAGCGGATCGTACCCAGTGAGGCAGCGTTGCTGTTCTCCGAATACCTGCGGCGGCGTCGCTCCGGCGAGCCGGTGGCGTATATCCTCGGGCAACAGGGCTTCTGGAAACTCGACCTGGAAGTCGCGCCTCATACCTTGATCCCGCGTCCCGACACCGAGCTGCTGGTGGAAACCGCGCTGGCGTTGTTGCCGGCCACACCGGCCCGGGTCCTGGACCTGGGCACCGGCAGCGGTGCGATTGCCCTGGCATTGGCCAGCGAGCGCCCTGCCTGGAAAGTCACCGCGGTCGACCGGGTGCTGGAGGCCGTAGCCCTGGCCGAACGCAATCGCCAGCGCCTGGATCTGCACAACGTCACGGTGCTGAGCAGCCACTGGTTCAGTGCGCTGGAAGACACGCGTTTCGAGTTGATCATCAGCAACCCGCCGTACATTGCAGCCAGCGATCCGCATCTGGCCGAGGGTGACGTGCGTTTCGAGCCATCCAGCGCCCTGGTTGCCGGGCCGGACGGGCTCGATGATTTGCGCCAGATCGTTGCCCAGGCCCCGGCTCACCTTGAGCCGGGTGGCTGGGTGATGCTCGAGCACGGCTACGACCAGGCCGAAGCAGTGCGCGATTTGCTGCGCACCCAAGGCTTTGTCGAAGTCCACAGCCGCAAGGACCTGGGTGGTCATGAGCGCATCAGCCTGGGGTGCCTGCCGTGCTGAACGATCAGGAGTTGTTGCGCTACAGCCGGCAGATTCTGTTGCAGCACGTCGACATCGACGGCCAATTGCGTCTCAAGCAAAGCCGCGTGCTGATCATCGGCCTTGGTGGTCTCGGCGCCCCGGTAGCGTTGTACCTGGCCGCCGCTGGGGTGGGGGAGATGCACCTGGCGGATTTCGACACCGTCGACCTGACCAACCTGCAACGCCAGATCATTCACGACACTGACAGCGTCGGCCTGAGCAAGGTCGATTCGGCGATGCGACGCCTGGGGGCGATCAACCCTGAGGTTCGGCTGATGCCTCACCGGGTGGCCATGGACGAAGACAGCCTGGCCGCGGCAGTCGCGACAGTGGATGTGGTGCTCGACTGCTCCGACAATTTCTCGACCCGCGAAGCGGTGAACGCGGCCTGTGTCGCGGCGGGTAAGCCGCTGGTCAGTGGCGCGGCGATTCGTCTGGAAGGGCAGTTGTCGGTGTTCGACCCACGCCGCCCCGAAAGCCCTTGCTATCACTGCCTTTATGGTCACGGCAGCGAAGCCGAGCTGACCTGTAGCGAGGCCGGTGTGATCGGACCGCTGGTGGGATTGGTGGGCAGCCTGCAAGCCCTTGAAGCCTTGAAGTTGCTGGCCGGTTTCGGTGAGCCGCTGGTGGGGCGCTTGCTGTTGATCGATGCCCTGGGCACGCGTTTCCGTGAACTGCGGGTCAAGCGCGACCCAGGTTGCAGCGTCTGCGGTGGCCAACATGAGTGAAGCGCCGATTGGTGTGCTTGACTCGGGTGTCGGCGGGTTGTCGGTGCTGGGGGAAATTCGCCAGTTGCTGCCCAATGAGTCGCTGTTGTATGTGGCGGACTGTGGGCATATTCCCTACGGCGAGAAGACCCCGGAATACATCCGGCAACGCTGCGCGATCATTGCCGACTTTCTCCTGGGCCAGGGCGCCAAGGCGCTGGTTGTCGCCTGCAACACCGCAACGGTTGCTGCCGTTGCCGATCTACGCCGTGATTTCCCTCATTGGCCCATCGTCGGGATGGAGCCGGCGGTCAAGCCGGCGGCTGCCGCGACCCGCAGCGGTATCGTCGGTGTGCTGGCCACCACCGGCACCTTGCAGAGCGCCAAGTTCGCCGCTTTGCTCGACCGTTTCGCCACCGATGTGCGAGTCATCACGCAACCGTGTCCGGGCCTGGTTGAACTGATCGAGACGGGTGATTTACACAGTCCGGCCTTGTATCAATTGCTGCAACATTACGTCGACCCCTTGCTGGCAGCTGGCTGCGATACGCTGATCCTGGGGTGCACGCACTATCCGTTCCTCAAGCCATTGCTCGCGCGGATGATTCCGGAGCACATCAGCCTGATCGACACCGGTGCCGCCGTGGCCCGGCAACTTCAGCGTCTTTTGGCTGAGCGAGAGCTGCTGGCTGAGGGACCAGCCGGCGAAACGTATTTCTGGACGAGTGCAGACCCGATACATTTAAGAAAAATCCTACCTACGCTATGGCATTCGTCCGGCGTTGTGCGAAGCTTCGATCTGTAAGAAAAATGTGAAAACTGTGTGAAACGGGCTGAACTTCTGTTTGGGGGCAGATTTCTATAGCTTTGTCTGTTTGTAACAAAATCAACTAAGTCTGTTCGGAAAAGGATGTTTCTAATGAAGCGCTTATTCTGCTTCGCCGCGTTTGCGGCTGCATTGTTGGGGCACACTTACACTGCACAAGCAGCGGGTGTGGAATTTGGGGTTGGCCAGACCAGCGATTCGACCATGACCTATCGCCTGGGCATGCAGTTCGACTGGGACAAGAGTTGGCTGCAAAGTGATGTCGGTCGCCTGACCGGCTACTGGAGCGGTGCCTATACCTACTGGGAAGGGGACGAGACATCCAGCAATCACAGCCTGTCGTTTTCGCCTGTGTTTGTGTATGAATTTTCCGGCCAGAACGTGAAGCCTTACATCGAGGCGGGTGTCGGTGTGGCGTTGTTCGCCAATACCGAAGTGGAAGACAACAAGCTCGGTACGGCTTTCCAGTTTGAAGATCGTATCGGCTTCGGCCTGCGCTTCAACGGTGGACATGAAGTGGGCATTCGCGCCACTCATTACTCCAACGCCGGCATCAAGTCGACCAACGATGGTGTAGAAAGCTACTCGCTGCACTACACGATGCCGCTGTAACACTTAAATACTGTGGGAGCGGGCTTGCTCGCGAAAGCGTAGTGTCAATCGCTTCAGTGCTGGCTGATCCGACGCTTCGCGAGCATGCCCGCTCCCACAAAAATCGGGTCTATTTCCTACCGATACGCCGTCGCAATCCCTTGGCGTTCTTCCAGGCACTCCGGTGCGCCCATCTCGAACTCCCGGCAGATCAGCGGGCGCTTTTCGTAGATGGTGCACATCATGCTGTCGCGATCCAGGGCCGCGCACCAACCGTCATCAAGCCTCAGCATCACTTCCCCACCCCAGTCGTCCGTGTCGATAAAACGCTCCGGAACCCCGGTGTCGGTGATCAGCATCACTTCCAACTGGCAGCAGCACGCCGCGCACGTCGAGCACGTGACTGCCGGTGCCGGGATTTCATGGACAGGGATGGTTTTCATGGCGCGCAGTGTAAGGCAATCGGCGGCTCAGGGTTGTCCCTTGATCGGATAGCCGTTTTTCGCCTGGCATGAGTCAATGTCGGGCGGCACGGTTTCGGTCGACGAAGGCAAAGGCCAGAGTGTGGTCATGGACACAATGGGGAGCGCGACTTCCCGTGGGCGCTCGACCAACTGATTCAGCACATGTTGCGCTGCTTCGTCCGCCGACCAGTGAGCCGGGGTTGGGAAGCTGTCTTCGGCCCCCTGCAATGGGCCGTCGTAGCCAGGGTGTACCAACGTCGCGTCAACACCCGCGCGCGCCAGGTCTGCCCGAGCCGATTCGAACAGATGACGTATCCCGTTGCCACCGGCTTCGGTTTGCGAAGGCGGCAGGTAAGTCGCCGGGCTGGCAATACCCACCAGATGAGGTTCGGTCCCAGCGCGCAACAAGGGCGTGGCCACTTCGATGCAGAAACTGGCAGCCAGCAGATTGCTGCGCACAATATGCTCGATCAATGTGTGATCAGCCGGCTGCCCGTCAACGTACTCAGCCGTCCCGGCATTGACGATCACCTGATCCAGGGCGCCCCATTGCCGGGTGATCTGTTCGCCGATTTCGCGCACGGCCCGGCTGTCGGTCAAATTGCCGGGCACGGCCAGCACTTGTCCTGGATAACGTACCGAAAGGGTTTCGCATGATCGGGTCGAGCGCGAACTGACGGCCAGGTATGCACCTGTCTCCAGTATCGCTTCAGCCAACGAAGCGCCGATTCCGTTGCCAGCCCCGGTGAGCCAATAGCGCCGTGGCAGTCTGAGACCCATTCCCTTCTCCTTTCGATTGGACAGCCTACTGATCCGTGGCTTTTCAGTAGAGTCCGTACGATTAGTAAGACTATATGTTATCGGGTAAATGATGCATCCCCTAGACCGGCAATTTCGTGTTCGCTAATCGCCCATCCCTTCAACGGCTGCATCCTGTCGCGCTGGCAGGTTTCTGAACGCTGCCAGCGCACGCGCCCTGGATTGGCTCAAGTCGACAATCGGTGCCGGATAATCCACGGCGCCAAACAAGCCGCCCTGGGTATTTGGGCTATGGACCTGTTGCCTGTCCAGATCGTTCAGTTCAGGTAACCAGTGCTTGATGAACAAGCCCTCGCGGTCAAATTTTTCCGACTGGCTCAACGGATTGAAGATGCGGAACCAGGGCGCCGAGTCGGTGCCGGTGGAGGCGCTCCATTGCCAGCCGCCATTGTTGGCGGCGAGGTCGCCGTCGATCAGGTGCTGCATGAAAAAGCGCTCGCCTTCGCGCCAATCGATCAACAGGTTCTTGGTCAGGAACATGGCTACGACCATCCGCAAGCGGTTGTGCATCCAACCGGTCTCCAGCATTTGACGCATGGCTGCATCGATAATCGGTAGGCCGGTGCGTGCTTGCTTCCAGGCTTCCAATTCTGCGGGGGCCTTGCGCCATGCCAACGCCTCGGTTTCGGGGCGAAACGCACGATGGCGCGACACGCGTGGATAGCCCACTAGAATGTGTTTATAAAACTCGCGCCAGAGCAATTCATTGATCCAGGTCACAGCGCCGGCATTTCCGCTCTCGAATTCACCTTGGTTGGCTTGCAGCGCGGCGTGCAGGCACTGGCGCGGCGACACCACGCCGGCCACCAGATAGGCCGAGAGCTGGCTGGTGCCGGGCCTGGCGGGGTAATCTCGTTCACCTTGGTAATCGTCGATGTGCTGGTCGACGAAGGTGTCCAGGCGCCGACGGGCTTCGGTTTCCCCGGCGGGCCAGAGGGCTCGTAGCGCTTCGCTGGGCGGGGCGAAGCCATCGACTTGTGTCGGCACCGGGTCGCGGGCAATGCCGGTGGAGGCCTGCCGGGCCGGCGTGGCGACCAGGCTCGGCAATGAGAGGTGCAGACGGCTGTAGCAGACTTTGCGGAACTGACTGAACACTTGGAAATAATTGCCGGTCTTGGTCAGCACGCTGCCGGGCTTGAACAGTAATTGATCGAGGTGGCTGTGAAATTCAACGCCCTGGTCATTCAGCGTGCGGGCGACTTCGGCGTCGCGTCGTGTTTCATTCAGGCCGTACTCTTCGTTGACATGCACGGCGTCGACGTTCAGTTCGCGACACAGCTTGAGCAGTACCTGCGGTGCCTGGTGCCAATGCGCAGCGGCGCGGATCAGCAATGGGATGTTCAATTCGGCCAGGGCCGCACTCAACGCGCTGAGGTTGCGCAACCAGAAATCGATCTTGCACGGTGCGTCGTCATGGGCGCGCCATTGTTCGGGGCTGGTCAGGTACACCGCCACGCAGGGGCCTTGGGCTGCGGCCGCCGTGAGGGCGGTGTTGTCGTGTAGGCGCAAGTCGCTGCGCAGCCAGATCAGTTGCATGCTGTCTTCCATCTAAAGGAGTTCTCGACGACTCAGTTCGCGGTGAGCCGATAACGGGTCTTCGGCCCAGGACACGTCAATCATCGACACGCCTGTGGATAACCTGGCTTGGTGGATCGACGCAGCCGGGCCGGCAATGACGATCGGGCAATCGATTCCGCCCAGCAGCCTGGGCAGTTGGGACAGGTTGAGTGCGTGACTGGAATACAGCAGGACGCCGCGGGCCTTGAGGCGCTCGACCGCCAGGGCCAGTTCGCCGGCCGGTAGAGGGCAGTCGAACACTTCCACCGGGCAGTCGGCGCTGCTGGCCAGCCAGGCGGTGAGCCATAAGTGCGGCTCCTGGGGCGAGTCCGAATGATTGACCAGCAACAGTGGCGCGCCGCGCAACTGACGGTTGTTGTGGTAGATCCGGCTGCCGAACTTGCTGCGCAGCCACGAGTACAGGAAGACCCGTTCCAGCTGCGCACCGAACTGGCCTTGCCAGCGCAGGTGCAACTCGGCCAGCAACGGCAAGAGCAACTGCTCGCACACGGTCCAGGGTGGGTACAGCGCCATCGCCTGGTTGACCAGATCATCGATCTGGCGCTCGGCCAGTTGCGTCACCGCCAGCACCAAGGCGTGGCGCTGGCGCTGCCAGTCATTCTCCGGCACCTGTGTGGGTTCGGTCGGTGGCTGCGGTGTGTCCAGCAAAGGCTTGATCTTGCTCACCGCAACGCCACGGTCGATCCAGGTGAGAATGCTCAGGATCCGTTGCACATGGTCGGCATTGAACAGTCGGTGGCCCTTGGGGGTACGGTGCGGCACGATCAGGCCATAACGGCGTTCCCAGGCTCGCAGCGTGACGGCGTTGACACCGGTTTGCCGGGCGACCTCGCGTATGGGCAGCCAGCCTTGCGCCAAGGCCTTGGCAAAGTCGGCCCCCAGGTCTTCGCTGGCGCTGGAGTCGGGTTCGTTCTTCATCAAATAGCGTTTCGCAAGCTGAGGTTTTCCGGGTGTGGTTGCAGGTAGACCTGCTGCGTCAGGTAAGGATCGGGGTGCTGGCGCAGGTGATGCTTGAGCAACGTCAGTGGCACCACCAAGGGCACGATGCCGAGGCGATATTGCCCGATCAGATGCTGTACTTCCTGTTTGTCATCGGCGTCGATGACGCGCTTGAGGTAACCGCTCAGGTGTTGCAGCACGTTGGTGTGGGTGCGACGGGTGGCGCATTTCTTCAAGGCGGCCATCAATGCGCTGAAATAGCGTGGGCCCAACTCATTGGGGTCGGCCTTGCCCATGTTGCCCAGCAAATTGCCCAGGGCCTTGTATTGCACTGGGTTGTGGGCCATCAGCAGGTATTTGTAGCGCGAGTGGAATTCGATAAGGTCGCGACGGCTCAGTCCGTCGCGACGCAAAGGTTGCCAGGCGGCATAGGCGAACACCCGGGTCAGGAAGTTCTCGCGCAGCACCGGGTCGTTGAGGCGACCGTCTTCCTCCACCGGCAGGTCGGGGTGGCGTTCGCAGAAGGCCTGGGCATAGATCCCGCGGCCGCCGCCGTCCTGGGTCACGCCGTTGTGATCATAAACCTTGACCCGCTCCAGTCCGCAGGACGGCGATTTCTGCATGAAGATATAGCCGCAGATGTCATCCAGTTCCCCAGCCATTTGCTTTGCGTAGTCGGCCAGTGGCCGGGTCGCGTTGAGCTCGCGATTCACCGTGCCGAGCGCCTCGGGATGTTTGGGGTCGCCCACCAGGCGAATCGGCTCCCGGGGGATACCCAGGCCGATGGCGACTTCGGGGCACACCGGCACGAAATCGAAATAGTCGACGAGGGTGCGGCTGCACAACTGCGATTGCTTGTGCCCGCCGTTAAAGCGAACTTCAGCCCCCATCAGGCAGGCGCTGATGGCGATTCTGGGTTTGGCGATGGCTGTGCTGGACATAGGCGACCTCTGATTGCTAAATCTTGTACAGATTTGTGTTTCTGTACAATATTTTCATCATAGGTCCGAACGTGCACAAGTCAACCGGATTGTGTGGCGAGGCGACGTCAATCTGTGTCGCAGGCAGGCTGCTGTCTCTTTCGACAGCAGCGAATATCGATGGGTGATGCGCTTACTGCAGGCTTGCGTGCAGGCGGCGTGCGGCCTCCTGGCCGCTGAGCCATGCGCCTTCGACCCGGCCGGACAGGCACCAGTCGCCGCACACATACAGGCCCAGGTCGGCATCGGCCAAGGCGCCCCATTCGTGGTTGCCGGCGGGGCGGGCGTAGAGCCAGCGATGGGCCACGCTGAAGCTCGGTGCGGGCATCGCGCTGTGCAGCAGTTCGGCGAAGGCGCCGTGCAGATGTTCGATCACCGCTTCCTTGGACAGGTCGATGTGCTGCCGGCTCCAGTCGCTGGTGGCGTGCAGTACCCAGGTGTCGAGCGTGTTGTCGCGTCCCGGCTTGCTGCGGTTGCGCGCCAGCCAATCCAGGGGACTGTCCTGTACGAAGCAGCCTTCCATGGGCGTATCCAGCGGTGTTTCGAAGGCCAGCGCCACGGCCCAGGTCGGGTCCATCTTCACGCCGGCGGCCACTGCGGCCAGCTTCGGTACGGCCGCCAGCAACGCGGTGGCCTGGGGCGCGGGCGTGGCGATCACCACCTGGCCGAAGGGGCCGTGGGTGAAACCTTCGGCGTCCTGCAAATGCCAGTGTTCCTGGCCGCGGTACACCTCGGTGATCCGGCAGGAAAACTGCACCTGCAACTTGTCGAGCAAGGCGCGGCTGATGGCGCTCATGCGCGGCGTGCCGACCCAACGGGTCTGCTCGTCCGGCGATGGGCTCAGTTGTCCGTTCTGGAAGTTGTAGAGTTGCGGGTTCCATTCCGCCGCCCAGCCGTTGGTTTGCCAGCGCTGGACCTCCGTGACAAAGCGGCGATCACGGGCGGTGAAGTATTGCGCGCCCATGTCCAATGCGCCGACGTCGCTGCGTTTGCTCGACATGCGTCCGCCGCTGCCGTGGCTTTTATCGAAGAGTTGAACGATATGCCCGGCCTCCGTCAGGGCCTGGGCGGCTGAAAGTCCGGCGATGCCGGTGCCGATGATTGCGATAGGTACAGTCATGAGGGCCTCGTTTACCTTTCTGTACAGACTACGCCGTCGTTTAAACCTGTACAATTCGGGTTTTTGGTATAAGTTTTACCGTTCGCGTTTGGACAGCTTGTCCTATTGTTAAACACAGACCCTGTCCGATACGAAAAATCCCTGCTTATAAAAATAGACTAATGGGCCGGGTAAAACGCGATACGAGGAACATCTCATGCACATATTGCTGACCGGCGGTACTGGTTTGATCGGACGTCAGCTCTGCCGCCTCTGGTTGGGGCAGGGACATCGCTTGACGGTATGGAGTCGCCGGCCCGAAGAGGTGGCGAAAATCTGTGGGGCAGATGTACGAGGCGTTGCCAGGCTCGATGAAGTTGTCGAGCCGGTGGACGCAGTGGTCAACCTCGCGGGAGCGCCGATTGCCGACCGGCCCTGGAGTCACAAGCGCAAGATGTTGTTGTGGAGCAGTCGCATCACGCTGACGGAAGTTTTGCTAGCGTGGCTGGAGCGTTGCGAGCAGAAACCGCAGGTGTTGATTTCCGGTTCCGCGGTGGGCTGGTATGGCGACGGTGGCGAGCGTGAGTTGACTGAGGAGTCGGGGCCGGTGAGTGAAGATTTCGCCAGTCAGTTGTGTATCGCCTGGGAAGAAACCGCGCAACGGGCCGAGGCGTTGGGCATACGCGTGGTGCTGGTTCGTACCGGCCTGGTCCTGTCTGCCGAGGGCGGCTTTTTGTCGCGGCTGCGGCTGCCGTTCAAACTGGCGCTGGGCGGGCGTATCGGCAATGGTCGGCAGTGGATGCCGTGGATTCATATTGACGATCAAATCGCCCTGATTGATTTTCTTCTGCACCGCTTTGATGCCAGCGGTCCTTATAATGCGTGCGCTCCGAACCCGGTGCGCAACCGCGATTTTGCCAAGGCCCTGGGGCATGTATTGCATCGGCCAGCCGTGGTGCCGATGCCGGAGCTTGCGTTGAAAGTCGCGCTGGGGGAACTGTCCTTGCTGTTGCTCGGCGGCCAGCGCGCCACGCCGGCCCGATTGCAGGCGGCGGGTTTCACATTCCGGTTCACTGATTTGCCCGCGGCCTTGGAAGACTTGTCCGGCCGCCTTTGAAATAGGACGTTGCATGACCGATCACGCGTTGCTTCTGGTGAATCTGGGTTCGCCTGCCTCCACTTCGGTGGCCGATGTGCGCCGCTACCTCAATCAATTCCTGATGGATCCTTATGTCATCGACTTGCCATGGCCCGTGCGGCGCTTGCTGGTGTCGCTGATCCTGATCAAGCGTCCCGAGCAGTCGGCCCATGCCTATGCCTCGATCTGGTGGGAGGAGGGTTCGCCGTTGGTGGTGCTCAGCCGCCGGCTGCAACAGGCCATGACCGCGCAGTGGACCCAGGGACCGGTAGAACTGGCAATGCGTTATGGCGAGCCGTCCATTGAGTCGGCGTTGGTGCGGCTGGCGAGCCAGGGTCACAAGAAGATCACGTTGGCGCCGTTGTATCCGCAGTTCGCCGACAGCACCGTGACCACGGTGATCGAAGAGGCCAAGCGGGTCGTGCGGGAAAAGAGACTCGATGTGCAGTTCTCGATTCTCCAGCCCTTCTACGATCAGCCCGAATACGTTGACGCCCTGGTGGCCAGCGCCAAGCCGTACCTGATGCAGGAACACGATCACCTGTTGTTGAGTTTCCATGGTTTGCCGGAGCGGCACCTGACCAAGCTCGACCCAACGGGCTTCCATTGCTTCAAAGACGCCGACTGCTGCAAGAACGCGCCGCCGGAGGTCATGGCGACCTGTTACCGCGCCCAGTGCATTCGCACCGCGCAACTGTTTGCCGAGCAGATGGGGCTGGCGGATGGTAGTTGGTCGGTATCGTTCCAATCGCGACTGGGCCGTGCCAAGTGGATCGAGCCTTACACTGAAGCACGCCTGGAAGAGTTGGCTAAAAGTGGCGTGAAGAAGGTGCTGGTGATGTGCCCGGCGTTCGTTGCCGACTGCATCGAGACCCTGGAAGAAATCGGTGATCGCGGGCGCGAGCAGTTCCGTGAGGCCGGAGGGGAGGAGTTGGTGCTGGTGCCTTGCCTCAATGATGAGCCGCAGTGGGCCAAGGCGTTGAGCACGCTGTGTGAGCGGGCGCCGATCGCGCTGTAATACAAAACCTGTGGCGAGGGAGCTTGCTCCCGCTTGGGTGCGAAGCGCCCACAACAGCGGGACTGCTTCGCAGTCCAGCGGGAGCAAGCTCCCTCGCCACAATAGAAGAGCAGGCTGATTTATAGCAGCGGCTCATCCGCCTTCTTGTGCTTCCAACTGTCATTGCCCGGCAGCAGCAGGTTCAGCGCGATCGCCACCACCGCGCACAACGCGATGCCTTTGAGGCCGAAATCGTCCGGCCCAGTGCCGGTGCCCACCAGCACACCACCGATGCCGAACACCAGCGTGACCGAAACGATCACCAGGTTGCGCGCCTCGCCCAGGTCGATCTTGTGGCGGATCAAGGTGTTCATGCCCACTGCCGCAATCGAACCGAACAACAGGCACAGAATCCCGCCCATCACCGGCACCGGAATGCTTTGCAGCAGCGCACCGAACTTGCCGATGAATGCCAGGCTGATGGCAAAGATCGCCGCCCAGGTCATGATCTTCGGGTTGTAGTTTTTGGTTAGCATCACCGCGCCAGTCACCTCGGCATAGGTGGTGTTGGGCGGGCCGCCGAACAGGCCGGCGGCGGTGGTGGCAATGCCGTCACCGAGCAGTGTGCGGTGCAGACCGGGTTTTTTCAGGTAGTCGCGACCGGTCACGCTGCCCACGGCAATCACGCCGCCGATGTGCTCGATGGCCGGCGCCAGCGCCACCGGGACGATGAACAGGATCGCCTGCCAATTGAACTCCGGTGCGGTGAAGGCCGGAAGGGCGAACCACGGCGCGGCGGCGATTTTCGCGGTGTCCACGACGCCGAAGAAAAACGCCATGGCAAAGCCCACCAGCACGCCGGAAATGATCGGCACCAGGCGGAAAATGCCTTTGCCAAACACCGCCACGATCAGGGTGGTGAGCAGCGCCGGCATCGAGATCATCATCGCGGTCTGATAATGAATCAGCTCGGTGCCGTCGCCGGCCTTGCCCATCGCCATGTTGGCGGCAATCGGCGCCATGGCCAGGCCGATGGAGATGATCACCGGGCCAATCACTACCGGCGGCAGCAGCCGGTCGATGAACCCGGTGCCCTTGATCTTCACCGCCAGGCCAAGAAAGGTGTAGACGAAACCTGCCGCCATCACGCCGCCCATGGTCGCGGCCAGGCCGAACTGGCCCTTGGCGAGGATGATCGGCGTGATGAAGGCAAAGCTCGAAGCCAGGAACACTGGCACCTGGCGCCCGGTGACGATTTGGAACAGGATCGTTCCCAGGCCGGCCGTGAACAGCGCCACGTTAGGGTCCAACCCGGTGATCAGCGGCATCAGTACCAGCGCGCCGAAGGCGACGAACAGCATCTGCGCGCCGGACAGCACCTGGCGCCAGAGCGGATCGTTGAACTCATCCTGCATGCTCAAGCGTCCTTCTGCTTGGTGCCGAAGATCTTGTCGCCGGCATCGCCCAGGCCCGGGATGATGTAGCCGTGCTCGTTGAGTTTCTGGTCAATGGACGCGGTGTAGATGGTCACGTCCGGGTGGGCGTCCTGCACGGCCTTGATGCCTTCGGGCGCGGCGACCAGCACCATGGCGCGGATGTCCCGGCAACCGGCTTTTTTCAACAGGTCGATGGTGGCGACCATGGAGCTGCCGGTGGCGAGCATCGGGTCGATGATCATCGCCAGGCGCTCGTCGATTTCCGGCACCAGTTTTTCCAGATAGGTGTGCGCCTGCAGGGTCTGCTCGTTGCGAGCCACACCCACGGCGCTGACTTTGGCCCCTGGAATCAGGCTCAGTACGCCCTCGAGCATGCCGATGCCGGCGCGCAGGATCGGCACCACGGTGATCTTCTTGCCGGCGATCTTCTCGACCTGGACCGTACCGGCCCAGCCGTCGATTTCATAGGACTCCAGCGGCAGGTCCTTGGTGGCCTCGTAGGTGAGCAGGGCACCGACTTCCTGGGCGAGTTCACGGAAGTTCTTCGTGCTGATATCGGCGCGGCGCATCAGGCCGAGTTTGTGTCTGATCAGCGGATGGCGGATCTCGAGGATGGGCATGGGGAAGGCTCCGGCGGCGGGCAAAAAAACCGGCCTAGATTAATCTATCCGAGGGTGTTGTCCTATAGACAATACAGAACGTTAGTCCACAAACGCTTGATCTGGCCGGGCGGGATGCGTACCTTTGCCGGCTTTTCCGAACCCTGCCACCCCTGGAGAGCGCCATGTCCGCTGATCTCGAGCATATCCGTCAAATCATGCGAGAGGCTGACTGCCTGTACACCGAAGCCGAAGTCGAAGCGGCCATCGCCCGTGTCGGTGCGCAAATCAATGAACAGCTGGCCGATGCCAATCCGGTGGTGTTCTGCGTCATGAACGGCGGGCTGATTTTTTCCGGCAAGCTGCTGACCTATCTGAACTTCCCATTGGAAGCGTCCTACCTGCACGCCACCCGTTATCGCAACGAAACCAGCGGCGGTGACTTGTTCTGGAAGGCCAAGCCGGAAGTCTCGTTCATCGACCGCGACGTGCTGATCATCGACGACATCCTCGACGAAGGTCACACCCTGGGCGCCATCATCGACTTCTGCAAACACGCCGGTGCCCGCGCCGTGCACACCGCCGTGCTGATCGACAAGGACCACGACCGCAAGGCCCGTCCGGACTTGAAAGCCGATTTCGTCGGCTTGCCGTGCATCGACCGCTACATCTTCGGCTACGGCATGGACTACAAAGGTTACTGGCGCAACGCCAATGGCATTTTCGCCGTCAAGGGAATGTAGTCGATGACCCGGCCAAGCTTTCTGGATCATGCACTGTTCGATGGATTGGCCGAAAAAGCCGCGGCCAGCCCTCGCGGACGGCAGCACCATAACTTCCACGAAATGGATGAGCCGTGCCACCGCATGGCGGTGGGCTTGCAGCCTTCGACCTACATCCCGCCGCACCGCCATCTGAGCGCCGACAAGGCCGAAACCTTGCTGGTGCTCAAGGGCCGGCTGGGGGTATTGATCTTCGATGAAGCCGGCGCGGTGGTGGACAAGCGCATCCTGCAGGCCGGTGGCGATTGCCTCGGCGTCGACCTTCCGGCCGGCGTGTATCACGGATTGGTGGTGCTGGAAGCCGACAGCCTGATGTTCGAATGCAAAGCCGGCCCCTACCGCCCCGTGGGCGAGGGCGAACTGGCCCACTGGGCGCCCCGTGAAGGCGAGCCAGGCGTCGCCGAGTACCGGGCCTGGATGCGTGCCCAGTTCGACTGAGCACCGAATCAGTCGTCGGCACGGAGCTTTTGTGGCGAGGGAGCTTGCTCCCGCTTGGGTGCGTAGCACCCACCTGCAATTGGGGCTGCTGCGCAGCCCAGCGGGAGCAAGCTCCCTCGCCACAGTTCAAGCAAGTCGTGGCTGAGCGGTGCTGCCGCTGGCCAACCACTGCTCGCTCTTGACCCGCGCCTGCTCCAGGGTCTGCACATACGCCAATTGCCGCTGCTCGCGATGAATACCGGCGCGGCGCAGCTTCAGGCGCACCCTGGGCGCCGTCGCGACCAGGATCAGGCCGATGCCCTGCTTGCGGTAATCCTTCAGGATGTTTTCAAACGCAGCCAGCGCGGTCATGTCCAGCATGGGCACGGCGCTCATTTCCACCACCACCACGCGCACCCCCGGATCGAACTTGCGCAGCACGTCCAGGGCTTTTTCTGCCGCACCGAAGAACAGCGGCCCACGAATTGCGTAGCAGCGCACATGCTCGGGCATGTCCAGCAGGGCCTGGTGGAAGTGGCGAGGCAGTTCGGCGCTGTCGGTCAGTTCGCTCATGCGCTTGATGAACAGCCCGGCGGCCAGCAGCAGGCCGACGGCGACGGCCATGACCATGTCGAACAGGACAGTCAGGCTAAGGCAGGTCAGCAGCACCAGTACGTCGCTGCGCGGGGCGATGCGCAAGGTATGCAACACGTGTCCGGCTTCGCTCATGTTCCAGGCCACTATCACCAGTAGCGCCGCCAGGGCTGCCATGGGCAGGTAGCTGAACAGGGGCGCCAGCAACACCATCGCCAGCAGTACCACAAGGCTGTGAATGATCGCCGCCAGCGGTGAAGAGGCGCCGCTGCGCACATTGGTCGCGCTGCGGGCAATGGCCGCCGTGGCGGTGATACCGCCGAACAGCGGCGCCACGAGGTTGCCCAGGCCTTGGCCGATCAGCTCGGCGTTGGGGTCATGCTTGCTGCCGGTCATGCCATCCGCCACCACGGCGCACAGCAGCGATTCGATGGCGCCAAGCATGGCAATGGCGAAGGCCGGGCCCAGCAATTGGCGGATCAGATCATAGGAAAGCGTCAAGGGACGCCCCTGGCCATCTGGCAGGTTCCATGGCCACTCGAAGCTCGGTAAAAACGGCGGGATACCGGGGTGGCTGATGCCATCGACCATGTAGCTGAAACGCTCACCCAATGTCGCCACCGGCAAACCGCCGCGCTCCAGCGCCAGTCCCAATAGCGCCCCGACCAGCAAGGCAACCAAATGCCCGGGAACCCGCGGTACCCAGCGTGGCCAGGCAAACAGCACCGCCAGGCACGTGACGCCGATGATGCCATCGCCGAGCCGGGCACTGGGCAGCGCCACGATCAGTTCGCCCAACTGTTCGATGTAGTGCTTGGCTTGCCCGACGGTGGTCAACCCCAGCAGATCCTTCAGTTGCAAGGTGGCGATGACCACGCCGATCCCGGCGGTAAAGCCGAGAATCACCGGGTAGGGGATGTATTGGATCAGCCGTCCGGCGCGCATCAGGCCCAGGGTGATCAAGATCAGACCAGCGAGCATGGTGCACAACAACAGGCCGCCCAGGCCGTGCTGTTGCGTGATGGGCAGCAGGATTACCACGAATGCCGCCGTCGGCCCGCTGACGTTAAAGCGTGAGCCGCCGGTGAGGGCGATCAAGGGCGCGGCCACCAACACCGTGTACAAGCCATGTTGCGGCGGCACGCCAACGGCAATCGCCAGGGCCATGGCCAGTGGGATGGCGATGATGCCGACGGTCAGCCCGGCCACCAGGTCGCCACGCAGGCGCTCCAGGGTGTAACCGGCGCGCCAGGCCTGGCGCCAGGCGGCAAACAACGGTGGGGCGGAGAAAGACATGAATACTCCTCGCAAGGGGGACACTGGCACTGGCCCTGTGGCGAGGGAGCTTGCTCCCGCTCGAGTGCGTAGCGCTCGCAATATTATGGGGCGGCTGCGCCACCCAGCGGGAGCAAGCTCCCTCGCCACAAAGGCATGCGCCGGTAGGCCGGGGCTGATGGCTCTTTGAGTATGCCGTGCTCGTTGCGCGGATGTATTGATCTGGATCGTTATTTTTACCATCCAGGCTCATGCTAGAGTGCTCGGCCAAGACCCCGGAGCTTGTCATGCGTGTATCGATCCGCCGTAGCGCTACTTTGCTGTTGATCTCCAGCCTGCCCTTGGCGGTCGTGGCTGCACCGATGCACAGCCAGTTCCTACCGCCTGATGACCTGGTGGTGCGCCAGGAGCAGCCTGAACAGCAGCAGTTGCTGCAAGTGACCGAGTATTCGGTGGTGCTGGGTAACCAGCGTCAGTCCAACCAGCAACCGATTCCGGTCACTTCGCCCTTGCTGGTCCGTCTCAAGGGCAAGCCGATGAACAAGGGCGCGACCCTCAGCCAGGTGATCCTTAACTTCGACGGCGAAAGCAAAAGCCTGAAGAAACCGGTTTTCGACGAGGCGAGCAAGACCCTGACGCTGTCTTATCCTCAGGCTCAGTACCGGGTGGTCATCGATCTGCTGCGCAACAACACGGTCTATGTGCAGTTTCTCACCTACGCCAACGGTCATATCTGGGCCGACCTGCACACCGGTGCCGAACGCCCGCGTTGAGCCGCGAGGCCTGCCGGGGGTAAACTGCCCGCCCCGTGAACTGTGCGAGCTGGAGCCGGCAATGCGTAAAGACAAGAAACAAGTGATTGGCGACGAGATTGGCGATGAACAGGTCAAGCTGTTCCTCAATTTCGAACCGGTCGATGCCACGTCGCCGTCGCTGCACAAACTGATCAAGGCCTACCGTGGGCTGCGGGTCGATGACTTCGAGCGGTTCCTGACGTTTTTCGTCGAGGCCGGTTACGACCTTAATGGCAAGGATGAGCAAGGCAAGGATTTCGTGGCGTTGATCCAGGACCAGCGTAACGCCGAGGAATACATTGAACTGATCAATAAGGCGCGTGGCTGATCGCGTTAATGTCATGTCCGCGCCGCCGCGGCGTTTGAATGTCTGCATCAGTATTTCATGACGTACTCAACTAAGCCCGAAAGGTTATGTCACCATTCGGGCTGTTTTGTTTTAACTGGATTTCCATTACTTTTGGGTTGAAACCAAGGGGTTTCATTTCAATCGCTAAATGGAGTTTTATTTATCATGGAAGATAAAGGTAAATGTATCGCCGGGTGTTTATTGGCCCTGATCGGCTGTCTGGCAAGTTCGGTTTCCAATGCGTTCGATGAGATCGTCAATGTGGAAATATTCAACGCAACGTCAGCGGTCATTGTGCCGGGTAGCGATTTCACGTGGTCTCTGGCCCCGGAAAATGCGGGCCACAGCTTTTCGATAAGTCCTGGAGAACGCCAGGAGCTAACCTATTATCTGCCCCAGGCGCGTGCCGAGCGGGAGTCATTTACCTACACCCAAGGAAACCGCACCTGCCATTTCAGTTTCGGGCATATTCCTGGCGTGCCGGTGAGTGACGGACAGACAATGCCTTATCGTCGCTGGGTTGAAGCGAAACCGGCAGGTGCCTGTGTTGCGGAGTTACTAGAGGTTGAAGATGACGATGATTATGTTCGTCATGGCGGAACACGCGTCAAGTTCAGTATGAAGTCATAATACGGGTAATAAAAAGCCTCCTGTTTGCACGGGAGGCTTTTTATCAGTACACAGTATCAGGCGTAACTTTGAGCCTTGCTGTCTTCAACCAACTCCAACGCAATGTTGTTCTGCGCGTTGATTTTTCGATACAGCGCCGCGTCGGTTTCCAACACTTTTTCCCGGGCCGGGAAGATCTCTGCGAGCTTGGCAGCCCACTCGCCCTTGGCTTTGTCCGGGAAGCAGCGCTCGATCAGTTCCAGCATGATCGACACGGTCACCGAAGCACCCGGCGATGCGCCGAGCAGGGCGGCGAGGCTGCCGTCCTTGGCCGCCACCAGTTCGGTGCCGAACTGCAGGACGCCACCTTTCTTCGGGTCTTTCTTGATGATCTGCACCCGCTGGCCGGCCACTTCCAGGCGCCAGTCCTCGGCTTTCGCCTCGGGGTAGAAACGACGCAGGGATTCCAGGCGCTGTTCCATGGACTGCATCACTTCGCTGATCAGGTACTTGGTCAGGTCCATGTTGTCCCGGGCCACGGCCAGCATCGGGCCGATGTTGCCGGCACGTACCGACAGCGGCAGGTCCATGATCGAGCCGTGCTTGAGGAACTTGGTGGTGAAACCGGCGTATGGCCCGAACAGCAGGGATTTTTTGCCATCGACTACACGGGTGTCCAGGTGCGGCACCGACATCGGCGGCGAGCCCACGGCGGCCTGGCTGTAGACCTTGGCCTGGTGGTGCTTGACCACTTCCGGGTTGTCGCAACGCAGCCACTGGCCACTGACCGGGAAGCCGCCGAAGCCCTTGCTTTCCTCGATGCCCGAGGCTTGCAGCAGCGGCAACGCCGCACCGCCGGCACCGAGGAACACGAACTTGGCGTCGACATCGCGGCTGCTGCCGGAATTGACGTCCTTGATGCTCACGGTCCAGCCACTGCCGTTGCGCTTGAGGCCGGTGACGCGCTTGCAGTATTTGACCTGAGTGTCCGGGGCGCTGGTCAGGTGCTTGAGCAACTGGTTGGTCAGGGCGCCGAAGTTGACGTCGGTGCCGTTCATGACGCGAGTGGCGGCGATGACCTCATCGGCCGGCCGGCCAGGCATCATCAGCGGCATCCACTCGGCCATCCGGGCCTTGTCCTCGGTGTATTCCATGTCGGCGAAGGCGTGATGCTGGCGCATCAGCTCGAAGCGCTTCTTCAGGAACGACACGCCTTTCTCGCCTTGCACGAAGCTCAGGTGTGGCACCGGGGCGATGAAGGACTTGGAGGAGCCGAACGTGCCTTTTTTGGTCAGGTACGTCCAGAACTGCTTCGACACCTCGAACTGGGTGTTGATGTGCACGGCTTTCTTGATGTCGACATTGCCGTCGGCCGCCTGGGGCGTGTAATTGAGCTCACACAGCCCGGCGTGACCGGTGCCGGCGTTGTTCCATGGGTTGGAACTCTCCGCGGCACCGGAATCCATCAGCTCGACGACTTCCAGCGAGATCGCGGGGTCGAGCTCCTTGAGCAGTACGGCCAGGGTGGCACTCATGATGCCGGCCCCTACCAGAACTACATCGACTGCTTCGTTATGCGCCATTTAACGCGTCTCCAAAATCTGCAGCACCAAATTGTCGGCATAGCGGCCAGGAGTGGCGGGGCAGGTCAGTTGCGCCCCAGTTATCCATGGCCAGGATCGCCATGTCCGAATCTTCGCAATTTTTCGCACCTACTGCGGATGCATGCAGCCTGGCCTCAAGAGTCACATGAACTCATTTAAGCGCCGGGCAGGCAATTCGACTTATGGCCGAGACATCCGTTCGTGCAACCAAATCCGTAGCGGACAGGCTTCAGGCGCCGGTTCTTGAGCGATATCCGGTCCTGTGTCGTTGGGCTGTTTCAGACGCTAATGGTGCTTGTTCAGACGCAAAACTCTTCATTTGCTCGCCACACTCTCGTGAAGTTGTGAAAACCCGTTTTTTCACGCTCTTTTGAAGACGTGAACCTCAAAAAAGGGCTGTCCCAGCCTGGCACTGCGCCCGGTTTGGTTGCCCCCATGTAGTACATGACAGGCAAAACGGGCAGACAGCTCAGTGACCGAGCGTAATGACAGCTCTGCAGATTCGCGAAAAGTGGTGATTTGCCTGGAGGAACAGCAAGCGCGCCAGCTTCACTCGATCTGTGTGGGCGGCTCTCTGTGGGCGTTGTGGGGTGCCAATACCAGCGCATCAGCGGTGTTGCGAGGCCCGATCAGGAGACGTCCTTATAATCGGGGGGAGATTGTATCGAAGAAACGCAGGGAAATGGTCGTGTTTAATGACTTTTATTAGCCGTCCGGTCAGATGGTCAACAACTGCCGGTTACGTGCGCGGGCAGGAAGCGGTTGCACGCGGGCGCTGGCGGGCAATGGTTGGTGCAGCCAGTTGAGACGGATCTCTTCGATTTCCACCCAGCCTTCGCCCATGGGTTGCAGGCTGCACTGTTTGAACGCCTGGCAACGGCCGTTGCGATCGAGCAAGGCGAAGCTGCGGTGATGAGGGCGAGGGGTGAACAGGGAAATAAGGAAGCGCATGAGCGGATACCGGGTCAGGGAGCTTGGGGCAAGCCTGACAGCGGGCTATGACATGCCGGTGTAAGGACCGTGACAATGGGGTGACAGGAACCGGCAACCACGGCCCGTGTCAGACATTTCAGTATTCATCGTGCGACGCTAGTTCACGGCGATGGCGCACCGCTATACTGCCGGCCTGTTTGTGCCCGATTCTGGAGAGAAGAGCATGTTGCAACGCCTGTTGTTCGGTTTGATCGCTGTGACCAGTCTGACCCTCGTCGGCTGCGCCCACAGCCCGCAACAACTTAACCCGGAGCCCAAGCTCAATGCCCAACTGGCGCCTGTGGGGCGTGGCCAGCCGGTGGTGGTGCGAGTGGTGGACGGTCGTCCGTCGCCGACGCTCGGCACTCGTGGCGGGCTGTATCCGGAAACCAGTGTGATCACGGTGCAGGGCGCGCAGATCCTGCCCAAGCTGCAGGCCCAGGCTGAAGCTGCCGTGCGTTTGCTGGGCTTCACGCCGACCGCCAATGCCTTGAATGCACCGCAACTGACCGTAACCCTGGCCGAGCTCAAGTATCAGTCACCCAAGGAAGGCATGTACGTGACCGAGGCCACCATCGGCGCGACCTTCCGCTCCGACGTGCAGAACGCCAACCGCCGCTACAGCGGTCGTTACGGTGCTTCCCTGGACCAGCGTTTCGGCATGGCGCCTAACCAGGACACCAACACCAAGCTGGTCAGCGACGTCTTGAGCGATGCCCTGACCCGGCTGTTCAAGGATCCGACCATTGGGCAAGTGCTGGCTGAATAAGTAACAAACCTCACAACCCCTGTGGGAGCTTGCCCCACAGGGGTTTTTTATGGGCGATGTTCTCAGGCTGCCTGGGAATAGAACTCCAGCACACTGATCCCGGTCAGCAGGTCGGTCTCTGGAAGGTCGGCATGTTGATGGCCGCCGAGGGCGCAATACACCAGCCAATGTCGGTCCTGCACGTTGAAGGACAGGCTGTCGACGAGGTTCTGTTGTTCGTCGCTTGGGCTGATGAGATACAGGCGATCCTGGTTTTCGGCGTGCAACATGAGGGGTTCCGGGCAGGTTTGAAGGGCGACAGAGTGGCCTAATCAGATGACGAAACCGTGACGGGGGAAATTAACCCGAGGATTGATTATGGACCCTGTGGCGAGGGAGCTTGCTCCCGCTGGGCTGCGCAGCAGCCCCCGACTAGCGTCTCGGTGTGTCAGGTTAATCGTGCAAGCTTTTTTTGGGACTGCTTCGCAGTCCAGCGGGAGCAAGCTCCCTCGCCACGAAGTCACCAAGCCATTACCCAGCCGATCGTTACTGGTCGGAAAAAACGGTGCAGGGCGGCAGGCTTTCGGTAGAATCCGCGCCCTGTTCGTAGGCCACGGACGTGTCCTGTCCGTTTTTCGCTTGAGGTTCGTGATGTCGCTGCATCTGCTTTCGTTGTTCGCCGCCCACCCCGCCAAACTGATCAACCTGCTGGCGTTGCTGTTTGCCTGCCCGGGCGGTTGGGTGCTGCATGCGACGCGCCGCCGTGAACAACGGGCGCGGGCCTGCCTTGAAGCGCGCAATCGCGATGGCAACGAACGCTTCGAAGCGCTGCTGGATCTGGCCACTCAGCGGATGAACCGGTTTTTCTACCGGTTTGGCTTTGGCTGCCTGGCGCTGGCGTTGCTGGTGTCGTGGATCAGTACGCAGTTCTGATGAGATAACCGTTTTGATCGGGGCATGGTGGCCTGTGGCGAGGGGATTTATCCCCGTTGGGCTGCGTAGCAGCCCTGATCAGGTTGATGTGATCGACCAGACTTACCGAGCTGTCAGGGTTTGGGGCTGCTGCGCAGCCCAGCGGGGATAAATCCCCTCGCCACAGCAAGCTCCCTCGCCACAGGGAACCCGTGTCCTCAGACCTGTCGCTTAAAGCGCCAACCCCGCCTTGACCCGATACTGATTTCGCACCGGCGTTGCATATTGCAGCACCAGGAACGGCCGGTGTTCCGGCGGGCAAGCGTCCAGCCGGCGTTGCCATTCTTCCTGGGCCTTGACCAGCTCCTCGGCACCGAACACCTCGGCCGCCTTGGGCACCTGCAACTGCGGGTCGGCGTCGTCCCATTGGGCATAAGCCAGGTAATGCACCGGGAACAGGCGGTAGCCGCCGAGAATCTGCCGATCCATCTCCTGGGCCAGTTGCTTGGTGTCCTCGAACAGCTCGGTGATGGGCGCGGCGAAGTTCACGTGGACCCGGCCCTTGTAGCCGGTGATGCCCTTGGCGATGCTCACGTCGTCCTCGCCCGGAGCCTTGGTGTAGGTGCCGGTGGTTGCGCGGATGTACAACTCGCGGGCCTTGGCCTGGTCGCACGGGTCGTATTCGTAGCTGATCGACACCGGGGTGAGGTTCAGTGACTGGATCACCTCGCCGAACGGCTCGTCCTTGCGGCTCATGTGGAACATCTTGAGGATCGCCGATTCGGTCCGGTCGTCACCGTCCTTGGCCCGTCCTTCGGCCTGGGCGATCCAGATCGAGGCGCAATCGTTGCGGATCGAATGGTTGATGTACGCCGACAGCAACTGGTATGCCGCCATTTTTTCCCGCCGCCCGGTGATGGAGCGGTGCACGATGAAGCTCTTGTTCAGGCGCATCAGGTCGCTGACAAAGGGCTTTTGCAGCAGGTTGTCGCCAATGGCGATGCGCGGCGTCGGCAGGCCGGCGTGGTATACGGCGTAGTTGACGAAGGCCGGGTCCATCACGATATCGCGGTGGTTGGCGATGAACAGATACGCACTGCCGGACTTGAACTGCTCCACACCGGTATAGGTCACGCCGTCGGTGGCGCGCTCGATGGTGTGGTCGACATAGAACTCCACTTTGTCCTGCAACGTGGCGACCGACGTCACTCCGGCGAACTCACGGCGCAATCTTTGCGCTATAAGGGGTTTGAGCATCCAGCCGAAGGCGCCGGCCAGGCGTGGGAAGCGGAAGTGGGTGAGGATATCTAGAAACGCCTTGTCGCCGAGCAGTCGTGCCAGCACCGCTGGGACTTCGCTGTCGTCGTAAGGTCGGATGGCATCGAATTCGCCCATCATGCTCTCTTGTTGGAAACGGCTAGGGTAAGTAAAGGTTCTAACGAAAAAACGACAGGGCACGGCCTGGAAGATAAGCCAGACAAAAATAGCCCTGCAAATAGACCGGCGATTATACGCACAAGTCACCTGGGAGACCGCGATGCTGGAAAGCGCTCATTATGAATGTCCCTATTGTGGGGAGGACGTAGAGACATCCCTGGACTTGTCCGGCGGCGATCAGGACTACATCGAGGATTGTCAGGTCTGTTGCCGGCCAATCACCTTTGTGTTGCAGGTCCATGGTGAGGAATGGCATCTCGAGGTCTTCAGCGAAAACGACTGACGGGGGCGACACCGATGCGGCGAATCTACGAGCTGGAAAACCTGATGGAAGGCGAGTTGTTGCAAGGCATGCTTGCCAGTGAAGGCATCACGGCGCATCTGGTGGGGCGCGATTTGCTGGGCGGTGCGGGGGAGTTGCCCATGCAGGGCTTGCTGGGACTGGCGGTGGAAGATGACCAGGCGCAATACGCCCGGGAGTTGATCGCCGCGTACAATGCCGCACTGCCGTTGCCCGGCGATGAACCGGACAGCTATCCCGGTACGCTGGTCTGTTAGGCTGGCGGCCGTTTGTTCGATCAAGAGTCGTGTTGCCCCATGTGTGGACGTTATGCCCTGTTTCGCTGGACCCCCACCTTCGCGGCCCTGCCCGGTTTCCCCGCCGATCAGAAGGCTCAATGGAACATTTCGCCCAACGATTCGGTGTTGATCCTGCGGGCCGACGCCGAGGGCCAGCGAGAACTGGCCCGGGCGCGCTGGGGCCTGACGCCGCCTTGGTTGACCGATCTGTCCCGCACGCCGGCCCATGCCCGGGCCGAAACCGTGGCCGAGCAGCCGATGTTCCGCGAGGCCTTGCGCCTGCGCCGTTGCCTGCTGCCGGCCAATGGTTTCTATGAGTGGCGCGGCGGTACGCGCAAGCGTCCGTACTGGTTGACGCCGGGGGAGGGTTCGTCGCTGTTTTTCGCCGCGATCTGGGAAGCGTATCCGGTGCAGGAACAGGTGTGGCTGAGCACGGCGGTCATCACTCAACCGGCGGCAGGCCAGCGCCGGCCGTTGATTCTGGACGAAGAAGGCCAGCGCCTGTGGCTCGACCCCGAGACACCACTGCATGCTTTGCAAGGGCTGCTGGCAAGCGAGCCGGCGCCATTGCGCGAGCGGGTATTGGCCAATATGGTCAATGATCCGAAACTCAATGGGCCGGAGTGCTTGACTCCGGCTTGAGCGTTGCGGTGATTGTGCCGGCCTCATCGTCGGATCGCCGCCCGGAGCACGCTCGCTCCCACATTAGGTTCTGGGGGTTACTCGTGATGCGGCTCACCCAGGAAGGTCAATGAGGTGAACACGCCACGGGTGGCCACGTCCTTGTTGTCCTTGAGCGCAATTTCCATCTGCGCCGCGATCACATTCAAGCCTTCGTTGCGCACCAGCACCTTGGCCCGGCCTTCTGCGTCGGTTTCAGTCGAGACGGTGTTCGGCATGCTGCGGTAGTCGCCCACCAGTTTCACACCAGCCGCCGGTTTGCCGTCCAGCAGCACGCGTACCGGCAATGACTGGCCCGGGCCAACGGTCAGCGGGTCGACTTCCGGCAGGATCACGAACTTGATCGGTGCAAGCGTCGGCAGTTTCACCCCCGGTTCATAGATCGCCAGGCTGTATTTGAACGTATGGGTCGATTCGATCGCCCCGGGCACTTTGCTGCGGCCTTCGTTGATCCACTTCTTGTCGGCCGTCTGGGACCACATGCCATTGTCCAGCGCCACGGCCAGCACCGCTGGCGGCTTGAGTGGTTGCAGGCGGGCGTGGTCCGGCAGGCGCTCTACGGTGACGGGGATCATCTTGCCGCCCAGGTCATAGGCCCAGGCACCGCTGATTTTCTGCGCCTTGAAGGCATTGTCTTCGGCACCGTGGCCGTAGATCACTTCGACGTTGCCGCGACGCTGTTCGGTCCACAGGCCATGGGCCGAGGCCTGTGTGGCCAGGAACAGGCCGAGCAGAGCGAAGGTCTTGGGGTATTTCATGCTGACTTCCTTATAGATCGAGGGTGAGGCTGACAGTGAAGTTGCGCGGATCGCCGGGAGTGACCCAGTAATTGCTGTAGGAGCGTTCGTAGTATTTTTCGTCGAAGACGTTATTCAGGTTCAGGCCCACGGTGACGTCATCGCTGGCCTTGTAATGGGCCAGCAGGTCCACGGTGTGGTAGGCCGGCAGTTCGAAATCCTTGCCGGCTTCGCCCGAGCGATCGCCGACGTAAGTGAACGCCGCGCCAACATCCGAGCCGCGCAGGTGCCCATCCTGGAATTCGTAGACCCCCAGCAGGCTGCCGCTGCGTTTAGCGACGCCGAGGATCCGGCTGCCTGTGGGGTTTCCCGGGTCACCCTTGGTCACTTCGGCGTCGATGTAGGCATAGGCGCCGATCACCCGCACGGCGTCGGTCACCTGCCCGGTCAACTGCAAGTCGATGCCCTGGCTGCGCGCCTTGCCGATGGCGCGGCTGAAGTCGGTGCCGGCGACCGGGTTCAGGACGTTTTCCTTCTCGATATGGAACGCCGCCAGGGTGGTGCTCAGGCGATCGTCTAACAACTCGCTCTTGATCCCCACTTCATAGCCGACGCCTTCCTCGGGGTCGAAGGCTTTACCGCCGGCATCCAGGCCATTGTTGGGTTTGAACGAGGTGGAGGCGTTGGCGAACAGGCCAACCTCGGGTGTCAGTTGATACAACAGGCCGGCTCGCTGCGTCAGGGCATCGTAGCGTTGGCGGTTGGTGCGATTGCGGGTGTGATCGTCGATGCCCTGCTCGAAATGCTCATAGCGTACGCCGAGGATGCCCCGCAGTTTGTCGGTGAAGACGATCTGGTCTTGCAGGTTCAGCGCGCGGCTTTGCACATGTTCGAAAAAGTCTGTGCCGGAGGGCGTGCCAGTGGGTTTTGGCTGGCCGTAGACCGGCTGATAGATGTCGATGGGGTAAGCGCCGGCGATGTTGGTCACGCGTTCGTTCTTGCGGTAGTCCTCGTATTCGCTGCCGATCAACAGTTCGTGCTGCCAGGGACCGAGGTCGAACAGGCCGCGCAATTCCAACTGAGTGATGCTGTCGTGCCAATTGTTGTCACGCTCGCGGTAGCGGCGATTCACTGTGTGGCCATCGGCGTTCAGCGGGCGTGCCTCGGAAGCGAAGCCCCAGAGTTCGCCCTGCTTGTAATGGCTGGCCAGGCGCAGTTGCCAGGTGTCGTTGAGCTGACGCTCGAGGGCGGCCTGGAGCAGGTTGTTGTGATTGTCGATGTCGCCGTCGTTGGGTTCGCCCAAAAAGGTCGAGCGGGAAACGCCGCTCCAGCGATTGTTCGGAGCGACGATGCCGCGGTCGAACGTCGAGCTGTGGCGCACGATTTCGCTTTCCACCAGCAACCGCGTATCGGGGTTCAGTTGCCAACTGATGGAGGGCGCAACGAAAACACGTTTGCTGCCGACATGGTCGCGAAAGCTATTGTTGTCCTCGACCGCCAGGTTGACCCGCGACAGCAGGTTGCCTTCGGTGTCCAGTGGCGTGTTGACGTCCAGCGCGGTTCGGTAGCGATCCCAACTGCCAGCGCTGGTTTGCAAGGTGGTGAAGGCTTCGGGCTGGGGTTTCTTGGTGACTATGTTCACCGTACCGCCGGGATCGCCCCGTCCATACAGGCTGGCCGCCGGGCCCTTGAGTACTTCGATGCGTTCGATGTTCGCGGCGTCTGGGGTGCTTGGATAACCGCGATTGGCGCTGAAGCCGTCCTTGTAGAATTCCGATGTGGTGAAGCCGCGCACGCTGTATTCGTAGAGCGTCAGGCCACCGAAGTTGTTCTGCTTCGATACACCGCCGGCGTATTCCAATGCCCGTTCGACGTTGGTGCTGCCCAGGTCCTTGAGCACGCTGGCGGGAATCACGCTGATCGATTGCGGGATGTCGCGCAGGGCGGTGTCGGTTTTGGTGGCACTGGCGGAGCGGGTGGCGCGATAGCCTGTGACGGGGCCGGAGGGGGATTCGTAGTCGGACGTCACGCTGATGGCGTCCAGTTCCAGCGGTTGGATTTCCTTGGCGTAGGCCGGATCGCCCAAAAGGCCGAAGGCCAGGCTGGCGAAAGACATCCGTGTTAGAGATGACATGTTATGTTGTTCCAAATCTTATAGTTGAAACAATATAACACTACTAATGAGAATTTATGCTATCTGTAATTTCAAGTGAAATCTGGATGGGTTTGCCAGGGGGATCACTTTGGCGGAGCGGATAGGATTTTTTGTGGCGAGGGAGCTTGCTCCCGCTGGGCCGCGAAGCGGCCCCAAAACCTGCCAATGCGGAGCATCAGACACACCGCACCCGCCGGTTTACGACCGCTTCGCGGCCGAGCGGGAGCAAGCTCCCTCGCCACAGGTCATTTTTCTGAAATGAACTGCATTCAGGAGGACTGGCCACCCGGGAAGTTGCCCGCGGCTACTGCTCTTCCTTGAGCACCACCGGCGCCGGCGGTGGGCGCAGGCCGATTTCAGCGGTGAGCTTGAGTTCCTTGCCATTGCGCATGACCTGGATCGTTACCTTGTCGGTGGGCTTGATCCGCGCCACCTGGTTCATCGAGCGGCGGCCATCGCCGGCCGGCTCGCCATCGATGCTCAGGATCACATCGCCCAGTTGCAGGCCGGCCTTCTGCGCCGGGCCGTCGCGGAAAATTCCCGCCACCACGATACCGGGCCTCCCGGACAAGCCGAAGGACTCCGCCAGTTCCTGGGTCAGCGGTTGGACTTCAATACCCAGCCAGCCACGGATCACCTGGCCGTGCTCGATGATGGACTTCATCACCTCCATCGCCAGCTTCACCGGAATGGCGAAGCCGATGCCCTGGCTGCCGCCGGACTTGGAGAAGATCGCCGTGTTGATCCCAGTGAGGTTGCCGTTGGCATCCACCAGCGCGCCGCCGGAGTTGCCCGGGTTGATCGCGGCGTCGGTCTGGATGAAGTCTTCGTAGTTGTTCAGGCCCAGCTGGTTGCGTCCGGTGGCGCTGATGATGCCCATGGTCACGGTCTGGCCGACACCGAACGGGTTGCCGATGGCCAGGGTGACGTCGCCGATGCGGATGCTGTCTGAGCGGCCGATGGTGATGGCCGGCAGGTTCTTGAGGTCGATCTTCAGCACCGCGAGGTCGGTTTCCGGGTCGCTGCCGATCACTCGCGCCAGGGTTTCACGACCGTCCTTGAGGGCTACCACGATCTGGTCGGCGCCGCTGGTGACGTGGTTGTTGGTCAAGATATAACCTTCCGGGCTCATGATCACGCCCGATCCCAGGCTCGACTCCATGCGCTTCTGCTTGGGCGAGTTGTCGCCGAAGAACCGCCGGAATTGCGGGTCTTCGAACAGCGGATGGCTGGGCTTGTTGATGACCTTGGTGGTGTACAGGTTCACCACGGCTGGCGCGGCGGTGGTCACGGCGTCGGCGTAGGACACCGGCCCCTGTTGCACAGCCTTGGTTTGCGGCGCCTGCTGCAGGTTGACATCAAGGCTTGGCAGGCCGACCCATTCCGGGTAGCGCTGGATAATCAGTAGAGCGACAAGCACGCCGGCCAACAGCGGCCAGCCGGAAAAACGCAGCGCCTTGAGCATTAAGCACGTCCTACAAAGGTTGCAGGCGGTATGAGACCGCCCATAATGTCGCGCATTATACGAGGCCGCGCGTGCCTCTGAACGGGATATTTAGGAGTCTTTTCATGGCGGTAGCCCTGAACACCCTGGTCGAAGAAGCGGACCGTTACCTGGCCAGCAGCCGGATTGCCGATTACTGCCCCAACGGCCTGCAGGTCGAAGGTGCACCCCAGGTGA
The DNA here is from genome assembly GCF_900100135.1 of Pseudomonas sp. NFACC05-1. NCBI lineage: Bacteria > Pseudomonadati > Pseudomonadota > Gammaproteobacteria > Pseudomonadales > Pseudomonadaceae > Pseudomonas > Pseudomonas sp. NFACC05-1. The sequence continues at coordinate 226,777 of NZ_FMTR01000006.1, read as the reverse complement.
TGCGCATTGTCAGTGGTGTCACCGCCAGCCAGGCCTTGCTTGACGCTGCCGTCGAGGCCGAGGCCGACCTGGTGCTGGTGCATCACGGTTATTTCTGGAAGGGCGAAAACCCTTGCATCACCGGCATGAAGCAGCGTCGTCTCAGGACCTTGCTCAAGCATGATATCAGCCTGTTGGCCTATCACTTGCCGTTGGACCTGCATCCGGAGGTGGGCAATAACGTGCAACTGGCCCGCCAGTTGGACATCACTGTCGAGGGACCGCTGGATCCGGACAATCCCAAGATCGTCGGCCTGGTCGGCTCCCTGTCCGAACCGATGACGGCCCGGGATTTCGCGCGCAAGGTCCAGGAAGTCATGGGGCGTGAGCCGTTGTTGATCGAAGGCGAGCAGATGATCCGCCGGGTTGGCTGGTGCACCGGTGGCGGCCAGGGCTATATCGATCAGGCGGTATTGGCCGGCGTCGACCTGTATCTCAGCGGCGAGGCGTCGGAGCAGACGTTCCACAGTGCGCGGGAAAACGGCATCAGCTTCATCGCCGCCGGGCATCATGCGACCGAGCGCTACGGTGTCCAGGCATTGGGCGATTACCTGGCGCGACGCTTTGCCCTGGAGCACATCTTCATCGATTGCCCGAATCCCATTTGACCTCACTCAGATCCCTTGTGGGAGCAAAGCTTGCTCGCGATGACGTCGGCACAGGCAACGCCGCTATCGCGAGCAAGCTTCGCTCCCACAGCGTTCACTGCAATACCCGAACCACCAGGCATATCCATATGCTGTTTCGATCTAGTTGGCGCCCTGATTAGAAGAGGTCGCTGTGCTAGGATTCCCCGCTCGAACACGGCCCGCTGGCCGTTCATAAGAAAGTTTTCGTGAGTAGCCATGGTCGACAAACTGACGCATCTGAAACAGCTGGAGGCGGAAAGCATCCACATCATCCGCGAGGTGGCCGCCGAGTTCGATAACCCGGTGATGCTGTACTCCATCGGTAAAGACTCCGCCGTGATGCTGCACCTGGCACGCAAGGCGTTCTTCCCCGGCAAGCTGCCGTTTCCGGTGATGCACGTCGACACCCGCTGGAAATTCCAGGAAATGTACAAGTTTCGCGATCGCATGGTCGAGGAACTGGGCCTGGACCTGATCACCCACGTGAACCCGGACGGCGTGGCGCAGGGCATCAACCCGTTCACCCACGGCAGTGCCAAGCACACCGACATCATGAAGACCGAAGGCCTCAAGCAGGCCCTGGACAAATATGGTTTCGACGCCGCGTTCGGCGGTGCCCGTCGCGATGAAGAGAAATCCCGCGCCAAGGAGCGCGTGTACTCGTTCCGCGACAGCAAGCACCGCTGGGACCCGAAGAACCAGCGCCCGGAGCTGTGGAACGTCTACAACGGCAAGGTCAACAAAGGCGAGTCGATCCGCGTATTCCCGCTGTCGAACTGGACCGAGCTGGACATCTGGCAGTACATCTACCTCGAAGGCATCCCGATCGTGCCGCTGTACTTTGCCGCCGAGCGGGAAGTGATCGAGAAGAACGGCACGCTGATCATGATTGACGACGAGCGCATCCTCGAGCACCTGTCGGATGAAGACAAAGCCCGTATCGTCAAGAAGAAAGTGCGTTTCCGTACCCTTGGCTGCTACCCGTTGACGGGCGCGGTGGAGTCCGAGGCCGAGAGCCTGACGGACATCATCCAGGAAATGCTCCTGACGCGAACTTCCGAGCGCCAGGGCCGGGTCATCGACCACGATGGCGCAGGCTCGATGGAAGATAAAAAACGTCAGGGTTATTTCTAAGGGGTTGTCATGTCGCACCAATCTGATTTGATCAGCGAGGACATCCTCGCCTACCTGGGCCAGCACGAGCGTAAAGAGCTGCTGCGCTTTTTGACCTGCGGTAACGTCGACGACGGCAAGAGCACCCTGATCGGGCGCCTGCTGCACGACTCCAAGATGATCTACGAAGATCACCTGGAAGCCATCACCCGCGATTCGAAGAAAGTCGGCACCACCGGTGACGACATCGACCTGGCGTTGCTGGTCGACGGCCTGCAGGCCGAGCGCGAACAAGGCATCACCATCGATGTCGCGTACCGCTATTTCTCCACCGCCAAGCGCAAGTTCATCATTGCCGATACCCCGGGCCATGAGCAGTACACCCGCAATATGGCCACCGGTGCGTCCACCTGTGACCTGGCGATCATCCTGGTGGACGCCCGCTATGGCGTGCAGACCCAGACCCGACGTCACAGCTTCATCGCCTCGTTGCTGGGCATCAAGCACATCGTCGTCGCCATCAACAAGATGGACCTCAAGGACTTCGACCAGGGCGTGTTCGAGTCGATCAAGGCCGACTACCTGAAGTTCGCCGAAGGCTTGAAGATGAAGCCCACCAGCATGCACTTCGTGCCGATGTCTGCCCTCAAGGGCGACAACGTGGTGAACAAGTCCGAGCGCTCGCCGTGGTACACCGGTCAGTCGCTGATGGAAATCCTCGAGACCGTGGAAGTGGCGGGCGACCGCAACTTCACCGACCTGCGTTTCCCGGTGCAGTACGTCAACCGTCCGAACCTGAACTTCCGCGGTTTCGCCGGCACCCTCGCCAGCGGCATCGTGCACAAGGGCGACGAAGTGGTGGTACTGCCGTCGGGCAAGAGCAGCCGGGTGAAATCCATCGTCACCTTCGAAGGCGAGCTGGAGCACGCAGGTCCTGGTCAAGCGGTGACGCTGACCATGGAAGATGAGATCGACATCTCCCGTGGCGACCTGCTGGTGCATGCCGACAATGTGCCGCCGGTGACCGACAGCTTCGAAGCGATGCTGGTATGGATGGCTGAAGAGCCGATGCTGCCGGGCAAGAAATACGACATCAAGCGCGCCACCAGCTATGTGCCGGGCTCGATTGCCAGCATCGTCAACAAAGTCGATGTGAACACCCTGGAAGAAGGTCCTGCCAGCGCGTTGCAGCTCAACGAAATCGGCAAGGTGAAGATCGCCCTGGATGCGCCGATCGCCCTGGACGGCTACGAGAGCAACCGCACCACTGGCGCGTTCATCATCATCGATCGCCTGACCAATGGCACGGTCGGTGCCGGCATGATCGTCGCCCAGCCGCTGGCTCACGGCAGCAGCACGCACCACGGCAAACTGGCCCATGTGTCGGTGGAAGAGCGCGCCCAGCGCTTCGGCCAGCAACCGGCCACGGTGCTGTTCAGTGGCCTGTCGGGCGCTGGCAAAAGCACGCTGGCTTATGCGGTGGAACGCAAGTTGTTCGACATGGGCCGTGCGGTCTTCGTCCTCGATGGCCAGAACCTGCGCCATGACCTGAACAAGGGGCTGCCGCAGGATCGTGCCGGACGTACCGAGAACTGGCGCCGTGCGGCTCACGTCGCGCGTCAGTTCAACGAAGCCGGCCTGCTGACCCTCGCCGCGTTCGTTGCGCCAAATGCCGAAGGGCGTGAGCAGGCCAAGGACCTGATCGGCAAGGAGCGTCTGTTGACGGTCTACGTCCAGGCCTCGCCAGCGGTGTGCGCCCAGCGTGATCCGCAAGGGTTGTATGCCGCCGCTGGCGACAACATCCCAGGCGAATCCTTCCCGTATGACGTGCCGCTGGATGCCGACCTGGTGATCGACACCCAGTCGCTGACACTGGAAGAAAGCGTCAAGCAGGTCCTGGACCTGCTGCGCAAGCGTGGGGCGATATAAAGAGGTGCAGCTGTAAGTTTTTAGCTGCAAGCGGCAAGTAAAAGCCCGCAGGTGAGTGATCATCGGCGGGCTTTTTGTTGTCTGGAGGGACGCTATCGCGGGCTTGCTCGCGATGAGGCCAGTACAGACACCTCAAGACTTAGAGGGATACTCGCGGTGCATCTGCGCAAGCAACGCATCCTTGTCCTGCCACAACTGGTTGATCCAGCCCTGGAACTCCAGGCGATACACGCCGTCCTGATCGTAGTTCTTGCCAATGAACTGCGGTGGGATCTTCAGTTCCTGGAAATGCACCACCACCTCGTCCATCTTGCCGCACAGCAGATCCCAATACCCCGGACGCCCGCCCGGATAATGGATCGTCACGTTGATGATCGACTCCAGTTGTTCACCCATGGCGTCGAGCACAAACGCGATGCCGCCGGCCTTGGGTTTGAGCAGGTAGCGAAACGGTGACTGCTGCTGGGCATGCTTGCCTTCGGTGAAACGCGTGCCTTCGACGAAATTGAAAATACCCACCGGATTGTCGCGAAACTTTGCGCAGGTCTTGCGGGTGGTTTCCAGGTCCTTGCCTTTCTTTTCCGGATGCTTTTCCAGGTAAGCCTTGGAGTAGCGTTTCATGAACGGGAAGCCCAGCGCCCACCAGGCCAGGCCGATCACCGGTACCCAGATCAGTTCCTGCTTGAGGAAGAACTTCAACGGCCGGATGCGTCGGTTCAGCACGTACTGCAACACCATGATATCGACCCAGCTCTGATGGTTGCTGGTGATCAGGTACGAATGCTGGTAGTCCAGGCCCTCCAGGCCGCTGAGGTGCCAACGGGTACGACGCAGCAGGTTCATCCAGGCCTTGTTGTTGCTGATCCAGGCTTCGTGGATGTGGCCCATCAACCAGTCAGTGAAGCGCTGGGCAGCGGGGAAGGGCAGCAACAGCTTGAAGATCGCCACGATGAACAGCGGTGTGCAGCAGGCGATGGTGTTCAGCGCCAGCAGCAGCGAGGCAATGACGCCGCGCAAGGGGGCAGGCAGAAAGTCCAGCATTTAAATGTCCAAAGGTCGGTTGGCGGCTTGGATCGCGGTCAAGGCGATGGTGTACACGATGTCGTCGACCTGGGCGCCGCGCGGCAAGTCATTCACCGGTTTGCGCAAGCCTTGCAGCATCGGCCCGAGGCTGACGCAATCGGCGCTGCGCTGCACGGCCTTGTGGGTGGTGTTGCCGGTGTTGAGGTCCGGGAAGATGAACACCGTCGCCCGACCGGCCACCTGGCTGTTGGGCGCCAATTGCCGTGCCACGGTTTCGTTGGCGGCGGCGTCGTATTGCAGCGGACCATCGATCAACAGGCCGTGCTGGGCCTCGTGGGCGAGCAGGGTGGCTTCGCGAACTTTTTCCACTTCTTCGCCACTGGCCGACTCACCGCTGGAGTAGCTGAGCATCGCCACCCTCGGCATGATGCCGAACGCGGCGGCCGAGTCGGCACTTTGCAGGGCGATTTCCGCCAGCTCCGCAGCGCTGGGGTGCGGGTTCATCACGCAGTCGCCGTAGACCAGCACTTCTTCGGGAAACAGCATGAAAAACACCGAGGACACCAGGGAGCAGCCTGGCGCGGTCTTGATCAGTTGCAACGCCGGGCGGATGGTGTTGGCGGTGGAGTGGATGACGCCCGATACCAGACCGTCCACTTCATCCAGGGCCAACATCATGGTACCGATGACCACGGTGTCTTCCAATTGCTGCTCGGCCATCGGCGCGTTCAGGCTCTTGCTCTTGCGCAACCTCACCATGGGTTCGACGTAGCGCTCGCGAATCGAATCCGGGTCGAGAATCTCCAGCCCCGGCGGCAGTTCGATGCCTTGGGCGCGGGCCACCGCTTCGACGTCGGCCGGTTTTGCCAGCAACACGCAGCGGGCAATGCCCCGGGCCTGGCAAATGGCGGCAGCCTGGACGGTCAAAGGTTCGCTGCCCTCGGGCAGCACGATACGTTTGTTGGCGGCCTGGGCGCGCTGGATCAACTGATAGCGGAACACCGCTGGCGACAGGCGCATTTCCCGTGGCGTGCCGCAGCGCTGGTGCAGCCACTTGGCGTCCAGGTGGCTGGCGACAAAATCGGTGATGATCTCTGCACGTTCACGGTCATCAATGGGGATTTCCTTGTTCAGGCCGTTGAGCAGGTTAGCGGTGTCATAGGAGCCGGTGCTTACCGACAGAACCGGCAACCCCGCCTGCAAGGCGCCGCGGCACAAGTCCATGATGCGCGGGTCGGGCAGGGTGTCGCTGGTCAGCAGCAGCCCGGCCAGCGGCACGCCGTTGATCGCTGCCAGGCTCACGGCCAGGATGATGTCGTCGCGATCGCCGGGGGTCACCACCAGCACGCCGGGCTTGAGCAGTTCCACGGTGTTGCGCATGGTGCGGGCGCAAATGATGATGTTGCTCATGCGCCGGGTTTCGTAGTCGCCGGCATTGAGCACCTGCGCGCCCATCAGGTCGGCCACGTCGCGGGTGCGCGGGGCATTGAGTTCGGGGCGAAACGGGATGCAACCGAGCAGGCGGAAATCGCCGCTGCGCAGCAAGGGCGAGTGCTCTTTGAGCCGTGCGGAAAACGCCTCCATGCTTTCGTCGGTGCGGACCTTGTTCAGGATCACCCCGAGAACTTTCGGGTCCTTCGGCCCGCCAAACAACTGCGCCTGCAACTCTACCCGGCCAGACAGCTCGGTCAGCACTTCGTTTTCCGGTGCCGACACCAGGATGACCTCGGCGTCCAGGCTCTTGGCCAGGTGCAGGTTGACCCGGGCGGCGTAGCTGGCGTTGCGGGTCGGGACCATGCCTTCGACGACCAGCACGTCCTTGCCGATGGCCGCCTGCTGATAAAGGGTAATGATTTCCTCCAGCAGCTCATCGAGTTGGCCGTCGCCGAGCATGCGCTCGACGTGCGCCAGGCCCAGGGGCTGCGGCGGCTTGAGGCCATGGGTGCGGGCCACCAGCTCGGTGGAGCGTTCCGGCCCGGTGTCGCCGGGGTGAGGTTGGGCAATGGGTTTGAAAAAGCCGACTTTCAGCCCGGCTCGTTCAAGGGTACGCACCAGCCCGAGGCTGATGGAGGTCAGGCCCACACCAAAATCGGTGGGCGCGATAAAAAAAGTTTGCATGCGGATTCTCTAAGGGAGCATGGCAAGGGTGTGACCTATGACTGGTCATCTACCATCAATTCCAGTCGCCAAGGTTATCGCTAACCGGGGCCTGTGCGCACCAGCCGCAGTCAAAGGGCTGGCCTATTTTTTCAATGCGCTGCGCAGGGTCCAGTACCCAGGCCCGGGACTGCCAGGGTGGCTGGTGGCGCAGGTGTTGGGTATGGCCACAGGAAAGCTCGGCCACCCAGTGCCCGTCCTCGTCCTGATGGAAGCCGGTGACCGTCGGTCTGTTCGGGCAAGTCCGTTTGTCCGGGTTCCGTTCGCTTTCGGGCAAATCCTTGTTTAGACTTGTCCGTTCTTCATTCTTATGCAAAAGGTCTCGCCCCATGCTGATCGCCGCCAATAAGGCTGTCTCCATCGACTATACCCTGACCAACGACGCTGGTGAGGTCATCGACAGCTCTGCCGGCGGCGCTCCGCTGGTCTACCTGCATGGCGCAGGCAACATCATCCAGGGCCTGGAAAAAGCCCTGGAAGGCAAAACGGTCGGTGACGACCTGAACGTTACCGTCGAGCCGGAAGACGCCTATGGCGAGTACTCCGCCGAACTGGTCAGCACCCTGAGCCGCAGCATGTTCGAAGGCGTTGATGAGCTGGAAGTGGGCATGCAGTTCCACGCTTCCGCCCCCGATGGCCAGATGCAGATCGTCACCATTCGCGACCTGGAAGGCGACGACGTCACCGTTGACGGCAACCACCCGTTGGCCGGCCAGCGTTTGAACTTCAAAGTCAAGATCGTCGACATCCGTGACGCCAGCCAAGAAGAAATTGCCCATGGTCACGTCCATGGCGAAGGCGGCCATCACCACTGATTTGTGCGCTACGCTCAAATGACCAGTGAACTGGAAAGGCGCCATACGGCGCCTTTTTAGTCGGTTGCTGTTAGCATCAACCATGGCTGTTTCGAAAAGATCCGCAAACCTGGAGTTCGTCATGAGTGCTTTCCACGACCTTAAACTCAAAGCCCTGGATGGTCAGGAGCTTGCTCTGGCGCCGTTCAAGGGGCAAGTCGTGCTGGTGGTCAACGTCGCCTCCAAATGTGGCCTGACGCCTCAATACGCGGCGCTGGAAAATCTCTATCAGCAATACAAGGCCAAGGGCTTCAGCGTGCTGGGCCTGCCCTGCAATCAGTTCGCCGGGCAGGAACCGGGAACCGAGCAGGAAATCCAGGACTTTTGCAGCCTCAACTACGGCGTGACGTTCCCGCTGTCCAGCAAACTGGACGTGAACGGCCATGATCGTCACCAGTTGTACCGCCTGCTGGCGGGCGAGGGGGCCGAGTTTCCCGGGGACATTACCTGGAACTTCGAAAAATTCCTGCTCGGCAAGGACGGCCGGGTGCTGGCGCGTTTCTCGCCGCGCACGGCGCCGGATGACCCCACGGTGATCCAGGCGATCGAAAAAGCGCTGGCTTGAAAGCCCGGCGCTGCCCCCTGTGGCGAGGGAGCTTGCTCCCGCTGGGCTGCGTAGCAGCCCTTCTCTTTGCGGTTGCTGCGCAACCGAGCGGGAGCAAGCTCCCTCGCCACAGGGTTTCATGGTTGAGCAAACACCGCTGCGATTCCTTTTAATCCTTAATCATTCCAATCAATAGTGCTACCCAGCACTCGGCACGGCACATATTATCGCCGTCATATCGACCTGCGACCTTGTCCCGTGGAGTGCCCCCATGCCTGTAAAAGCCCTGTTCAAACCCTTCCACCTCGGCACGCTCGAGCTGCCGACCCGCGTGGTGATGGCGCCGATGACCCGTTCCTTTTCGCCGGGCGGCGTGCCGAACAGCAAGGTGATCGAGTATTACCGTCGTCGTGCGGCGGCCGGGGTTGGCCTGATCATCACCGAGGGCACGACGGTGGGGCACAAGGCTTCCAACGGCTACCCGAACGTGCCGCATTTCTATGGTGACGCCGCGTTGGCCGGCTGGAAAAAAGTGGTTGATGCGGTACACGCCGAAGGCGGCAAGATCGTTCCACAGCTGTGGCATGTGGGCAGTGTGCGACGCATCGGCACCGAGCCGGACGCCAGCGTGCCGGGCTATGGCCCGAGCGAAAAGCTCAAGGACGGCCAGGTGGTGGTCCACGGCATGACCCAGGCGGACATTGATGAGGTTATCGCTGCGTTCGCCCAGGCGGCAAAAGACGCTCAAAGCATCGGCATGGACGGGGTGGAAATCCACGGCGCCCACGGCTACCTGGTGGACCAGTTCTTCTGGGAAGGCAGCAACCAGCGCACCGACGGTTACGGCGGCAGCCTGGCCAACCGTTCGCGCTTTGCGATCGAATTGATTCGTGCCGTGCGCGCGGCGGTGGGCGAAGGTTTCCCGATCATTTTCCGCTTCTCCCAATGGAAACAGCAGGACTACACCGCGCGTCTGGTGCAGACCCCTGAAGCCCTGGGCGAATTCCTCAAGCCATTGTCCGAGGCGGGCGTGGATATTTTCCACTGCTCGACACGGCGCTTCTGGGAGCCGGAGTTCGAAGGCTCCGAGCTGAACCTGGCCGGCTGGACCCGCAAGCTCACCGGCAAGCCCACCATCACCGTCGGCAGCGTCGGCCTGGACGGCGAGTTCCTGCAGTTCATGGTCAACACCGACAAAGTCGCGCAACCGGCGAGCCTGGAGAAATTGCTGGAGCGCCTGAATAACGAGGAGTTCGACCTGGTGGCGGTGGGGCGTGCGCTGCTGGTGGATCCGGACTGGGCACAAAAAGTGCGCGAAGGACGGGAGCAGGAGATCTTGCCGTTCAGTCGCGAGGCGTTGATGAGCCTGGTTTAAGCGGCGCCTGATCTGACGCTATCGCGAGCAAGCTCGCTCCCACATTTTGATCTTCAGCGAACATGAGTCTGGTGTTCGACAAAGATCCCCTGTGGGAGAGAGCTTGCTCGCGATGGCGATTTCAATATTGCCGAAGACTCAGCGCACTGTCGGCGCAGCGGGTATCACTGATTCGCCGACACAAACCCCACGCAACTGCGCCTCGAATTGTTCGATCACCGCCGCCCAACCTTGGCGACTGGCATGTTGGCGCGCATTGAGCCTCACGCAACGCAAGGCCTCGCGCTCTTGCAGCAGCCAACGGGCCCCCTCACAGAACGCTTCTTCATCCCCCGGCATTGCCAGCACACCGTTGTACCCATGGCGAATGTGCTGCGCGGCGGCGGCCTGGTCATAGGCCACCACGCCCAGCCCGGACGCCAGCGCCTCCAGCACCACGTTGCCGAAGGTTTCGGTCAGGCTCGGAAAGACAAACACATCCCCGGACGCATAGTGGCTGGCCAGCGCCTCACCGCGTTGCGAGCCGCAAAAGATCGCTTCGGGCAATTCCTGTTCCAGCTCGGACCGCTGCGGGCCGTCGCCGACCACCACCAGCTTCATCCGTCGCTCCGGGAAAGCGCTGCACAGCGTGTCGAAACTGCGCTTGAGCAGCCCCAGGTTTTTTTCCGGTGCCAAGCGTCCGACATGGAGCACGGCGATGTCGTCGTCGCCCAGGCCCCACGCTTGGCGCAGGTTCGACGAGCGCTTGACCGGGTGAAACAGTTGACTGTCCACGCCGCGGGACAACAACGCCACGCGCTCGAAATGTCGTCGCTCCAGTTCCAGGCGCTGGCTGAGGCTGGGCACCAGGGTCAGGCTGGAGCGGTTGTGGAACCAGCGCAGGTAATGGGTGAGTACGCGACTCAACAGCCCAAGGCCGTACTGCTGGGTGTATTGCTGGAAGTTGGTGTGGAAGCCGCTGACCACCGAGATACCCAGGCGTCGGGCTGCGCGCAGGGCCGACAGACCCAGCGGTCCTTCCGTGGCGATGTACAGCACGTCCGGACGATGGCGTTTCCAGCGTCTGAGCAGTTTGTGCATCGACGCCTGGCCCCACTGCAAACCCGGATAGCCCGGCAGCGGCCAGCCCCGGCACAGCAGCAACTGCTCGTCACTGGCCTGGCGTTGGTCGTCGACCTGGCGCGGTCGTATCAGCTCGACTTGATGCCCGCGGGCGAGCAGGCCGTCGTACAGGCGGCCCAGGGTATTGGCCACGCCATTGATTTCCGGCGGGAAGGTTTCGGTGATCAGGGTAATGTGCAGAGGTGTGGTCATGACCCCAGTGTCGACCGGGGCCATTTCGTCATTGTGACGCCAGGATGATGGATTTGTGACGGGCTCAGCCCTGGCGGGCCAACGCGGTCTCGGCACCTTGCTCACGGACCCAGAACAACGTCGCGCCGGCCACCGCTGCCGGCATCATCAGGATGTTCACCACCGGGATCAGCAACACCAGGTACACGCTGCCGCCAAAGCCCAGGCTCTGCCAGCGCTTTTCCCGCAGCCAGGCGAGCATTTCGTTCCAGCCCAGCTTGTGGTTGTCCGCCGGGTAGTCGATGTACTGGATCGCCATCATCCACACGCCGAACAGCAGCCACAGCGGTGCCGCCACCAGGTTGACCACGGGGATGAACGACAGCACGAACAACCCCAGGGCGCGGGGCAGGAAATAGCCGAGCTTGCGCGCTTCCCGGCCAAGGGTCCGCGGGATCATGGCAATCAACTCGGCCCAACTGAAGGCCGGGAAGTCGTCGGTGCCACGGATGACCACTTCGACTTTTTCCGCGAGAAAGCCGTTGAACGGGGCGGCGATGACGTTGGCGAGCATGGTGAAGGTGAAAAACACCATCAGCACGACGAGCACCACGAACAAGGGCCAGAGGACATAGCTGAGGAAACTGAGCCAGTCCGGCAGCGACGGCATCAGCGTATCGACCCACAGGCTGAACTGGTGGCCGGCCAGGTAAATCAATCCGACGAACAGCACCAGGTTTATCGCCAGGGGCAAGAGTACAAACAAGCGCAGGCCCGGGCTCAAGACCAGCTTGAGGCCCTCTCGCAAATATTGCGGGCCGGACAGGACGGGGGCGGGCATAGGTGGCTCCGAGCGAAGGTGAACGCGCCGACCTTACCGGCTTTGCCCCGCCCGGGAAAGCGGCGACATGGCGTGTAACAACGTTTCTTGAGGCGAAGGCGCCTATTGAAAGGGCCGCGGGGGATAGAGCTCACCTATGAGCTGGATTGTTAATCCGTATTTCCTTAATCTTCGCTCCCTCGATACGCTGCACCCATTCTTTTCCAGGACTGTCGAACCCAAGCCTTCCCCAAGTGCGTCAACGGTCCTTTTTATTCACGCCGCTCACCCGGCGTTCCGGCCCGCAAGGTCCGGTCAACAGGAGCAGGTCATGTCTGAAGTGCGTCATTCGCGAGTGATTATTCTCGGTTCCGGCCCTGCCGGTTACAGCGCTGCGGTTTATGCGGCCCGTGCCAACCTCAAGCCACTGCTGATCACCGGCATGCAGGCCGGCGGTCAATTGACCACCACCACCGAAGTCGATAACTGGCCGGGCGATGTCCATGGCCTGACCGGCCCGGCCTTGATGGAGCGCATGAAGGAACACGCCGAGCGCTTCGAGACCGAGATCGTTTTCGACCACATCAATGCCGTGGACTTCGCCGCCAAGCCATACACCCTGACTGGCGACAGCGCGACCTACACCTGCGATGCCTTGATCATTGCCACCGGTGCCAGCGCTCGTTACCTGGGCCTGCCGTCGGAAGAAACCTTCATGGGCAAAGGCGTTTCCGCCTGCGCCACTTGCGACGGTTTCTTCTACCGCAACAAGCCTGTGGCGGTGGTCGGTGGCGGCAACACCGCGGTCGAGGAAGCGCTGTACCTGGCCAACATCGCCAGCACGGTCACTCTGATCCACCGTCGCGAAACCTTCCGCGCCGAGAAGATCCTGATCGACAAGCTCAACGCCCGCGTCGCCGAAGGCAAGATCATCCTCAAGCTCAACGCGACCCTGGACGAAGTGCTGGGTGACAACATGGGCGTGACCGGTGCCCGCCTGAAGAACAACGACGGCAGCTTCGACGAGATCAAGGTTGACGGCGTCTTCATCGCCATCGGCCATACCCCGAACACCTCGCTGTTCGAAGGCCAGCTGGAACTCAAGGACGGCTACCTGGTGGTCAAGGGCGGCCGCGACGGCAACGCCACCGCCACCAGCGTCGAAGGCATCTTCGCGGCCGGCGACGTGGCCGACCACGTCTACCGCCAGGCGATCACCTCGGCCGGCGCCGGTTGCATGGCAGCCCTGGACACCGAGCGCTACCTGGATGGCTTGCAGAACGCTTCGTTCTGATCCATCAGGCATTAAAAAACCGGCTTCGGCCGGTTTTTTAATGGGGGGATGTTTATCAGTGGTCTCCTGTGGGAGCTGAGCTTGCTCGCGATCGCGGTGGGTCATGTGCAGTCATTTTTGAATGTGCCGCCGTCATCGCGAGCAAGCTCGGCTCCCACAGGGTGAGTGGGGATGTCTAGACCAGCTTCGCCAGGCACGCCTCCAGAATATCCAAGCCTTCCCCCAACACGTTCGGCTCGGTCGTCAATGGCGCCAGCAGCCGCACGATGTGTCGCGACTTGCCACTGGGCATCAGCAACAAGCCCGATTCCCGCGCCAGGGCCAGCAGTTGCGTCAATTGTGCCGAAGCCGGGGTGCCGTCGGCGTGGGTCAGCTCGATGCCGCGCATCGTGCCGACGCCGGTCAGGCGGCCCAGGTAGGGCGTCAGCCCACGGTTGCGCCAGGATTGGTAGCGGCTGACGATTGCCTCCTCCTGTTGCGAGCCCCAGGCATGCAGGTTGGCGTCGGTCATTTCATCCAGGGTCGCCAGGGCGGCGGCGCAGGCGATGGGGTTGCCCGAGTAGGTGCCGCCCAGGCCGCCCTTGGGCAGGTTGTCCAGCAGCGCCTTGCGTCCCACCACCGCGCCCAAGGGCACGCCGCCGGCAATGCTTTTACCGAGCAGGACCAAGTCAGGCTCGATGCCGAGCCGTGAGAAGGCAAAGCGCTGGCCGGTGCGACCGAAGCCGGACTGGATCTCATCGACGATCAGCACAATGCCCTTGTCGTCGCAGAACTGCCGCAGGGCCTGGGCGAAGGGCACATCCATCGCCAGGAAGCCGGCTTCGCCCTGCACCGGTTCGACAATGAAACAGGCCACGTCATTCACGTCGATTTCGACGCTGAACAGCCGCTCCATGGCCTTCAAGGCTTCTTCGCGGGTGACACCGTTGTCCTTGCTGGGGTACGGCAGGTGATACACCGGCCCGGGCAGTACGCCGACTTTCTGCTTGTAAGGCGCGACCTTGCCGTTGAGGTTGAGGGTCGCCAGGGTGCGGCCGTGAAAGGCGCCATCAAACGCAATCACGGCGGTACGGCCCGTGGCGCCGCGTACGATCTTCAAGGCGTTCTCTGCTGCCTCGGCGCCGCTGTTGGTGAGCATGCCGCTGACCGGATAATCCACCGGGACAAACGCCGCCAGCCGTTCCATCAATTCAATGTACGGCGTATGGGGGGCGGCATTGAATGCGTAATGGGTCAACCGGGTGGCCTGTTCACGGATCGCCTCGACGATGCGCGGATGGCAATGGCCGAGGTTCAACACACCGATGCCGCCGACGAAATCGATGTAGCGTTTACCGTCGGTGTCCCAGACCTCGGCATTCTTGCCGTGGCTGAGGCTGACGGGATGCACGATGGAGATCGATTGGCTGATGGTTTCGCTGCTCATGGAAGACGGCCCGGACGATGGAGAAATTTCCGTTATCTAAGCCGCGAGCAGAGGGGCCCGGCAAACGAAATAAAGTTGCCGGGTCAATCTTAAAAGTCGGGATGTGGTGAGGCGCCGCTCACTTGGACTCAGCCTGTGGCGAGGGAGCTTGCTCCCGCTGGGGCGCGAAGCGGCCCCCCAAACCTGGCAACGCGGTGTGTCAGGCAAATTGAGTTTGACTGTTTGGGTCTGCTGCGCAGCCCAGCGGGAGCAAGCTCCCTCGCCACAACAGCGGACCTCGTCGTAATGGAAGGGGCGATCAGCGCCGTTGCAGCGGTGGCGCCTCGAACTTCACCCCGGCCAACCCATGCACCATCAGCGCACGGATATTGCCGTGATCACTGCCTTCGGGTGTGGCCAGCACCGAACGGTAGTGTTCGCCAAACGCCAGCAGCGCTTCTTCATCGCTCAAGCCCTCAAGCAGCGCCAGGCCCAGCGTCTTGCAGGATCCTTCGTTCTGCCCGGCGGCGTTTTGCACGCCGCCGTTGTTGAAGGCCTGGGGCTGGTAGTCGTAACCGGCGGCGATAAAGGCCAGGGTGTCGGCGAAGGCATGTTCGCCGCTTTTGAGACGGGTACGCAGGGTATTGAGATCAGGCATCGGGTTTTCCTTTGGCGAACGCCGCTTGTTGTTCGGCGCTGGCTTCTTTCTGGTATTGGGCTTTCCACTCGGCGTACGGCATGCCGTAGACCACTTCGCGGGCGTCATCGAGGCTGACCTCGATCTGGCGTTCATCGGCGGCGGCCTTGTACCACTTGGACAGGCAGTTGCGGCAGAAGCCGGCGAGGTTCATCAGGTCGATGTTCTGCACATCCTTGCGGCTGTCCAGGTGGGCAACCAGCCGACGGAAAGCGGCGGCTTCGAGTTCGAGGCGTTGTTGGTCGTTCATGGGGATCTCTGCGAGGCAGCTTCAAGGGGCGAGCTTCAAGCTGCAAGTTTGGATTTGCGGTGGTCAGGCTTGAAGCTTACCGCTTGAGGCTTGCAGCTGCTACGAAGTCGCCCGACTTGCTGCGAGCGTAATCGACACTGATTCTGCGAATCGCAAGGCGTGGGGTTTGTCGACTTCGACTTCGGCGTATTGCACCGACTCGTTGGTCATGACCAGGTCGAGCAATTCCTGGGTCAGGCGTTCGAGCAGGGCGAAGCGGTTGCCTTCCACGTGGGCGATGATCGCCTTGGTGATGGTGCGGTAGTTCAGCGCGTGGTCGATGTCGTTGTCGCGTACTGCTTCCTGGGCGGCGTAGAGGATGGTCAGGTTGATCAACACATCCTGCTTGTTGAGGATTTCATCTTCGTTGATGCCGATGAAGGTGCGCAGGCGCAGGTCCTTGACCTTGATGCGTGCCATGGCTGGCTGAAGTTGTGGCATTTACTTGCTCCGTCGAATCAATTGCAGGAACTCCTGGCGCGTGGTGCTGGAATCGCGAAAGACGCCGAGCATCACCGAGGTGTTCATGGTCGAGTTCTGTTTTTCGACACCGCGCATCATCATGCACATGTGCTGGGCCTCGATCACCACCGCCACGCCGGCGGCCTGGGTGACCTGCTGCACCGCGTCGGCGATTTGCCGGGTCAGGTTCTCCTGGATTTGCAGGCGGCGGGCGAACATGTCCACCAATCGGGCGATCTTCGACAGCCCCAGGACCTTGCCCGTAGGAATATAAGCCACATGGGCCTTGCCGATGAAGGGCAACAGGTGATGTTCGCAGAGTGAATAGAGTTCGATGTCGGCGACGATCACCATTTCATCGCTGTCAGAGGCGAACAGCGCGCCGTTGACGATCTGCTCGACGCTTTGTTCATAACCATGGCAGAGGTACTGCATGGCCTTGGCGGCACGGACCGGGGTATCGAGCAGACCCTCGCGTTCGGGGTTTTCCCCCAGGCCGATGAGGATCTCGCGATAGTTCTGGGGCAGGGATAGCGTCATGGTGCATCCTCGAAACAAGGCTATTTGACGTGCCGCCCGCCGTTGACGGTCAGGGTCGTGCCGGTGACATAAGGGTTGTCCAGCAGATAACGCAGGCTCTGGTAGATCACTTCGCTGCCGGGTTCGATGCCCAGTGCGGACTTGGCCAGGGCCTTGGCGCGGTAAGCTGCGTCGTCTTCGGGGTTGAACAGTAGCAGGGCCGGGGCGATGCCGTTGACCTTGATCGCCGGGGCGAACTTGGCCGCGAACGACAGGGTCAAGCTTTCCAGGCCGGCCTTGGTGGCGCAATAGGCGATATGCCGGGCGCTGCCCTTGCGGGTTACATCATCGCTGATGTGCACGATATCCGCCGGGGTTGAACGCCGCAGTAGCTCGGCGCCGTGCAGGTTGATCAGGTAAGGCGCCAGCATGTGCACGCCGAACATGGCGTTGAAGGCCGCGGCTTCGCAGCCCGGGCCCTCGGCCAGCCAGGCCGAGGCGTTGTGCACGATGGCCCGCAGCCGGTCGGTGTGCTGCTTGAGTTGCTCGATAAAGGCCAGGATCCCCGCTTCGCTGGAGAAGTCGGCAAACAGCATGACCGCGCCCAGGTCCCGCAACGTTTGCACGCCTGGACGTTCGGTCCGGTAGGTCGCGATCACCGGTTGCCCGTCTTCCAGCAATCGCCGGGCACAATGCAGGCCGACGCGCTGGGCTGCGCCAGTGATCAGGATCGGAGCGGTGGCGCTGGACATAGGACGGCTCGGTTCACGGCTAGAGCAAAACTATAACAGCGACGCAAGATTGCGACAGGCGAATCTGTGACAGCGTCGATCCGACGTGCTCGCGAAGAGGGTGCGCCAGCCGACATCAGCGTTAACGGATAAACCGCTTTCGCGAGCAAGCCCGCTTCCACAGAGGATTATCGTCGAACACAAATGATGTGAACGACACAAATCTACTGTGGGAGCGGGCTTGCTCGCGAAGGCGGCATCCCGGTTAAATCACTGATTCTGTGTAAAAGGCTTGGCCGGCAACGTCCGCTGTGGCGCGCCGTTGAGCCAGTTCGCCAGCAGATGGGTCGACATCGGAATAAACAGGTAGACCATCAGTGGCGTCAGGATCAGCGTACTGATAAACACGCGGCTCAACAGGCCCAGTTCGCCCAGCAGCGGCCCCAACAGGAAATTGAACAACAGCGAGACGGGAAAAAACGCCAGCCAGATGGCCACGGCCTGTTTCCAGCGTGGCGGACGCTGACCGGCCGCGCCGAACCAGCCATCGATGCCGCGCACGCGGTGTTCGGAGGGATGGGCAAACAGATCGCTGCCCCGTCCCAGCCACGCCGTGCGGGAGGCTGAGTGTTCCCAGGCGTGCAGCGTCTGCTCGTCGGCAAACCGGAAGATAATCTGGAATTCATCGTCCTGGGGCGGTGGCGCGAGCACGCCTGAGCCCAGGTAGCCGGGAAAATCGGTTGCCAATTGTTCGCCTTCGCGCAACCAGGCGATCAGATCCTGATAGCGTCCATGGGCGACGCGGCGGGCAACCATCAGGGTGACGGGTGAGGTAGACATTATGCATCTCCGTAAGACAGGCGCGGCACTCCGGGTAGGAGGTTCGCGGGGGACGCCCCCGGGGTGGTGGGCAGCGTCTGGTCGCCAAAAAACAGGCAAGGATTATTCCTGATTGTGCGTAAAACAACAAAAACGCACATCGAGTACGTTTGTCCTTGTCATGACATGTCCGGGGAGGGGTAAACTAGGATCCAATTTCCCAGCCGGAATTGTCTGCCAAAATGAGTGTAATCACAGAGGATGGCTTCGTTTTCCAGGCATCAGGCGCCTTCAGACGGGAAGACCTGTTTCCCATTCGCGAAGTCGCGCGCATGACCGGCGTTAACCCCGTGACCCTGCGTGCCTGGGAGCGGCGCTACGGTTTGATCCAACCTACCCGCACCGAAAGTGGGCATCGCCTGTACTCGTTGGGCGATATTGAAAAAGTGCGCAGCATCCTGGCTTGGATCGAGCGCGGGGTGGCCGTCAGCAAAGTGGGAAGGATCTTGGCGAAGACCGAGTCGGTGCAGCCGGTCTCCACGCTGATTTCATCCGATCAGGTCAGGGCCGATCATGCCCACTGGCAACAACAGGTGGCGGACGCGGTTAGCAACTTTGACGATGTGGAGCTTGATCGTGTCTATGGGCAGGTCTTTTCCACCTATACCGTGCCGATCGTCTTCCAGGACATCCTGATGCCGCTTTGGCGACAACTATTGCAACGCCAGCAGACGTTTGGGAAAACCAGCGAATGGGTGTTTCTTGATGGTTTCCTGCGTTCGCGCATCATCCAGCGGCTCTTGTTCAAGCGCGAAGGTACGTCGCCGCGTGTCCTGGCCTGCGCGATTGCCGATCATTGCCATGAACTGGAGTTGCTGGTCACGGGGCTTTTCCTGTCCAAGGCGGAAGTGGGCGTCAGGCTGTTGTCGATCGGCCTTCCGTTCGAGGAACTGACCCTGGTGTGCCAGAAGATCCAGCCGGTGGCATTGGTGCTGGTTTCCAATCATGCGCCGGCTCCAGACTTGCCCAAGCGCCTGGGTAAATTGGCAATGAGCCTGGATTGTCCTTTGATGCTGGCCGGTGATGCATCCGATCTGGCACAGGAGAGCCTGGTTGGATCGCCGGTCGGTTGCCTGGGGAATGAGGGGACAGTGATGCGCCAGCGCCTGCGTCAATTTCTGGCAGGCAACCTGGATACCTGAATGGAGTGTCCTGTATCGCAAGTACTGTTCCTTTTTGACGGCGTCTGTTGCCGTCATGCTGCGTTGCCGCTCCTCGCCATAGCGGGCTATGACTCGTCGCGGCGTCTTGCCTGACGACACCAGCCACCCGTCAAAAAGAAACGTGTTTGCGAAACAGGATACTAGAGGTGCATGGTCGGATGGGTCAGGCGATGTTGCTGCAGGATGTACTGGCGCAGGCGCTCGGTCTCGTCCTGGTCATTCTGGCTCAGGTGGTAGGCAAACAGGCCGCGATCGGTTTCCCGTTCGAAGCTGCCTCGCAGCGAAATTCTCTCGTAGCCTGATGGGCTGAACCACAAGGCAAACTGCTTCGGCGGTTTGGTCCGACTGCGGTTTTCCAGCAGTACGCCCTTGCAGGATACTTCGTGGACCCACAGCGGTCCCGGCTGACCCTTGATGTTTTCCAGCGCCACCGGCTCTTCGAGCGCCAGGCGCCATGGGCGTATTTTCGGTCCGTCCTCGTAGATGCTTGGCACACCCAAGCGCAGGTGCATCGCATGGAATTCGTCTTCCACCAGATGCAGCGGAAAGGTCATTTGTTGGTTTTCGAAATTGGCTTGCAACGTAACCTGCTCATTTGCCGCCAGACGTGTCAGCAAGTCACGGATCTGCGACCCACCGTTTACCAGCAAGCTCGACGTGACATCCCGCTCGTTCAACTGCGGGTTGTGTTGCATGGTCCGGATGAAATCCAGTTCATCCTGCGTCAGGAGGGCATCGCGCTGCATGATCTGCTCGAAATGATAATTTACGTGTTCACTGGTGATTGTAGTGACTGACCATTAATTCGTGGTTTTGTTTGAACCGTCCGTCGCTTCGAGTCGGGCAATTGTCTGCCGCGCTTCGGCCAGTTCCTTTTCCAGCTGGGCGACGCGTTGTTGAGCCTTGACCTGGGTCGTGACGTCTTTTTGCACACCCACGAAATAGGTATGCCCGTCAGCCTGGTTTTTTACCGTGGACAGTGACAACTCATTCCAGAACGGCGTGCCGTCCTTGCGGTAGTTGCGCAGCACCTCACGACAGGTACCGCCCTCTTTCAAGGCTTTGCGAATGGGCTCCAGCGAGGGCTGGTCCCGATCACCCGATTGCAGGAACCGGCAATCCTGATAGAGGATTTCGTCGCGGTGATAACCGGTCAATCGTTCGAAGGCCGGGTTCACGTAGATCAGGATATTGTCTTCACCTTCTTTTTCGGCGATGACAATCCCATCGTTCGAAGCATTGATGACCAGTTGCATCAGTTGAGCGTTGATCATGGGGAGAACCCTTTGAACATCCTTGTAGAAGCAGCATTCTAAAAGAAATCGATAGGCTGTCCACTGGCCATTAGGGCCGTTGAGAGCCATTCGCAGCCTGACAGGTGCAACTGTTACTATCCTGGCTCTTTTTTCAGGTTCAGGATCAGATCGATGAAAGTCGCCATTCTTTCCGGCTCAGTGTATGGCACCGCCGAAGAAGTCGCCCGGCACGCCGCCAAACTGCTTCGCGAGGCAGGCTTTGAATCCTGGCACGACCCTCGTGCGACCCTGGCGGATGTGCAGGCATTCGCACCGCAGGCCGTGCTGGCAGTGACTTCCACGACCGGCATGGGTGAGTTGCCGGACAATTTGATGCCGTTGTATTCGGTCATCCGCGACCAGTTGCCCGGGTTCTTTCGCGGTTTGCCTGGCGCGGTGATCGGCCT
The DNA here is from genome assembly GCF_900100135.1 of Pseudomonas sp. NFACC05-1. Lineage (NCBI taxonomy): Bacteria > Pseudomonadati > Pseudomonadota > Gammaproteobacteria > Pseudomonadales > Pseudomonadaceae > Pseudomonas > Pseudomonas sp. NFACC05-1. Next base: position 205,860 of record NZ_FMTR01000006.1, on the reverse strand, counting down.
GGGCGACGCCAGCTACGGGGATACCTTCTGCGCCGGTGGCGAGCAGATGTGCGAGCTGTTCGTCGAATTGGGCGTACGTGAGGTGCTGCCGATGCTGCGTCTGGATGCCAGCGAGAGCGTCACGCCGGAAACCGACGCCGAGCCATGGCTTGCTGAGTTGATTGACACGTTGCGCCCTTGAAGCGGATGCGCTGACTCGTTCGGCCAGTAAGCTGGCTGCGAACGCAACTACCGCCTCTGAAAGAGCTGACTAGACTGATTTTCTTGCGTACGACGTTTCGATCGAAACATATAACAAGAAACCAGAGGTCAGAGCCGTGAGCGTAGCGCCCGTCCAAACGACACTCAGCATCAAAGATCAGGTCAGTGCGGCCGAATGGCAAACCCGGGTGGACCTTGCCGCCTGTTATCGGCTTGTTGCGCTGCACGGTTGGGATGACCTGATCTTCACCCATATTTCCGCAAAGGTTCCCGGTACCGAGGATTTCCTGATCAACCCGTTCGGGATGATGTTCCATGAAATCACCGCCTCGAGCCTGGTCAAGGTCGATCAGGCCGGCAACAAGTTGATGGACAGCCCCTACGAGATCAACCCGGCCGGCTACACCATCCACAGCGCGGTGCATGAGGTACGCCATGATGTGGCCTGTGTGCTGCACACCCACACCGCTGCTGGCGTGGCGGTATCGGCCCAGAAACAGGGGGTGCTGCCGATCAGCCAGCAATCGCTGTTCGTGCTGTCGAGCCTGGCCTATCACGCCTACGAAGGTGTGGCCTTGAATCACGAAGAAAAGGCTCGCCTGCAGGCGGACCTGGGCGAGAGCAACTTCCTGATGCTGCACAACCATGGCTTGCTGACCTGCGGCGGTACCATCGCCGATACCTTCCTGATGATGTTCACCTTTCAGCGGGCCTGTGACATCCAGGTCCTGGCGCAGAGCGGCGGGGCCGAGCTGATTGCCATCGAGCCGCAGATCCTGGCTGGCGCCCGGGCGATGATCGCCGGGGTGACCAAAAGCGCCCAGGGCATGGGCGGCGCGTTGGCCTGGCCGGCGTTGTTACGCAAGCTCGATCAGCAAGACGCCGGGTATCGAAGCTGATGCCCCTGGCCCAGATTCCCCTGCGTATCTGGCGCCAGCGCAGCCAGATCTTCATGTTCCGAGGTCATGCCATCCGTTACTGGGTGGCCGGGCAGGGCGAGCCGCTGCTGCTGATCCACGGGTTCCCCACAGCCAGTTGGGATTGGCATTACCTGTGGCAACCGTTGGCGCAACGTTACCGGGTGATCGCGTGTGACATGCTCGGTTTCGGCGACTCCGCCAAACCGACGGATCACGTCTACAGCCTGCTGGAGCAAGCCGATCTGCAACAGGCCCTGCTCGCGCACCTGAATGTGAGGGGCGCGCTGCATGTGTTGGCCCACGATTACGGTGATAGCGTGGCCCAGGAACTGCTGGCGCGGCATTACGAAGCGCGCATCCATCTCGCCAGTTGCGTCTTTCTCAATGGCGGCCTGTTCCCGGAAACTCACCGCCCAGTCTGGGCCCAGAAACTTTTGCTCAGCCCCCTGGGGTGGCTGCTGGGGCGGGCGTTCTCCCGGGAAAGCCTGGTCAGCAGCTTTCGGCAGATTTTCGGCCCCCGGACCACCCCCACTGAAAGCGAGCTGGATGATTTCTGGAGTCTGGTAGAAGCCCATCGTGGTCCGCGGATCATGCACAAGCTCATTGCCTATATTCCCGAACGCCGTGTGCAGCGGGATCGCTGGGTGCAGGCGATGCAGCGCGGCGACGTGCCGTTGCGGGTGATTGACGGCGCGGTCGACCCGATTTCCGGAGAACACATGGTGGCGCGCTACGAGGCCCTGATCCCGAGCCCGGACACAGTGTTGTTGCCCGACATTGGTCATTACCCGCACACCGAGGCGCCGGTGCAGGTGCTCAAGCATTACCTGGCGTTTCGCGAAGCCATCGCCGCGCCGCACAGACAAATGGCCTGTTCATGACGATACCTTGTGGGAGCGAGCTTGCTCGCGAACGCGTCAGCACATCCAGCATCTATTCTGATTGAAAGACCGCTATCGCGAGCCTGCTCGCGATAGCGGTGCCTCTGCCAGCAGGAAAATCGAATAGGCCGCTGTGGCTTGGGCCCGCATCATCCCCTCACCTTATCGCCCACCATTCACTTGCAACCGTGTTGATTGTGACCGGTCGACTTGTGCCGGACACTCGTGCCCATTGTCCTGTCCGCCTGCTGGAGTTCTGCCATGAGTGAGTCTGTGCGCTTCGAAGATAAAGTCGTGATCGTCACGGGAGCTGGCGGGGGCCTGGGCCGCGCCCATGCGCTGCTGTTCGCCAAACAAGGCGCAAAAGTGCTGGTCAACGACCTTGGCGGCTCGGCTCAAGGGGAAGGGGCCAATGCCTCGGCAGCAGACCGGGTGGTCGCCGAAATCCGCGAGGCGGGCGGCATCGCCGAGGCCAACCACGACTCGGTGACCGATGGCGACAAGCTGGTACAAAATGCCCTCGACGCGTTCGGCCGGGTTGATGTGGTGGTCAACAACGCCGGGATCCTGCGGGACAAGACCTTTCACAAAATGGACGACGCCGATTGGGACCTGGTCTACCGCGTCCATGTCGAAGGCGCCTACAAAGTCACCCGCGCCGCATGGCCGCACCTGCGTGAACAGAATTATGGGCGGGTGATCTTCACCGCGTCCACGTCCGGCATCTACGGCAACTTCGGCCAATCCAACTACGGCATGGCCAAGCTTGGCCTGTATGGCCTGACCCGCACCCTGGCCATCGAGGGGCGCAAGAACAATATCCTGGTCAACGCCATCGCCCCCACCGGCGGCACGCGCATGACCGAAGGCCTGATCCCGCCGCAGGTATTCGAGCAACTCAAACCTGAACTCGTCAGCCCGCTGGTGGTGTACCTGGCCAGTGAAACCTGCCAGGAAACCTCCGGCCTGTTCGAAGTGGGCGGCGGCTGGATGGGCAAGGTGCGCTGGGAACGCAGCCTGGGGGCGGGCTTTGATCCGCGCAAAGGGTTTTCGCCCGAAGACGTCGCCGCCCATTGGCAGCAGATCTGCGACTTCGAGCATGCGGTGCACCCGAATGACAATCTGGAAGCCTTGAAAGAAATGATGGCGAACTTGCAACACCACGCCATTTAAGTCTCATTACCTGGGCCGGTTGTCGCCCGCTGCGGTAACCGTGCTCATGGAAAATATTTTTGCACCAGGGCCGCCAGGTTCGCGGCGGTCTCGATAGGGCACAGACCTATCCCGCACGGCTCAACATCCAGGCAAAGCGCGCGGCGGGCCACTCCTTGCGGTCTGATACCTGCCCGTCGCCGAGCTCGACCACTCGCAGCACACCGTCTGACCTGAGTACTACGTCGACCGAAAAAAAAGGACTGTCGATCAGCCGTGCGCACTCGGTCACCAACTCAGGAATCTCATCGGTGACGCCGTAGGCCTGCCCTTGGAGTACAAAATAACGACGCTCGGTTTCTTCAAGGTATTCCTCTCGTCGTCTGACGCAGATACCGCCCTCAATCTGCCCCCGGTATTGGCGCATCTCTTCAACAAGCGGTGCTATGCCTTCGGGAGTGTCCACTAGACTGCCACCACCGGTGTTAAGTGACTTTACGTAGTCCTTGATGAAGTAGCCTGGCCATTGCAGGTCTTCGAGCGCTTGAACGAAGTTTGCATCGCTGTCCAGCACCACCGTTTCGCTCGTATAGGCAGTCAACAACGGATACCACTGTGGCAGGTGATGACAGTGTCGGTATTGCGTGGCGTTGGTGACTTCAATGACGCCTTTTTCACGCAGTTGGTTAACCAAAGCAGCATAAGCGTCGGGTGTCAGCATCCACCCGCGGTACAAAATCGAGTCTCCGGGCGTGAGGGACGCAGAAGTCTTGAAAAGGCCCGCTTCGAAATCTTCAAAAGAGAACAGCACAGTCCTCAGTCCCGCAGTCATTACCGCTTCGTACTCTTCAGCGTACTGCTCGTCAGGACGTTTTTTATAAAATGGGTCGCTAGGATAGAGGAGGTGCATTGCTTCTTACCGATGAGGAGTGGATGGTCAAAATGCTGCTGGGTTCGGTACATCATGACGCCGGAGTCGAGAGACCCCTGCTGCCGATTATTCAGCAGCAAGGGGCGTTCAAATATCTGGAGCGTCAGGGTTGCTTGAAGCCTGGTTTACCGTTGGCTGCACGCCAGTTTTTTATCTCGTCGACTATCGCCTCAGAGCTTTCCTTGCCAGGCTCTGGATAAAATAGAAGATCTGATCCTGCGGGGTGCTCTGAGATACGCTTGAAATCCAAGACTGCGTTGTTATGTGCTTTTTCAGAAGGAAAATTTCCTTCTGAAATTTTTATTATGAAGGCGAGAAATTCTTTTTCAGTTATTTCGGTTATCGATTTCTTCATTGTTTGTGCTCTCTATGAATTTCAATATGTCTTTTAGGGGTGGCGAGAGTGATATTGTCAATGTCGTAAACTCCACCATTTAAAGAAATGTATTGTTTATGGTGAAGCTCATATTTGGTTCGTGCGCCAATCTGTTCAGTCTCCTTGGTATAGGCAGAACGACCTTTTTTCATTTCTACTAGATTACGTGAATTAAATTGTTGCGAAAGTATAGGATCGCCAGCGACGGCTTTCCAAAAAGCCTCCCGAAACTTCCTGAAACGCCTAAACTCCTTTCCCCTCAACTGATCCGCAATCTGCGACGGAATGGGTGCCCCTTCACCTTTCGATGCTGCATCCGTCCACACGCCTGAAACCGGAGCCCCCATTCCCAGCGCAACCCCAGGGTCTTCCCGTCGATCCCTGAACATGACGTACAGAGGCGGCAGGCCTGAGTCGATTGGGAAAACGAAAACATAATCATCGAAGCTGTTTGCGGTTATTTCGGGAAACGGATCGATCCTTCCCTCTATGGGCGTTACCGATGCGCCTGTATAAACAGGCGGGGCGGGCGGCTCGGCGGGAAGGGCCGTGGAGCTGTTTCCGGGTTGAACGACCGGCGTCCACGTCAAGGTTCTGGGTGGGGTTTGTTCAGTTGTAGCGATGTAGAGGTTCTGTTGTGCGTTATAGGTAACCGGCACCACTCTGGTTTTTGACGGGTGGGTTACACCGTCGGTGTTGATCACGAGGATTTCGGATTGACCATCCACGGTTGCTTGAGAAGTGAGGCGTACCGGCAAGTCAACGAATCCGTCGGCCGCCGCGATTGCATGCAAGTCGTGGTGATGTGTCGGTGCGAGCTCCGAGAGTGGCGTGCTGAACGCATATCGCTCGGGTAATTCACCGTTTGCCAGCTTGGGTGAATAGAGCAGCGCCGCAAAACCCGCCAAGGTCGGCGCTGCCACTGCGGTAAGCGATTCGACAGCCATGGCGACTGCGGCTCGTAGCGCGGCCTGGATGGCCAAGGTCGCTTCCGAACTTATGGCCAGGCTACTGCCGACAAGCGTGAACACCGGACCGGCTGCGGCCGCCGCGCCCGGTATAGGATAGGCGCGGCCCGCCAGGACTTGTTCCAGTGCTTGTGCCTGGGCTACGCCTAGGATCTCGGCTTCGGCTGCCTTGCGTGCCTCTTCCGTGGAAGCCCATTCAGAAGAGTTGTTAAAGACGGTATAGATGGGCGGAATACCCGACTCAACCGGGAACACCGTGACGAACCCACTACCAAAATCGTAATCCTCCAGCTCCGGATCCTTATCGACCCCTCTGGTTATGGCCCAGGGGGTTCCGCCCTCATAGAGGTCGATCTTCGGCACGATCGATGGCAGTGTCGTGGATGCATCCGTCTCTTTTACGATAGGCGTCCAGGTCATCAAGGTGGATGAGCCATCTGGACTGTAGGATTTGTAGACGTTGCTGTGAGGGTCGAGTGTTGCAAGCCTGACCGGCACGCTGGAGGGCACCGATGTTCCGTCGGCACTCGCGACGACGAACATCATCTCGTCGTCGGTGGTCATGGAACCCAGCACCACCGGGAGATTGACCTCTCCCTTCGATGTTGCGACTGCCAGCAAATCATCGGTGTTGGCTGGAGCTAGTTCTGACAGCGGAACACTCAGGGCGTAGCGTTCTTCGTTGCCCAGCTCCGACGGGTCAATCAGTGACGCAAACCATGCAACAGTGGGTAATGCCGTTGCGGTAACTGTTTTTAGGATCGCCGAAACCGCGGTGCGTAACTCATCCGTGATGCCCGAGGCGGTCACCCGGTTGGGGGCGAAGGTCCCACCTGCGATTGTAAATACTGGGCCGGCGGCTGCGGCGGAGCCCGATACTGGAAATGTACGGGTAGCCCGGGCTGGTTGACGTGCCTTTTTGACTTCTGCCTGACGCCTCGCTTCCTCCGCCTCCAGTTCTTCAGCAGCGGCCCACCTTTCGGCCTCCCATAAGGCCATGGCGGCATCGTGGGCTTGTTTAGCAGCTACTGTTGCGGCAATCCGTGCAATCCGTGCTTGTTCTTCAGCCGCGCGTTTAGCCTCGGCTTCGGCGGCCTTGCGCGCCTGTTCCTGAGCCACGCGTTTGGCTTCAGCTTGAGCCTTTGCCCGAGCCTCCGCGGCTGCTTTTGCGTTTGCCTGGGCAATGGCTTTGTTGTGTGCGGTTAAGCGAGCATCCAATAGCTTGATCTGCTCAGCCAGGAATTTTGCCTCGTACGCCGCAGCATAAGAAACATTCCACTTGGAAATTGCGTTGTAGTAAGCCCTTTCACCTCCACGACGGCCAATGAGCTCGAACCCCTTATAACGAGCGTCTTGAGTTTTGTGAGTCAGTGGATCATGACCATAATAAAGATTGGCTATCGCTATGTGTTCTTGATGATCTTTTCTCGCTTTGAACAGTTGTAGCTTGAGTGTTCGTAATTCAATTTCGGCTGCATCGGTTCCACGAGGGACCACCGCAGCAACGGCTGCTCTTGTTTTGGCGAGTTCGGCGTTGGTTATATGAGTGATATTCCTGACATTTTCTTTGAAGAGCTCTTCGGTAGAAGTGTTGCTTTCATCTAGCCAATCAAGAGCATAATCAACGGCATCGTATGCACGATCAGAGTGGTCTGGGCCTGACACGCGCCTTGCGTTAAACCCAAACCCGTCAGGTGACGAAGGCGTGCGAGGTATACCTCTATTTACAAGTAGATTTTTTTCTTGCTGCATATCGAGTTCCTTTCGAATCGAATCTGAATAGCCATGCCGTGATTCAATACGTGCAGTCGTTCATGGCTATTTGCGTAGTCACCCATCCTGGGCGACCAAGGAAACTATAAGTTCGTTCTCTTAAAACAGGCAGGTGAGCCTTTCCGACAACAACGTAGGAAACAAGAAGTTTTAACTCGGAAATAGGCGCACATAAAAAAGGCCGCTGCAAAAAGCAGCGGCCTAAGCGTGACGTTGCAAAGGAGCTACAAACCAACGTCGGTAAACACGGGATGATGGACCGATACGCCAATCCATCCGAAGACGGTGTGCCAGGCATGAGGGATGCCATGAGGCTTGTGCTTGCAGGCCCGTTGCCCTGAAAGCCCGGCCAGCATAGGCATCGAGCCCCGCGGGAAACAGCCCGGATTCAGGCATGCACCGTTGCAGGGCGCGTAACAGTCGAAGGCTGGGCATGGGTATGCGCGGCGCTGATGACCCATCATCCAGTCCATCCATGCACGGCGCAAAGGCCTGCGCCGCATGGGCTGTAATCCTTTTTAGGTACAGTGCGAATACCTCCTTGGTGCGCTTATCGCCCCTGGCGTGCGGCAGTAGGGTGAAGCCTCTGTCACTCACCGGGGAAGACGCATGACAACAATAACAATGCGCGCCATCTTCAAGCCGCAGGCGCTGGCCGTCGCGGTGGCCTTGGGTTGCTGTGCCCAGGCGCAGGCCGTTTCATTCAACATTGGCGAGATCGAGGGTCAGTTCGATTCGTCGTTGTCCGTGGGCGCAAGCTGGGGCATGCGCGATGCCGACAACGACTTGGTTGGCACGGTCAACGGCGGTCGGGGCCAATCGTCCACCGGTGATGATGGGCGGCTGAATTTCAAGAAGGGCGAGACCTTTTCCAAAATCTTCAAAGGCCTGCACGACCTTGAACTCAAGTACGGCGATACCGGCGTGTTCGTGCGTGGCAAGTACTGGTATGACTTCGAACTCAAGGATGAAGGCCGCGAGTTCAAGGACATCAGCGACAGCAATCGCAAGGAAGGCGCCAAGTCCTCGGGGGCGCAGATTCTCGATGCATTCGTCTATCACAACTATTCCATCGCCGATTTGCCGGGCACCGTGCGCGCCGGCAAGCAGGTGGTCAGTTGGGGGGAAAGTACCTTCATCGGCAACTCGATCAACAGCATCAACCCGGTGGACGTGTCCGCGTTCCGTCGCCCTGGTGCGGAGATCAAGGAAGGCCTGATCCCCGTGAACATGCTGTTCGCCTCCCAGGGCCTGACCGACAAGCTCACCATCGAAGGCTTCTATCAGTTGGAGTGGGACCAGACCGTGGTGGATAACTGCGGCACGTTCTTCGGCAACGATGTGGTGGCCGATGGTTGCACCAGTGGCTACACGGTGGGCAGCCCGGCGATTGCGCCGTTCGTGCCATTGACCGAGGCATTCGGCCAGGGCATCCAGGTGTCCAGCGAAGGGGTGATCATTCCCCGTAGTGGCGACCGCGATGCCCGTGACTCCGGCCAGTGGGGTACCGCGTTGCGCTGGCTCGGCGATGATACCGAGTACGGCCTGTACTTCATGAATTACCACAGCCGCACGCCTACTGTTGGCACCATCACCGCAGGTTCCTCTACGCTGGCGGCCTTGCCGGGAATGATCTCGATTGCCAACATTCTGGCCCCAGGCAGCGGCAGCGGCCTGGCGCAAAGCGTCATGCTGGGACGCGGTCAGTATTACCTTGAATACCCGGAAGACATCCGCCTGTACGGTGCCAGTTTCTCCACGACGTTACCCACCGGCACCGCCTGGACCGGGGAAGTCAGCTACCGTCCCAACGCGCCGGTGCAGGTCAATACCAACGACCTGACCCTGGCGCTGCTCAACCCGATTGTCGGTGGCGCGGCCTCGCCCATCGCGACCTCGGCCGGGGCGGATAACACCGGCTACCGGCGCAAGGAAGTGACCCAGGTCCAGAGCACCCTGACGCACTTCTTCGATCAGGTGCTGGGGGCTGATCGCCTGACGCTGGTTGGCGAAGCGGCGGTCGTGCATGTCGGTGGCCTGGAGTCCAAGGACAAGCTGCGTTATGGCCGTGACTCGGTCTACGGCCAATACGGCTTCCAGGGCGACACCGATGGTTTCGTCACCTCGACATCATGGGGCTATCGCGCCCGGGCCATCCTCGATTACTCCAACGTGATCGGCGGGGTGAACTTCAAGCCCAACATGTCCTGGTCCCACGACGTGGCCGGCTATGGCCCCAACGGTCTGTTCAACGAAGGCGCCAAGGCCATCAGCGTTGGTGTCGATGCCGACTACCGCAACACCTACACCGCCAGCCTGAGCTACACCGACTTTTTTGGCGGCGATTACAACGTTCTCGAAGACCGCGACTTCCTCGCGTTGAGCTTCGGCGTGAACTTCTGATCTGGCTGACAAGGAAAACCCAATGCGCAAGATGATCCTGCAATGCGGTGCCCTGGCCCTGAGCCTGCTGGCCGCGAACGTGATGGCGGCGGTCTCGCCGGATGAAGCGAATAAACTGGGTACCAGCCTTACGCCGTTGGGCGCGGAAAAAGCCGGCAATGCCGATGGCTCGATTCCGGCCTGGACCGGCGGCATCCCGAAAAACGCCGGTGCCGTGGACAGCAAGGGCTTTCTGGCCGACCCGTTCGCCAATGAAAAACCGCTGTTCACCATCACCGCCGCGACCGTGGACAAGTACAAGGACAAGCTGTCCGAAGGCCAGGTCGCGATGTTCAAGCGCTACCCGGAAACCTACAAGATCCCGGTCTATCCGACCCACCGCAGCGTGGGCCTGCCGCCGGAAATCTACGAGTCGGCCAAGCGCAGCGCCCTCAACGTGAACGCCATCAACGACGGCAATGGCCTGGCCAATTTCACCGGCAACCGCTACTACGCCTTCCCGATTCCCAAGAGCGGCGTGGAAGTGCTGTGGAACCACGTCACCCGTTATCACGGCGGCAACCTGCGCCGGGTCATCACCCAGGTGACGCCGCAGACCAATGGCAGCTTCACGCCGATCCGCTTCGAAGAAGAAATCGCCGTGCCGTTCCTGATCAAGGACGCCGACCCGGAAAAGGCCAGCAACGTGCTGACCTATTTCAAGCAGGAGGTCACTGCCCCGGCACGTCTGGCCGGTAACGTACTGCTGGTGCATGAAACCCTCGACCAAGTGAAGGAGCCACGCCTGGCCTGGATCTACAACGCCGGCCAGCGCCGGGTGCGTCGTGCCCCGCAAGTGGCTTACGACGGCCCGGGCACCGCCGCCGACGGGTTGCGCACCTCCGACAACTTCGACCTGTTTTCCGGTGCGCCGGATCGCTACGACTGGAAGCTGGTCGGCAAAAAGGAAATGTACATCCCGTACAACAGCTACAAGCTCGACTCGCCAAGCCTCAAGTACGACGATGTAATCAAGGCCGGTCATATCAATCAGGACCTGACTCGCTATGAATTGCACCGGGTCTGGGAAGTGGTCGGCACGGTCAAGCCCAGCGAGCGGCACATCTATGCCAAGCGCCACATGTACATCGACGAGGACAGCTGGCAGGCGGCGCTGGTGGATCACTACGACGGTCGCGGCCAGTTGTGGCGGGTGGCCGAAGGTCATGCCCAGTTCTACTACGACCATCAGAACCCGGGCTACACCCTGGAGGCGCTCTACGACATCATTGCCGGCCGCTACATCGCGCTGGGCATGAAGAACGAAGAGAAACACAGCTATGAGTACGGCTTCGAAGCCCGGGCCGCCGACTACACACCGGCAGCGCTGCGTTCGACCGGGGTTCGCTAACCCTTCGGACGGACACCGCATCTGTGGCGAGGGAGCTTGCTCCCGCTGGGGCGCGCAGCGGCCCTGAAACCAGACGGCTCGATGTATCAGGTGCATTGAGTGGACCGTTTTGGGGCTGCTGCGCAACCCAGCGGGAGCAAGCTCCCTCGCCACGGGACCGAGTCTGATTTGAACCCGACATGACGACCGGCAGCGCTCCTGCCGGTCGTTTCTTTATGAGCGCCAATCAGCGCGCTGAATACTTCTCCAAAGCTCGGCGACACAGGACTAGGGTGGTGAAATAACAATAAACAGGATCACCCACATGACCGCCATGACCCCGTGTCCGGACCGTCCAGGATTGTTGCCTCGCCTGTCCTCGACGCACGTGCCGCGGCGGTCCCTGAGTGAGTCTTTGCTGACGTCCGAAGCGCGGGTAAAACTGCTTTGCGCGCCAGCGGGCAGTGGCAAGAGTGCATTGTTCGCCGAGTGTTTCCTGCAGGCTCCCGCCGGGTGTCGGTTGCATTGGTTGCCATTGGGGGGCGCGGCGTTGAGCGCGGTGCAAATGTGCGAGCGCCTGGCCCAGGCCCTCGGGTTGCCGATGCTTGATGAAGCGGGACTGCTGGCCCACCTGGCGCGTTTGCAGACACCCACGTGGTTGTTCCTGGATGACTACTGCCGGGTGCCGAATCCCGAACTGGACCAGTTGCTCGACCGTCTGTTGAACACCAGCAGTCCAGCGTTGCACCTGTGGCTCAATAGCCGCCGCCGTCCCCAATGCAACTGGCCGCGGCTGTTGCTCGATGACGAACTGCACGAGTTCGATGCGCAGGCGTTGTTCTTTACCCCGGACGATGTCCTGCCATTGCTGCGTCATCTGCCCGGCCCCCAGGCTGCCCGCACTGCCCGCGAGGTGATTCAACGTAGTGGCGGCTGGTGTGCCGGGGTGCGCATCACGCTGCTGGAACGTTGCGATTGGGCGCGCAAACATGCAACGCCCGGACGGCCGGGGACCTTGGTCGACTATCTGGAGTACGAACTGTTCAGCGCGCTGACTCCAGACCTGGCGCAGGCCTGGCATGTGCTGGCGCATCTACCGCGCTTCAATGCCCGGCTATGCGAGCATCTGTTCGGCGACACCGTGGGCGTGCAATGCCTGCCCTTGTTACTGGACCTGGGATGTTTCATCGAACCATGGGAGCAGACGTCGGACTGGTTGCAGATTTTTCCGGCGCTGGCCCGGCTGGTACGTGAAGAGCCCTGGCCGCAGGGGCGTTCCTGGCATCGACGGGCCTGCCAGTGGTTTGCTGCCGAGCAGGACTGGCAAATGGCGTTCGAGCAAGCCATGTTGGCCGAGGAGTTCGAGACTGCCGTGAGTTTCTTGCAGCATCTGAGCTTCGAGCACGTCTTGCAGCGTCGCAACGTGGTGCTGTTGCTGGGCCTGCACGATCAACAAGGTGAAGCGCTGACCCTCTGTACGCCACAATCGGTGGGGTTGGTCACCGCTGCGCTGTTGTTCGCCGGACGCTTCAACCAGGCGTCGACATGCATTGAGCAGTTGGCCAGGTTCATGCCGCAGCCTTCGGCCTGCCGGCAGCGACAGCTGCTGGCCAGGTGGCAGGTCTTGCAAGGCTGGTTGCTGCACCTCTCGGGCGATGGCGAACAGGCGCGCGAGCACTTTCTCCAGGCCCAGGCCAGCCTGGACCCCGAGGCCTGGGCCCAACGGTTGCTGTGCCTGGGTGGGCTGACGCAGCAGGCGCTGCTTGAAGGCGAACTGGCTTCCGCGCATCGGATCAACCGCCAGGCGCTGTGCCTGGCGCGCGCACAGGGTTCGCTGGTGTTCGAAGGATTGCTGGAACTGGATCACGCCCAAGTCCTGGAACAACGTGGCGCGCCTCATCGGGCCGATCATCTGCTGGCCGCTGTCCAGGCGCTGCTGGATAAACCAGGCCAGGACTTTTCCCCGTTGTTGGGACGTATTGCCCTGCGGCGCGGGCGCCTGGCGTTGCGCATGGGGTTTGAAGAGCGCGCCGCCGAGCAGTTTCAAGCGGGTCTGGAAACAGGCCTGCACAGCCTGGACAAACAGGTGCTCTACGGATTTCTCGGCAAGGCCAGCCTGGCTGCCAACCAGGGCGATTATGGCGAGGCCTTCATGCAACTGCGCGATGCCGAGCGGATCATGCAGCAGCGGCACATCCCCGACACCGTTTACCGTGGCGTGTTATTGCAAACCAGCTGTCAGTTCTGGTTGCAACAGGGGCGGGCGGAATTGGCCCATGAAGCCTTGACCCGCGTCTTGCGCCACTTTCGTGGGCCGCAGGCCAAGCACGCGCCTCCCGCGACGCTGGAATTGATTGCGCGACTTGAATACCTGCTGGTGCTGGCCGAGGTCTACCTGCAACGGGCACAGGAGCCGCAGGCGTGCCTGCAAGCCATGATCACCCAGGCACAGCAGAGTGAAATGCACAGCCTGGAGACCGAACTGCATCTGGTGTTGACGGAGGTTGTCTGGTTGTCCGGCGATCGCTCCCAGGCCCGGACACTCCTGCAAGAAGGGCTCAAGCGAGTCACGTGCTGGCGGGCCCAGCAAGCCTTGTGCGAGCTGCGTTTGCGCCAGCCCGAGCTGGGCCACTGGACGCAATCGGCAGCGCCCATCGAACCATCAACGGCTGGCGCCGAAGATACGTTACTCAGTCACCGAGAGCTTGAAGTTCTGCAATTGATTGCACAAGGTCATTCCAATCAACAAATTGCCGAGCAACTGTTCATATCGTTGCACACGGTAAAAACCCATGCGCGTCGCATACATAGCAAGTTGGGGGTGCAGCGGCGTACTCAAGCAGTTGCGAAGGCTAAAGTCATGGGGGTGATGGGTTAGATTGAAAACAACTCCCGAAGGTCTTTACGCACGCTTACATTTGTCTTTTTACAGTATGGGGTTTGTCTGATGTATAACTAAGCCTGCGGATCGAACAGGAGGTTCGGTCTATGACATGACAAGGATGTCTTATGAATACCAAGTTGTTTTCTTCTTACTCTGAAAAACTGCTCGCACTGAAGAATACCCGTGTGGATTTTGCCGTGCAGGTGTTGTTGGGGCGCTATTTGGAAGCGCTGGGTGTCAATCCGTTCAGCAGTTATCTGAATACATTGGCAGACTTTCCGAATCCCGAAGTTGGCTCGTCCGAAACCCTGTTCGATGAAGCATTGGCCTGGGTTGAAAAGCAGCGGGTGCCCAACTACAAACAAGGCGTCAGTAACGTGTTCAACAAGCGTTATTCTTTTGCCGTTGAAGACCGTGTCAGGGCGCTGGATTTGATCGCGTTCGAAAAAATCGTTTCGGATATCGTCACCCAACTGACTGAAAAACCTGCAATGGATTTATCCTGGCGTTCCATCAAGCCGTTGTCGGTTGAGGATGTTCATGGTGCCTTGAAACTGCACTTGCCCGGGGTCGATCTGGATAAAGTCTACGTCACCGGTTTTGTTACCCATGGCGCTGGTGAGCGCGTGGTGTCTTCTTCTGAACCGCTGGTCGACTATCTACTGGGCCATTTCGACAATAATGAGATTCCCTACCACTCCAAAGGCGATCACCAAGCTATTTACATGGTGCCCTTCAGTGGGGATGACCGTCATCTCCATCCGCGACTTGCCCCCGCTCACCTCAATGATCTAATGATCAAGATTGTCCCGGATTTACTGGGCTGATTCCGAACTCGCTTCATAGCCCATTCGCCAACTCACGGCCTGGGTCGCTGCCAGTAGGCGTTGCGCCGCCGGGCCGTGCTCGTCGGCATGGAACAGCGAGGTCGGGCCAACGATGGTCATGACCGCCGTCACTTGGCCGACGGCATTGAATACCGGGGCGGATAAGGCATCCACCCCCGGCATCAGCAAACCATGCACATGGTGCAGGCCGCGACTGCGAATCTGCTCGCACAACACGGCATAAGCGCGGTCGTCGGCGAGGGCGTGGTGCTCGGTGCCTTGTACTTCCTGTTCGCGCAAGCCGATGGTCTCGCGCTCCGGCAGATAAGCGCTGAATACCAGCCCCGTGGACGAACTGAGCAGTGGCAATACCGAGCCCAGTTGCGTTACCACGGTTACGGCCCGCACGGCGGGTTCGATGCGCACCACGGTCGCGCCATGGTTGCCCCACACCGCCAGGAAGCAGGTTTCGTTCAAGTCGTCGCGCAATTCGGCCAGGGGCAGGGCGGCCACTTGCAGCACGTCCATGCCGTTGAGCGCTGCCAGGCCTACGCGCAGGGCCTCGCGGCCCAGGCCGTAGTGGTTGGTGGCGGCGTTCTGCTCGGCAAACCCGCTGGCGATCAAGGCTTGCAGATACCGATGAACCTTGCTCGCCGGCATTTGCACGTGTTCGGCCAGCCGCGACAGCGACGTGGAGGGCGACAGTTCGGCCAGGGCCTTGAGGATGTCGGTGCCGACTTCGGCCGAGCGGACTTTCTGTTTACCGTTGCTGAGCGGGGTTTCCATGGAGGCGCTGGGTCCTGAGGCGAATGGGCGTCTTTATAGCTTGACGGTCGCTGTCGAGCAAATTACGTTATGCGTAATTGAATTACGATAAAAACAACCCGGTACGCCTCAACCACTCCGTTGAGTGACGGGCCGCATTCCTGGAGGCTCCATGAACCTCGTTTCCCCAGCGTCGGACCTGGCTTACCAATCAGGCTTCGGCAATGAATTTGCCAGCGAAGCCTTGCCCGGCGCCTTGCCCGTCGGCCAGAACTCGCCGCAGAAAGTCCCATACGGTCTCTATGCCGAGTTGTTCTCCGGTACGGCGTTCACCATGGCTCGCAGCGAAGCGCGGCGTACCTGGATGTATCGCATCCGACCGTCTGCCAATCACCCGGCCTTCACCAAGCTCGAACGGCAACTGGCGGGTGGCCCATTGGGCGAGGTCACGCCCAATCGCCTGCGTTGGAACCCGCTGGAGATCCCCGCCGAGCCTACCGATTTCATCGACGGGCTGGTGTGCATGGCGGCTAATGCCGGTGCGGACAAACCGGCCGGCATCAGCCTTTATCAGTACCGCGCCAACCGTTCCATGGAGCGGGTATTTTTCAATGCCGACGGTGAATGGTTGATCGTGCCGCAACTGGGACGGCTGCGGATCGCCACCGAGTTGGGCGTGCTGGAACTGGCACCGCTGGAAATCGTCGTGCTGCCCCGGGGCCTGAAATTTCGCATTGAACTGCTCGACCCGCAGGCCCGTGGTTACCTCGCCGAAAACCACGGAGCGCCGCTGCGCCTGCCGGATCTCGGGCCCATCGGCAGCAATGGCCTGGCGAACCCACGGGACTTCCTGACACCGGTCGCCCATTACGAGAACCTCGCGCAACCCACCTCACTGGTGCAGAAATTCCTCGGTGAGTTATGGGGTTGCGAGCTGGATCATTCGCCCCTCGACGTGGTGGCCTGGCACGGCAACAACGTGCCGTATAAATATGATCTGCGCCGCTTCAACACCATCGGCACGGTCAGTTTCGATCACCCAGACCCGTCGATTTTCACCGTGTTGACCTCGCCCACCAGCGTCCACGGCCTGGCCAACCTCGATTTCGTGATTTTCCCGCCACGCTGGATGGTGGCAGAGAACACCTTCCGTCCACCGTGGTTCCACCGCAACCTGATGAACGAATTCATGGGCCTGATCCAGGGTGCCTACGATGCCAAGGCCGAAGGTTTCCTGCCGGGCGGCGCGTCCTTGCACAGCTGCATGAGTGCCCATGGCCCGGACGGCGAGACCTGTACCAAGGCGATCAATGCTGAACTGCAGCCGGTGAAAATCGACAACACCATGGCGTTCATGTTCGAGACCAGCCAGGTGCTGCGTCCAAGCCGTTTCGCCCTGGACTGCCCGCAACTGCAAACCGACTACGATGCATGTTGGGCCTCGCTGCCTGTCACGTTCGACCCGACCCGGAGATAACCCATGACTCAACTTTCCCCTGCCCGTAGCTGGGTCGCCTGTGCCAACGGCCATGCGGACTTCCCGTTGCAGAACCTGCCATTGGGTATCTTCAGTGTCGATGGCGGTGCCCTGCGCAGCGGCGTGGCGATTGGCGAGCGGATTTTCGATTTGCAGGCGGCGCTGCACGCGGGCTTGTTTGACGGCGCGGCACGCCAAGCTGTCGAAGCCATGGCCGACGGCCAGTTGAATGGGTTTTTCGACCTTGGCCGAGGCGCCCGGGTTGCCCTGCGTGAGCGACTGCTGGAACTGCTGCGCGAGGACAGCCCCCTGCGGGGCAAGGTCGAAGCCCTGGGCGCGAAACTGCTGCTCCTCGCTGCCGACTGCCAGATGCACCTGCCGGCCAGGATCAACGACTACACCGACTTCTACGTCGGTATCGAGCACGCGCAGAATGTCGGCAAGCTGTTCCGCCCCGACAATCCGTTGCTGCCCAACTACAAATACGTCCCCATCGGTTACCACGGTCGCGCCTCGACCATTCGCCCGTCCGGCACCGACGTGCGCCGCCCCAAGGGCCAGACCCTGCCGGCCGGCCAGACCGAGCCGACGTTCGGCCCGTGTGCACGGCTGGACTATGAGCTGGAGCTGGGCATCTGGATCGGCAAGGGCAATGCCCTGGGCGAACCGATCCCCATCGGCGATGCCGCCGGGCACATTGGCGGGTTCTGCCTGCTCAACGATTGGTCGGCCCGGGACATCCAGGCCTGGGAATACCAGCCCCTGGGGCCGTTTCTGTCGAAGAGTTTCCTGACCAGTATTTCGCCATGGGTGGTAACGGCTGAAGCCCTGGAACCGTTCCGTCGTCCGCAACCGGCACGCCCGCAAGGCGATCCGCAGCCGCTGCCGTATCTGCTGGACAAGCGTGACCAGGCCGGTGGTGCCTTCGACATCGAATTGGAAGTCCTGTTGCTGACCGAGGCCATGGGCGAGCAAAACCTGCCGGCCCAGCGCCTGACCCTGAGCAACACCCAGTACATGTACTGGACCGTGGCGCAAATGGTCGCGCATCACAGCGTCAACGGTTGCCAGTTGCAGGCCGGCGACCTGTTTGGTTCGGGCACCTTGTCGGGCCCTGAAAACCATCAATTCGGCAGCCTGCTGGAAATCACCGAAGGCGGTAAAAAACCGATCGAACTGGCGTCTGGCGAAGTGCGCCGATTCCTCGAGGACGGTGACGAAATCATCTTGCGGGCCCGTTGCCGCCGCGAGGGTTTCGCCTCCATCGGCTTCGGCGAGTGCCGCGGCAAGATCCTGCCGGCGCGTTGAGGGGCAGGGCATGGAACTCTACACCTACTACCGCTCCACCTCGTCCTATCGGGTGCGCATTGCGTTGGCGCTCAAGGGGCTGGATTACCAGGCCTTGCCCGTCAACTTGATCGCTGCGCCTGGGGGCGAGCATCGCCAGCCGGCCTATCTGGCGATCAACCCCCAGGGCCGGGTACCGGCGTTGCGTACCGATGAGGGCGCGCTGCTGGTGCAATCGCCCGCCATCATCGAATACCTGGAGGAGCGTTATCCACAGGTGCCGCTGCTCAGCGCCGACCTGACGGTGCGCGCCCATGAGCGTGGCGTCGCCGCGCTGATCGGTTGCGATATTCACCCCCTGCACAACGTCAGCGTGCTCAACAAATTGCGGCAGTGGGGCCACGATGAAACGCAGGTGACGGAGTGGATCGGGTACTGGATCAGCCAGGGATTGGCGGCCGTGGAGCAGTTGATGGGTGACGACGGCTATTGCTTCGGTGCAGAGCCGGGGCTGGCGGATGTGTACCTGATCCCGCAGTTGTACGCGGCTGAGCGGTTCAATGTGTCTTTGCAGGCGTATCCACGGATTCGTCGGGTCGCGGCATTGGCGGCTGGGCATCCAGCGTTCCAACAGGCGCACCCGGCGAATCAGCCGGATACCCCCTGAGGGCTTCACACGGTTCTGAAAACCAGGTGATCCCCTGTGGCGAGGGAGCTTGCTCCCGCTGGGACGCGAAGCGTCCCCAAGCTTTTCGGCGGTTGCTGCGCAACCGAGCGGGAGCAAGCTCCCTCGCCACAGGGCCGTCATCGCTCCTGAACAAAGTCCCCGGCTCAGTGCACAACCGAATTCGGCGGCAAATGCCCCAGCCGCTCCGTCAGTCGGATTCGCTGGATCGGATCGTCGCTGAGCATCAGGGCATGTTCCAGGTCGAAGCGCTCGGCGTTGGGGCAATCGAGTCGCTGGTACAGGCTGGCGCGGGCCAGGTAGTCGGCGGCGCTGGCGTTGCCCAGTTCCAGTACCCGTTCGGCGTCGATCAAGGCGGCGATGTAATCGTCGTTCGCCAGATGCAGTTGACGCAGGTTGCGCGACAGGCGCTGCAGCATCTGCATCGGCTCGGCATTGACCAGGTGTTCAGCCTTGAGCTGCATGTTCGCGCCGTATTGGCGCTGTAGCAGTTCCCGACAGTCATTGGGGTACAACCGACGGCCGCCGCACGGATCGAGCAGGTGATCGGCGCCGGGTACCTTCAACAGGAAATGCCCGGGGAAATTGACACCGACCATCGGAATTTCCAGGCCTCGGGCCAGTTCCAGGGCAATCAGCCCGAGAGCCAGGGGCTGCCCGCGTTTGCGTGCCAGGACTTTGTCCAGCAACGCCGCTCGTGGTCGCAGAGGCGTGAAGTCGTCCTGGGCGAAGCCCAAGTCATTGAGCCGTCGCAGCAAGGGCTGGCCCAGTTCGCTGACAGGCAGCATCGGCAGGCCATGGCTGACCCGCTGTTGCAGCTCCTTGAAATCCTTCAGCAAGGCCGGTACGTCGACCTCGCGATCATGTTCGGCGGCGATCCACAGCGCCGCTTCGAACAGCGCCGGTGGGGAGCGGTGCAGACAATCAAAAAAGGCTTGGCGCGGTTTCATCGAACTCTCCGGGCTACGCTCCCGTTTTAGCCCTGCCGTGGATTTTCGTCCAGTCTCGGACAGAGGCTATGACAGGTTATACCGAAAAAGACTGAGCACGGTGGCGACTTATTCCTGCGTGCTCCAGCAAATTTCGACTGCGCGCCTATACTGGCGAAACAAACAAAAGTGATTCGGGAGCCTTTCGATGTTTGCTCTCATGCAAAGCTCCCGCCTTGAATCGCTGCACCTAAGCGTAGACCCGGCAACCGGGTTGAAGGCGGTGATTGCCATTCATTGCAGTCGTCCGGGGCCCGCCCTGGGGGGGTGTCGTTATCTTGCCTACCCCGACGACGAAAGTGCCGTGGCCGATGCCGTACGCCTGGCCCAAGGCATGAGTTACAAGGCGGCGCTGGCCGGCTTGCCCGTGGGCGGCGGGGTGGCGGTGATCATGCGCCCCGCCCATGTCGAGAGTCGGGCAGCGTTGTTCGAAGCCTTTGGTCGTTGTATCGAGCAGTTGGACGGTCGCTATATCACGGCCATCGACAGCGGCACGTCGGTGGCCGACATGGATTGCATCGCCCAGCAGACTCGCCATGTCACCAGCACCACCGCCTCGGGAGACCCCGCGCCCCACGCGGCAATGGGGGTTTTTGCCGGTATTCGTGCCACCGCCATGGCCCGCCTGGGCAGCGATAACCTCGAAAGCCTGCGGGTGGCGATCCAGGGCCTGGGCAACGTCGGTTATGCCCTGGCCGAACAACTGCACGCCGCAGGTGCCGAGCTGCTGGTCAGTGACATTGACCCAGGCAAGGTGCAATTGGCGATGGAGCAACTCGGCGCCCATCCGATCGCCAACGACGCGCTGCTCAGCACGCCCTGCGACATCCTTGCTCCTTGCGGGCTGGGTGGGGTGCTCAACAGCCAAAGCGTGGCACAACTGCGCTGCTCGGCCGTTGCCGGCTCGGCCCATAATCAGTTGAGCAACCTGCAAGTGGCCGACCAGTTGGAAAGACGTGGAATCCTCTATGCGCCGGACTATGTGATCAACTCCGGTGGCCTGATCTACGTCGCCCTGAAACATCGCGGCGAAGAGCTGTCGACGATCACCGCGCACTTGTCGAAGATCGGTGCCCGGCTCACGGAAGTCTTTGCCCATGCCCAGGCGGAGAAGCGCTCACCGGCCCGGGTGGCCGATGAGCTGGCGGAGCGTTTGTTGTACCGCTGAAAAGCCAATTGTGGGAGCGAGCAAGCTCGCTCCCACAGGTTTTTTCTGGTGCTCCCAGACTGACTATTCCCGCCAACAAAACACCAACCCTGTGGCGAGGGAGCTTGCTCCCGCTCGGCGGCGCAGCCGTCGTAAAACCGGCTGGCGCGGTCTGCCTGAACGGTCGCGGTGATCCAATGGGGCCGCTTCGCAGCCCAGCGGGAGCAAGCTCCCTCGCCACGGTTTGTGCTCGCCTCTATTGCATTGCGCTTAAGCGACGGGTGTTGGCTTACCTCAACAGATACACCGGAAAGCATTCGCACAAATGCATCACTCGACGCCGGGTGTTGTCCAGGCGTGCTGCGTTGTCCGGCTGTTCCAGCAGGTCGGCGATCAAGTTCGCGACTTCGGCACATTCCGCTTCACCAAAGCCACGGGTGGTCAGCGCCGGCGTGCCGATGCGAATGCCGCTGGTGATGGCCGGTTTCTGCGGATCGTTGGGGATCGCGTTTTTATTCAAGGTGATATGGGCGCTTTCCAGCAACGCTTCGGCGTCTTTGCCGGTGATGTTCATCGAGCGCAGATCGAGCAGGAACATGTGGCAATCGGTACCGCCGGACACCACACGCAAGCCGCGTCGGGTCAGGACGTCGGCCATGACGCGGGCGTTGTCGATCACCCGCTGCTGGTAATGCTTGAACCCGTCGCCCAAGGCTTCGTTGAACGCCACGGCCTTGGCGGCGATGACGTGCATCAGCGGGCCGCCCTGGTACACCGGGAAAATCGTCTTGTCGAGCAGGGCTCCATATTGCGCCTTGGCCAGAATCAGGCCGCCGCGCGGGCCGCGCAAGGTCTTGTGGGTGGTGGAGGTGATGAAGTCGGCGATGCCAACCGGCGACGGATAGACGCCCGCGGCGATCAAGCCGGCGTAGTGCGCCATGTCCACCATCAGGTAGGCACCGATTTCATCGCAGATCTTGCGAAAGCGCTGGAAGTCGATGGTCCGGGAATAGGCCGAGGCCCCGGCGATGATCATCTTCGGCCGGTGTTCCCTGGCCAGGGCTTCCATTTCTTCGTAGTCGAGGGTTTCGGTTTCCGTGTCCAGGCCATAGGAAAATGCCCGGTAGATCTTGCCGGAAAAATTCACCGAGGCGCCGTGGGTCAGGTGGCCGCCATGGGCCAGGGACATGCCCAGGATGGTATCGCCGGGTTCAAGTACCGCCAGGAAAACCGCCTGGTTGGCTTGGGAGCCGGAGTGCGGCTGCACGTTGACGTATTCGCAGTTGAACAGCTTGCGAGCGCGTTCGATGGCCAGGTTCTCGATTTCATCGACGACCTTGCAGCCGCCGTAGTAACGCTTGCCCGGATAGCCTTCGGCGTATTTGTTGGTGAGCACGGAACCCTGGGCCTGGAGCACTTCCTCGCTGACATAGTTTTCCGAAGCGATCAGCTCCAGGTGGGTTTCCTGGCGGTTGCGCTCGCGGTCGATCAGGCGGGCAAGGGTGGGGTCGAAATTTTGCAGGCTCATGGTGCGATTCCCTAGATAAGCGCCTCGGCCAGCGGCGCAGTCACGTGATGCGGCAACACCCGTGGCTGGCTTTTGGTCGAGTCGGATAGAAAAATGGAGGTGTCTTTCAAACCGCTGCCGGTGATCAGGATCACGGCGGTTTGCGGTGTGTCGGGGTGTGTTTCGGCGTACTTGAGCAGACCGGCGAAGGCACTGGCGGCGCCGGCTTCTGGAAACACGCCGGTGCTGGCGGCCAATCTCGAGGCGGCGGTGACAATGCTCGGATCGCTGACACAGATGAACTCACCGCCGCTGGCGGTGACCGCACGCATGGCCTTGAGGCGATCACGCGGCAGCGCCACATTGATGCTGCTGGCCAGGCTGGTGGGGGGGCGGCGCTCGGTTTTCTGCATCGAGCGGTCGTTGCGCCAGGCGCGGTACATGAAGTTGCTGTGCTCGGCCTGCACGCCGATCAGGCGAGGGATGCGTTCGATCCAGCCCAATTGCAGCAAGTCGAAAAAGCCTTTGTAGACCGAGCCCAGGATGCAGCCGTTGCCGACGGGCACGAACACCAGGTCCGGCACTTGCCAGTTGAGTTGTTCGCACATCTCGAAGGCGACGGTCTTCTTGCCTTCGCTCATGTACGAGTTGATTCCGGTGGTGCGGTTGTACCAGCCGTGCTCTTGGCAGGCGTTGAGACATTGTTCGAAGGCTTCGTCATATTGCCCGTCGACCAGCACGATCTCGGCGCCGTAGCCCTGCATCTGCGCGAGCTTTTCGCGGGGCGCGCTCTTGGGCAGGTAAATGACGTTGTGCAAGCCCAGGCTGGCGCTCATCCCGGCCAATGCCGAAGCAGCATTGCCGGTGCTGGCCACTGCCACGGTGCGTGCACCGGATTGCAGGGCGTGGGCTACCGCCAGGGCGCTGGCGCGATCCTTCAACGACCCGGTCGGTTGCCGCGATTCGTCTTTTACGAAGACTTTGATCCGGGCGCCCTTGCCGAGCAATTCCGGGCGCGAGTACAGCGGCGTGTTGCCCACCAGTAACGGTGGAATGAACTGCGTCGAGCTCAACGGCATCAAGCGGTCATAGCGCCACATGCCACGAGCGTGGTCATGGGCCAGGCTGTCCCGGGACCATTCGCGCTTGAGTGCCGGGTAATCGTAAAGCGCGTCCAGGGCACCATCGACTTTGCAATGAGGGCAGTAATAGCTGACCTCATGGGGCTGGTAGCTTCGATCGCAAACCAGGCACTGCAATACATACTCTCTGTACGAATTTTTCATGTCACCCTCCGAAAGTACGCTGTGCTGGTGCTTTCCTTGCCAACGTCGGTCCAGCTCACCAGACCGACGGGCACTCCGCTGACAGAAGGTGTTTCAGATCACCATGATGGCGTCGATGGCAACCAGGGTGTTGCGTGCCAGTGCACTGGCGCCCGCGGTGGTGCGGGCCGGGTAGGGCTTGGTGAAGTACTCTTCCATGACGCGGTTGAGGGTCGGGAACTCACTCAAGTCAGTGATGAACGCCGTGACCTTGACCACGTTCGCCAGGGTGCCACCTGCCGCTTCGGCCATTTGCACCAGGTTGTCGAGGGTCTGGCGCAGTTGGCCTTCGAAATCCTTGGCCAGCACTTCGTTGTTCAGCGCCGAGACCGGGGTCTGTGCCGACAGGTAGATGGTCTGCCCGTGGCTGACCTTGATGCCCTGGGAATAGGTACCCAGCGGCAATGGCGCCTTGTCGGTGAAAATGACGTTCTCTTCGCCCAGGAAAGGTTTGGCGGCGGGCTGGATTTGAGCGGTGGTTTGCATAGTGACGTTCCTTGTTAAGTGGGATGGGGGTTAGTGCAAATCGGCAACCTGCTTGACGGCCTGGCTGGAAAATTCCTCATCGCGGCAACGGGCCGGGGAAAAATGCTGATAGTTGAGCTGCAGCGCCGCCAGGTCGTCCGGCATGGCGATGCCCAGCGCCGCATGGCTGCACAGGCGTGCAATGGCGGGCGCAGCCTGGATGCCGTAGCCACCGAGGGCGGCGAGCCAGATAAAACTCTCTTGCTGTGGGTCCTGGCCGAGCACCGGCGAGCGGTCGGCGACGAAGGTTCGCAGGCCCGCCCATTTGTTGATGATCGAGCGCGGACGCAGGCGCGTGGTGTTTTGCAGGCGATCCATGGTGATGGCTAGGTCAAGCTCTTCCGGCAGTGCGTCGCAGGGCAACGAAGGGCTTTCATCGCAGGGGGAGACGATCAGCCGCCCGGCTTCAGGCTTGATGAAAATGTCCTCGTCGACCGTGCCCAGGTAGGGCGTGTGGTGCACGTCGCACTGTGGATCGACCGCCAGTACGGTGCGCCGCAATGGTCGGACACCGACCTTGGGCACGCCGCAGCGTTCGGCGAATTCATCGGCCCAGGCACCGGCGGCGTTGACCACGATGGCTGCTTGCAATTGCTGGCCGTCCTGGGTGTGCAAGCGCCAGTGCCCGTCGCGATGTTCGCCACGCAGCACTTCGGTCTCGCGCTTGATCACGCCACCACGGGCCCGCAGCCCACCGAGGTAGGCGCCGTGGATGCCATGCACATCCAGATCGAAGGCGCTGGGCTCGTAGATCCCGGCGCTCCAGGCGCCTTCGGCGAGGTAGGGGACCAGCTCCTGCACTTGCTTGTCGTCGAGCAGCTCGGCCGTGGGCACTTGCCCCAGGACGGCGCTGAAACGCGCTTTGAGTTTGTCCACCCGTGCCGCCTGGGCCACGATCAGCGCGCCCCGGGGCGACCATAGCGGATGCTCGGCCAGGCCCTCGGGCGGGTTCTCGAAAAAGCGCCGGGATGCGCAGGTCAGTGAACGGATCTGTTGGTTGCCGTAGCTTTCCATCGAGATCGCGGCTGAACGCCCCGTGGTGTGATAGGCCAGTTGCTGTTCCTGTTCGAGCAGGCAGACGCTGCCATGGGCTGCCAACTCATAAGCGGCAGACACGCCGGCGATGCCGCCACCCACCACAATGAAGTCGTAACGAGTGGTCATGGTCGGCTGCCCTCGGCAATAACGGCGGCTTTGCGTTCGCGGGTGTAGGTCAGCACGAAGTGCGCCACGAGGCCGAAGATCAAGCCCCAGAACGCGGCGGCCAGGCCGAGGAAACTCATGCCCGAAGCCGTTACCAGGAAGGTGATCAGTGCCGCTTCGCGTTGTTTCTCGTCAGCCATGGCGCCGGTCAGCCCGGCACTGATCGCGCCGAACAAGGCGAGACCGGCGAGGGAAGCGATCAATTCTTTCGGCAGTGCGGAGAACACCGAGGCCAGGGTGGCGCCAAAGGTCCCCATCAGAATGTAGAACACCCCGCAGGCGATCCCGGCCATGTAGCGTTTGTCGCGGTCTTCGTGGGCTTCGCGGCCGGTGCAGATCGCTGCGGTAATGGCCGCCAGGTTCAAACCGTGGGAACCGAACGGGGCCATCAGGATCGAGCCAATCGCGGTGACCGAAATGATCGAGCGTGCTGGCGTGTTGTAGCCAGAGGTGCGCAATACCGCCATGCCTGGCACGTACTGGCCGGTCAAGGTCACCAGCGCCAGTGGCAGGCCGATGTTGATGATTGCATGCCAGTTCCATTCAGGGGCGATGAAGACCGGTTGGGCCACGGCGATGGTGATCGAGGTGCTGTTGAGTTCGCCGAACGAGGCGGCCACCGCGCAACCGACGATCAGCACCGACAGGATCGCGTAGCGTGGCGAAAAGCGCTTGAAGATCAGGTACGCCGCGATCATCGCCAACACCAGCGCCGGCTGCAGTTTGATCGACGTGAACAGCTCGGCGCCGAAGCG
Organism: Pseudomonas sp. NFACC05-1; assembly: GCF_900100135.1. Taxonomy (NCBI): domain Bacteria; kingdom Pseudomonadati; phylum Pseudomonadota; class Gammaproteobacteria; order Pseudomonadales; family Pseudomonadaceae; genus Pseudomonas; species Pseudomonas sp. NFACC05-1. Next base: position 179,510 of record NZ_FMTR01000006.1, on the reverse strand, counting down.
GAACAGGATCCCGGCGAGCATGGCGGCGGCAATGGCCTTGGGCAGGCGGCTCATCAGTTTGTCGAACGCACCGGACAGGCCGACCAACGCGATGATCATCGACGCCACCACATAGGCACCGATGGCCTGGGGCAGGGTCACGGTGGGCAGCATCGACACCAGTAACGCTGCACCCGGTGTCGACCACGCGGTGATGACCGGAACACGCAGGCGCCAGCTCAGGAACAGGCCGGTAATCCCGCTGCCAATGGAAATGGCCCAGATCCATGAAGACACCACGTCATTGGGCAGGTGCGCTTCCTTGGCTGCCTGGAACACGATGATGAGTGGGCCTGCGTAGGAAATGATCACGGCGATGAAGCCCGCGATGATCGCCGACAGAGATAGATCCTTTCTGAATGTGTCCATGATGTCTCGACTTGGCGCGACAGGAGCGCGCAGTGAATGATTGAGTCGATTGCTTCGATTCGAGATCAGTGTATTTGAATGAATTGAGTTGATTCAATAGGGGGCGGGATTGTTACGAGATATTTTTCTGCCATGACAGGCTATTTTTGCGATTTTTATGAATTAACTATTTGATTTTAAATAATATTATTTCTAATAAATTTTTCTTCATGTCGCATTGAAAAACGATTCAATAATCGTATCAATCGATTCAATGTGTCGATTGTGTCGAATTATTAGTTGCCTAACCTCCATGTGATATGCTCGGATATTCATCATTTCTACGATGGGCAGTGATCATTCATGTGGGTTCCCCAGCTAAGCGAGTTCAGCCAACCGATGTATTTGTCGATTGCCGATGCGTTGGCGCGCGATATCAACAACGGCGTGCTGAACGAGGGCGATCGCCTGCCGACCTTGCGGGAGTTGGCCACCACCTTGAATGTCACGCCGGGCACCATCAGTCGGGCCTATAGCGAGGCCCATCGGCGTCGGTTGGTGCAGGGGGAGGTGGGGCGTGGCACTTACGTGCTCAACCAGAAGCAGCTGGAGCTGCCGGCCAGCAACAGTGCCGCCGCGCCACTGAACCTGGGGCAATCCGAACTGCTCGATCTTTCGATCATCAAGCCCTACAGCGAAACCCTGGAGTACTGGTTGCGTGGCGCCCTGGTGGGCATGGCCAAGAGCACCGATTTCGCTCGCGCACTGGATTACGCGCCGGATGGCGGTCACCCGGCGCATCGCGAGGCGGGGGCGCAATGGTTGCGTCATTCATTGCCCGACGCGCAATGGCAGCAAGTGGTGATTACGGCAGGGGCCCAGCATGGCTTGATGGTGGCGATGAGCGCCCTGACCAACGCCGGTGACCTGGTGCTCTGCGAAGCGCTTTGCTACCCGGGCATCATTTCCCTGGCCCACGGTCTTGAGCGTCGCCTGCGTGGCGTGCCAATGGATGACGAAGGCATCATTCCCGAAGCGTTGCGCGAGCTGTGCCTGCGAGAGAAGCCGGCGATGCTGGTCTGCGTGGCGACTTGCCAGAATCCGACGGCGGCGATCATGTCGCAGAAGCGCCGGGCCCAGATCGCCGCGCTTGCCGAGGAATTCGACTTCATCATCCTGGACGATGATATCTATGGCTTCCTGGCCACCGATCCGTCGATCAAGCCGCTGTCGGCCTTTGCGCCGGACCGTTCGGTGTACCTGACCAGCCTGTCGAAATCGGTCATGCCGGCGCTTCGCGTCGGTTATATCTACAGCCCGCCAAAACTGCTGTCGCGCCTGACCTCGATGGTGCGCAGCAGCGTCTGGATGCCGTCGCCATTGACCGCGCAGTTGGCCAGCAATGTGATTACCGAAGGCCTGGACAAGAAACTGATTCGCATCCAGCGCAACGAGGCGGCGGGGCGACAAGCGATCGCCCGGGAAATCTTTGCCAATTTCGAGCTCAAGACCCAGCCATATTCCTATCACGTCTGGTTGACGCTGCCGGAGCCATGGACCAGCGATGAGTTCACCATGCTCGCCCGGGCCAACGGCGTATTGGTGCTCAGCGGCACCCAGTTCCAGGCTGAGCGCTCAGGCACCACTCGCTGTGTACGGCTGGTGTTGATGTCCCCCACCAGCCAGGACGAACTGCGTTTCGCCCTGACCAAGCTGGCGAGCCTGATCGATTCGGATCCGCGCCGTTATTACTAAAAGATCGCAGCCTTCGGCAGCTCCCGCACGGTGTATTCCCTGTGTGAGCTGCCGAAGGCTGCGATCTTTTTAGTTATTCGTTCGACGGATTGAGCAGTTCGGACAAGGCGTCCGGCTGGCTCTTGAACGCCTTGGCGAACACATCACGATTCTTCGCCATGTAGATCCCGGCTTCCTCGACCTGTTGCTCGCTCAGCGATGGAACGGCTTTTTGCAACACTTCTGCCAGCAATTCGGCGAGTTCCAGCATTTTGTCATGACGGTCAGCTTCGGCTTTATCCATGAACAAGCGCTCCAGATCTCGGCTGCTGCGGTATACCACTTCGACGGCCATTCACCACCTCACATGCCTTCACATTGGTTGTCTTTGTGACTACTGTATTTATATACAGGCAAAAGAATAAGCGAATCCTGTTGCTTTGGATAGTGGCTTTTTAATGTAGACCGGTTTCGGCATGTGAGGGCAAAGCTTGTGGGAGCAAAGCTGGTGTGGGAGCTTGCTCGCGATACGGCGAATGAAGCTCCCAAAAGTGCCGGATACCAGCCTATCGCCATCTCACCTTCAGTCGCTGGCCTTTTTTCTGCATGCAGAACAACCGTCACGTCCAACCCGCATCATCCGGTCGAGTCGACCTAAGGAAACTACATCGTGAAAATCAACTGGGCCGAGACCCTGCGCCAGAACGTCCATCAACTGGCCGAGTCCCTGGGGAACCTGTTCGTCGAGACCTTCCATTACCTGGCCCTGTTCGCCATTGGTGCGGTGACCGCGTGGGCGGCGGTGATGGAATTCTTGCAGATGATCGAAGCAGGACACATCAAGATCGATGACATCCTGCTGCTGTTCATCTATCTGGAATTGGGGGCGATGGTCGGGATCTACTTCAAGACCAACCACATGCCGGTGCGGTTTTTGATCTACGTGGCGATCACGGCGCTGACGCGGCTGCTGATTTCCAACGTTTCCCATCACAGCCCGCCAGACCTGGGGATCATCTACTTGTGCGGTGGCATCCTGCTGCTGGCGTTTGCGATCCTGGTGGTGCGCTACGCTTCGTCGCAGTTCCCCTCGGTGAAGATCGAGCACCCGCACCGCAAGGTCGGAGCGGGTTCCAGCGAACATGCCGAGGTGGAGAAAGGAGAAATCTAGATCCCGGCGGCAGAGGGCGCCGGCCCTTGTGCGTGCGGTGGCGGCAGCTTGATGCTGTCACCGCCGGTCATGGCTTCGAGGATGGCCACGGCGCTGTGGCCCTGCTCAATGGCGATGCCGAACTGAATGCTTTGCACCAGGCGCTTGAGGCGCTCCGGGTCGTTGCGCTGCAGGGCGCTGATCATGCGTTTGGCGACGATGCGCCCGCTCTTGGACAGGGTCAGCATGATGCTGCCGTCCAGGCCCTGAATGCTCAGGTTGATTTGATAATGCGGCGCAAAGGCGTCGGTAATGATCTGAAAAGGGTTGTCCATGATGCGTCACCGCCTGATTGAACGTGCAGTTGTTGACCGGCCATGATCGGGATTAGTTCGCAACGCCGGACCACCGGCCATTCCATGATCGTGTTCAGCTCAAGATTCCAGGGGCCAGGCAGGCCTCAGGATCAAAAGATCGCAGCCCGCGACAGCTCCTACAGGGAGTTAGCAAGTGGCATGCCGGAAAAACTGTCGGACAATGATCACGGAGCCTGGGCGCCGAACGCTCTGGAATGCGGCTGTGGTCGCTGCCCGTTTCGGGGCAATAACGCGCGGATGTTCGCTGACGGTGCAGGTGGGGAGGCGATTTACGGTGGGTAGGCAGGGCGGGGGCAACTCCCGACATTAACAGCGCTTTTGCCTGTTGTCTGGCTTTATTTGCGTATGAATATTTATCTTTTTTTAGGGGTTGAATTGTTCTTCCGCCAGCCCGACTCTGTATTCAAGGGGCCGTTGCATCAACGTCGACGGCCCCCGGCGAGCTAGCTGAAATAAGGGATGAACTATGCAAATCCAAGTCAATAGCGATAACCATATTCAAAGCAGCATCCGACTGGAGGAGTGGGTACGTACTACCATCGAAAGCACGCTCGAACGTTATGAAGAGGACCTGACACGGGTCGAGGTTCATTTGCGGGACGAGAACGGCGACAAGCCGGGTCCCCATGACCTGCGTTGCCAGCTTGAAGCACGGCCGAAGGGCCATCAGCCGATTTCCGTGACGCACAAGGCCGAATCGCTGGAACTGGCGATCGAAGGCGCGGCCGCCAAACTTGAAAATGCCCTGGAGCATTTGTTCGGCAAACTGCGCGGCAAGCGCGCCGCCGTTGCGACACCGACCGAATCCGTTGCCTTGGCCGATGCGCTATTGGAAGAAGAATTCCTGGAGAACGAACGGGCCGCCCTCAACGGCTGAGCCCGATCGCTTGAAGTCACTCACCGAACGGGCCTGCAATCGCAGGCCCGTCTTGTTTCAGCGGTTCACCGTAGCCCCGAATCAAAACGCCACGGACGTCTGCACATACACCGTGCGCGGTTCCCCCACGTACTTGCCTCGGTTGTTGTCGTCGAACGAGCGGGTGAAGTATTGGGTATTGAAGATGTTCTTCACGCCCACCGCCACGTTCAGGTCCGACAGTTGCGGGCCGAAATCATAGGCAGCGCGGCTGCTGAACAGCATGTAGCCGGGGATATTGCCGGTACTGCCGTCGGCGCTTTCAGCCCGGGTGTTGGCGTTGTCGGCAAACTGCGCGCTCTGATAGGTGCTGTCCAGGTTCAGCTTCCACGGCCCGTCCGTATAACCCACGCCCAGTGTGCCTTTGTGCTTCGAAGAGAATGGCACGCGGTTGCCTTTGTTCGGTCCGTCTTCACGAATGGTGGCATCGACGAAGGCATACGTGGCATACACGTCGAAACCGGCCAGTGCAGGGCTCAGGCCATCAAGGGCGTAGTTGATGCTGGTTTCGATGCCTTGGTGGCGAGTCTCGCCTCGGGCGATCACCGAATCATTGGTCTGATTGCTTTCATACTGGTTGTCGAAGTTGATCAGGAACGCGCCGATCTCCGCCCGCAGGTTGCCATCGTCATAGCGGGTGCCAAGCTCCCAGGTGCGGGCCTTTTCCGGTTTCACTTCGCCGCTGCTGACACGGTTGGGCATCTGGCTGTACTGCACACTGCCGAACGAGCCTTCGGTGTTGGCATACAGATTCCACTCATCGGTCAGGTGATACAGCACGTTCAATGCCGGCAAGGCCGTGTTGTAGTCGCCCTTGTACTTCACATTCGTCAGGTTGTTGGTCTGCTGGGATTCGATCATTTCGTAGCGAACACCCGGCGTGATGGTCCATTTTCCGATGTCGATCCGGTCATCGATGAAAAATGCATTGGCCTCGGTGCCCCCGCGCGTATCACGGTCGTTGCGGCTGGAGGTTGTCGGCAATTCGTTGCTGGCGATCGGCGTGCGGTATCGCAGTTCGTGGCCGGCCTCGTTGATGTAGCGATAGCCGATGCCAACCTCGTGGCTGGTCGGGCCGAGGTCGAAACCCTGGGCGAAACGGGTTTCCAGGCCGCGTACCCAATATTCACGGGGTGACAGGGACAGGAAGGTGCCTTGGTCCAGGTAGCCGCTGCGCAAGGTCTTGGTGAAGAACGTGCTGGCGGTGAATTCCCGGCGGTCCTGTTGGTAGCGGTAGCCGACATTGACCAGGGTGCGACGGCCCCAGAAACGGTCGTTCGGACGCGTGGATTGATACGGGTCGGCATCGTAGTCGGCCACATTCAGGCCGCCGGGCATGTCGGCCTCGCCTTCGTAATACTGGGCCATGGCATTGAAACTGTTGGCCTCGTCCAACTGGTAGTTGCCCTTGAGGATCAGGTCATCGATTTGTGTGTCGCTATGTTCGCGCCAGTCGCCGCCGCGGGTGCCGGAATACAGCAGGGCACCGCCCAAGCCGTTGTCGGCGGTGCCGCCGGCCAGCAGATTGGAGGAGGTCTTGAAGCCGTCATGGCTGGAGGACGGGCTCGTCTCGGTCTGCAAGCCCCCTTTTATCGTGGGTGCATCGGGAATCGCCCGCGTCACGAAGTTGACCACGCCGCCGACGTTCTGTGGGCCGTAGCGCACCGCGCCGCCGCCGCGCACGACATCTACCGCGTCCATGTTACCCATGCTGACCGGCGCGAACGATAGCTGCGGTTGGCCGTAAGGTGCGAAAGGCACCGGGATGCCGTCCATCAGCACCGTGGAGCGTGAAGCCAGGCGAGGGTTGAGCCCGCGAATACCGAAGTTCAGTGCCATGTCATGGCTGCCGGTGCCATTGTTTTCCGGTGCATTGACGCCGGGAATGCGATTGAGCACATCCCGCGCCTGCGTCGCACCCTGGCGTTCGAACGTTTCACGGCGGATAACGTCACGGGCGCCGGGGTGTTCGAAGACATTGGCCTGCGCGGCGTCGCCGAGCCAGTCTCCGACCACGGTGGTGGTGCCGATGTCCAGCGCGGTGGTGGTGGCCGGCTGCAGGCTGAAGGCATTATCTCCCTCGGGCCGGGCTTGCAGGCCTGTGCCTTCGAGCAGCGCACTGAGCCCTTGCTCTGGGCTGTAGCTGCCTTCCAGGCCACGACTCTGCAGACCAGCGGTCGTCTGCGAGCCGAAGGAAATCAACACCCCGGCCTCCCGCCCGAACTGATTGAGGGCATTTTCCAGTGATGACGGCGCGATGTGATAGGCCTTGGCATCTGCAGCCTGTACACAAGGCAGTGCGACGAAACTCAAGCTGGCCCCCAGGAGCCATTGACGCACGGTACGGGCGAGCGGGGTGAGGCGGGTAGGTTGCTGCGGCATGGATGAGGATCCCGAGAAGGTTGTATCGAAGTGGCTTTCCTTCTCTGTCACCCGAGTCCGGGAAAACGGCTCACGGTTGCGTGTTTTTTTCTGGCAAGACGATCATGGTTCAAGCGCGAGCCTCGACCGAGACCCAATAGCGAGTAAAGCGGCGTACGTTTACCGGCAGGCTGACCTCCAGCAGATCGAGGATTCGTTCGCTGTTGTCCAGCGGATAAGTTCCGGAGATCAACAGGTTGGCGACCGCCTCGTCGCAGCGCAATTGGCCGCGGCGATACCGGCCGAGTTCGTCGAGAAAGTCCGCCAGGCGCATGTGCGCGGCTATCAGCATGCCTTCCGTCCAGGCACCGCTGTTGGCATCCAGCGCCGTGGCGGGCCCGGCGCCGTTGATGCCAAGGCTCAGTTGCCGTGATGTGCCCAGCAACGACGACGGGCCGTTTCGGCTGCGAATGTCCACCTCGCCGTCAAACACCGCCACTTGGGTGTGTTCCGGATATTCACGTACGTTGAACCGGGCGTTGCGGCTTTCCAGCCGGCCATGGGCGGTCAGTACGTACAGGGGCCTGGGGTCCCGGGCTGCAGTCAACAACAGTTCACCCTCCAGCAGGCGGATCAAGCGACGTTGAGCGTCGAAGCGAACGTCGACCGCGCTGCCGCTGTTGAGCTGCAACTGGCTGCCGTCATCCAGCATCAGGCGACGCCGTTCGCCCACCGGGCTGCGGAAATCGGCCATCAAGGGTGGCAGCCATTGGCGCTCACGCAGGCCCCAGGCCAACGTTGAGCCGGCCCCCAGTACCAGCAACGTCTTGAGTGCCCGCCGCCGCATGGCGGACTTCGGTGCATTGAGGGCCGCATGGGCTAACGCAGGGGATACGCTACGCAGCCGTTGATTGACCCGTTGGATATGTTCCCAGGCGCGGCGATGTTCGCTATGGGCATCGAGCCATTGCTCCCAGGCTTGCTGCTGGCGGGTGTCGAGTGGACCTTGCTGTATTTCCAGGAGCCAGTGCACGGCCTGCTCGGCGACTTGGGCGCTGACGTCAGGTGCGCCATTGATCGACGGGGTCATAAAGCAAAGTAGCAGCGCATCGCTGCCTTGTTCAGATGGCGCTTGACCGTTGCCAGGGAAATCCCCAGTTCACGGGCGATTTCGTTGTAGGTCAGGCCATCGACCTGGGCCAGCAGAAACGCCTGCTTGACCGCTCGCGGCAATCCATCGAGCAGTTGATCCAGTTCCGTCAGGGTTTGCAGGATGATTGCCCGTTCTTCCTCCGACGGCGCCACCTGCTCCGGCAGTTGGGCGAGGGTGTCGAGGTAGGCGCGCTCCAGGTCCTGGCGGCGGTAATGGTTGAACAGTACGCGCTTGGCAATAGTCGTAAGGAACGCGCGGGGTTCCAGGACAGGCTGCGGATCGCGCGTCGTCAGTACGCGCATGAACGTGTCCTGCGTCAGGTCGGCGGCACTGTCGGGGCAGCCGAGTTTTCTTCGCAACCAGCTGTTGAGCCAACTGTGATGGGCGTTGTAGAGCACTTCGACGGTGTGTGCAGGCGGCAACGAGGAACATCCCGACAGCGCTGAGCTGTGCTAGAGAACAAGAATTGTTCGCATTGTAGGGGCGCGGCAGTGGCTACGGCAATCGGGATCAGTGCCTGGTTGTTTCATTTGACCGGAGCGCGGTGGTGCCTAGCGCAAGAATGCCTGTCGATATTCCCCGGGGCTTGCCCCCAAGGTCTGGCGAAAACGATTGGTGAAGTGGCTGGCGCTGGCAAATCCGCAGGCCAGCGCCACGTCGCCCAGCGGTTGTGAGGTGGTGCGCAGCAAATGCCGCGCGCAGGTCAAGCGTCTGGCCAGCACATATTGATGAGGAGGCAGCCCGAAGCTCTCGCGGAACATCCGCGCGAAGTGGTATTCGGACAACGCACACAACGCCGCCAATTGGCCGAGGCTAATGGCATCGGCCAAGTGGCTGTCGACGTAATCCACCAGCAACCGCCGCTGATGAGCGGCCAGGCCGCCTTTGAGGCGAAGTCCCTGGCGTTGGCCCACCTGGCTGAGCAGCAGGTGATTGAGCAAGTCATGGGCCAGGCTGGTGGTCAGCAGGCGTTCACCGGGTTCGTCCCAGTTCAGCGCGATCAACTGGCGAAATCGCTGTGCCTGTCGCGGGTCGTCGAGGAAGGTCTCTTCGTGCAGTTGCACCTGCCGGGGTTCGCGGTCCAGCAGTGTGACGCAACCAAGGGCAAATTGTTCAGCACTGAAATACAGGTGGGCGAGGCGAATGTCGCCGTTGATGATCCAGGCTGATTCATGCCCGGCCGGCAGGATGCAGAGTTTGTCCGGTGCCCCCGTGGTGTCGGGCCGCTCGCGGCGAAACGTACCGGTGCCGCCAGCGATGTAGCACGACAGCGTATGGTGCGTTGGCGCCTCGTAGTCCCGGGCGTCGTGGTGGTTGCTCCACAAAGCGGCCGCCATGCCGTCCCCGAGCTCGGCGCTGTGCTCCAGGCGAGCATTGGGCGAGCTGTTGAGGGCTTGAAAGACTTGTAGGGTTTGCAGTGTGGACATGATCGGTTCTCCAACGCTTGCATCCTACTCTGTCGGTCGATCCGTGCCAGCCTGTCAGCCGACAAAACCGCAAGTTTACGCAAGCGCCGGGTCAATGGCAGCGGGACACTGAGCGTCATTGTCAGGAGCCGTCACCATGAACCTCTCGTTGTACCTGCTTACCGTGCTCATCTGGGGCACCACCTGGATTGCCCTGAAATTGCAGTTGGGCGTCGTCGCCATTCCCGTGTCGATTGTCTATCGCTTCGGCCTTGCAGCCCTGATCCTGTTTGCGATGCTCTTGCTCAGCCGGCGCTTGCAGGTGATGAATCGGCGCGGCCATTTGATTTGCGTTGCCCAGGGCCTGTGCTTGTTCTGCATTAATTTCATGTGCTTCCTGACTGCCAGCCAGTGGATTCCCAGTGGGTTGGTCGCTGTGGTGTTTTCCACCGCCACGCTCTGGAACGCTCTCAATGCCCGCGTGTTCTTCGGTCAGCGGATTGCCCGTAACGTGCTGTTGGGGGGCGCCCTGGGGCTGCTGGGGCTGGCGCTGCTATTCTGGCCGGAACTGGCCGGCCATAGCGCAAGCCCGCAAACCTTGCTTGGCTTGGCGCTGGCGTTGCTGGGCACCTTGTGTTTCTCGGCAGGCAACATGCTGTCGAGCCTGCAGCAGAAGGCGGGCCTCAAGCCGTTGACCACCAACGCCTGGGGCATGGCCTATGGCGCGGCGATGCTGGCGGTGTGGTGTGCGTTCAAAGGCATCCCGTTCGACATGGAATGGAGCACACGCTACATCGGCTCGCTGTTGTACTTGGTGATCCCAGGTTCGGTGATCGGCTTTACGGCCTATCTGACGCTGGTGGGACGCATGGGCCCGGAGCGGGCGGCGTATTGCACCGTGTTGTTCCCGGTGGTGGCGTTGAATGTCTCGGCGTTTGCCGAAGGGTATCAGTGGACCGCGCCGGCGCTGGTCGGGTTGGTCCTGGTGATGCTGGGGAACGTGCTGGTGTTCCGCAAGCCGCGGCCGGTGGCGACGAATGTCGCGCTGGGTGCCCGCTGAGACAGAACGCCTGGCGATAACCCCGTGGCGAGGGAGCTTGCTGTGGCGAGGGGATTTATCCCCGTGGGGCTGCGGAGCAGCCCCAAACCCTGACAGCTCGGTGAGTCAGGTCGACCACATCAGCCGGATCAGGGCTGCTGCGCAGCCCAACGGGGATAAATCCCCTCGCCACAGCAAGCTCCCTCGCCACGGTGTGTTCCGCCGGGGACTTTTGCGGAAGGTTTACTTCCAGACTTGCGGGTTGACCAGGTTCTTTGGTCGCTCGCCCAACAAGGCACTGCGCAAGTTATCCACAGCCAGATTGGCCATGGCCTCACGGGTTTCGTGAGTCGCCGAGCCAATGTGGGGCAGGGTCACGGCGTTTTTCAGCTGGAATAGCGGCGATTCGGCCAATGGCTCTTTCTCGTAGACATCCAGCCCGGCACCGCGGATGCGGTTGTTCTGCAACGCTTCGATCAACGCTGGTTCGTCTACCACAGGGCCCCGGGAAATGTTGACCAGGATGGCACTCGGCTTCATCAGGCCCAGTTCACGCTGACCGATAAGGTGGCGGGTCTTTTCGCTCAACGGTACGACGAGGCAGACGAAGTCCGCTTCGGCCAGCAACTGATCCAATTCGCGAAACTGTGCGCCCAGTTGGTTTTCCAGTTCAGTCTTGCGACTGTTGCCGCTGTAGAGGATAGGCATGTTGAATCCAAGTCGGCCACGCCGGGCAATGGCCGCGCCGATATTGCCCATGCCGACGATACCCAGGGTCTTGCCATGTACATCGCTGCCGAACAGTTGCGGGCCGACTGTCGCCTGCCATTGGCCAGCCTTGGTCCAGGCGTCCAGTTCGGCCACGCGCCGGGCGCTGCTCATCAGCAGGGCGAAGGCCAGGTCGGCGGTACTTTCGGTGAGTACGTCGGGGGTGTTGGTGAGCATGATCCCGCGCTCATTGAAGTAGGCCAGGTCATAGTTGTCGTAGCCCACCGACACGCTGGAGACCACTTGCAGGTTCGTGGCGCTCTGCAGTTGCTCGCGGCCGAGCTTGCGACCGACACCGATCAGCCCGTGGACGTGAGGCAAGGCTTCGTTGAACTGCGCGTTGATGTCGCCGTTCGACGGGTTGGGGACGATCACGTCGAAGTCCTGGCGCAGGCGTTCGATCATGGGGGGCGTGATACGGCTGAAGGCAAGTACGGTTTTTTTCATCGTGCAAGGCTCATCTGCAGGGAATACCAAGCACGCTAACATTCATGGCGCGGGTTAGGCGAGAGGGGAGAGTGTAATCGCAGCGCCGCCAGTCCTCTGGGGGATCTTTACAGACTCAGGCGGCTCGCAGGGAAATGAACGCGTAGGTGACCGGTGCTTCAGTGACCACCCGCGCGCCGCTGGCCGAGACCTGGTTGGCCACATCCTCGCCGGACAGGTGGAACTGCCATTCGCCAGGCGCTTGGTCCAACGGCCGAGAGCGGGCTTGATCGATGGCGGCGGCAAACGCAGCCATGTTCGGCAGGTAGGCCGTGAATCCGTCGCCCTTCAACGCCGTCGTGTGGATACCCAGGGACATGCAGATGCGTTCCTTGATCGCGATTTCCTCACGATCGGCCTGGCGTGAACGCTCGATCAACCGGGCCAGTTCCTGGTCCACCAATTCACCGCCAAGTATCAACTGCGGCCCCGTTTCCCACGACTCCGGTGGGCAATCCTTGGCGGCGGTATTGAGCGGGATGTGTGGGTTGATTTCCATGGGATAGATGCGGCACACCAAGGGTCTGCGCTCATAGATGCGGCACAGGTTTTCGTCGTCCAGATTATGGCAACGACCCACGTTATAAGCGGCGAGCGTGATCGCCACCAGGGCGTCGCTCGTGCCGCTACGGACCACCGCCGAGCGTCGTTCGGCATGCTCGCGTTGCCCTGCCGGCAGGCCGAGGCCATTGGGCAGGAAGGCTTCCACCAGGACAATCACCTGGCCGCCGTCGTCCGCCCACATCCGGGCCTCGTCGAGGGTCAGGGGGACGTGGTGATCGGTGCAGCATTTGCCGCACCCTACACAGGAAAACGTTGTGTTCATTGAGCGCCCGGTCGCAGAAAGCTGGGGACGGCGACAGAAAAACGCCGTGATGGACCGTGCGAAGCAAGTTATGCGCCACTCACCGGTCGGTAGCGGCAGGGTGGATCGAGTCCCACTCGGTCACGTAGGCGGTTTTGGTTTTTTTGCGGTAGAGGCACAACTCGGTGCCGATCGCCCCTTTCATGTGTTCCTGCGGATATTGGCCTTGCAGCAATAGCGCGGTGTAGCCGACCCGGTCGTCGAATTGAGCGGCGCTACCCACCGGCTCAGCGCTCTTCAAGCTGCTGGCCTTGATGCAACTGGCCAGCACGGCTTTATCGTGGGTGGCCCAGGCGTCCGGGCTGGAGGCATGAGCCTGGGAGGCCAGGACGGTGAGACCAAGGAGAATCAACAGACGGATTTTCATCAGGGAGCCTTGTTCCGGGAAGCCAGGACAAGAGTATGCCTGAGGTTGTCGGACGGTGATCGCTCCCGCGCTGGAACGCAGAAGCGAGCAACCGAGATGACTCAGTGACCTTGCTCGGCAACGGCCTTGGCCGCCGTGATCAGGCACTTGGTCAGTTCCGGTGAAGAGAACTTGGTGAGCACGCCGTTGGCACCCGACAGCCGGGCTTTTTCGCTGTTCATGGCACTGTCCAGCGAGGTGTGCAGCAACACGTAGAGGTGGGCGAAGTCAGGCGTTTCGCGCAGGGTCCGGGTGAGGGCATAGCCGTCCATCTCGGACATCTCGATATCGGAGACGATCAGGTTGATCTGTTCGGCCGTGCCTTGCAGGTCCAGCAGGCATTCGATGGCTTCCTTGGCGCTGCGGGCGGTGTGGCATTGCAGACCCAGGTTGCGCAGGGTGTGTACCGATTGCTGCAGCGCGACCTGGCTGTCATCGACCACCAGGATCCGTGCGTTGCCCAGCACCTCGGCGTCTTCCATGCTCAGTTCGGTCGGCGCGGTTTCGATCTGCGCTGGCGCGATGCCGTGGATGACCTTTTCGATGTCCAGCACCTGCACCAGCGTGCCGTCCACCGAGGTCACGCCGGTGATGAACGAACGCACACCGCCGGAGCCGTAGGGCGGTGGTTTGATGTCGGTGGTCAGGCAATGCACGATCTTGCTCACGGCCTGCACATGCAAACCCTGTTTGGAGCGGCTGACGTCAGTGACGATCAGGCAGCCACCATCCGGGTCTTCCAGCGGTCGCTCGCCAATGGCGCGGCTCAGGTCGATCACCGACAACGATGTCCCGCGCAGGGTGGCGATGCCTTTGACGTGCGGATGCGACTCCGGCAGCTTGGTCAATGGTGGGCAGGGAATGATTTCGCTGACCTTGAGCAGGTTGATTGCCATCAGCTTGCCGCTGCGCAAGGTAAACAGCAGAAGCGAAAGTGAATCTGCGCGGGCTTTGTTGGAAGACATAAAAACCTTCTGTGGAAAAAGGTGGGGCGAGCATGCCGCTCGCCAAAACAGCTTTTGATATTGGGTTATCGACTTGTCGGGGGCAGGCTTTAGGGCGAAAGCTGTCGACAGTCAATTTCAAGTCAATGACCTGTGAGTACACACCTTGTGGTGAATGGATTTATCTCTGGCAAGGGGATTTATCTGTGACAAGGGGATTTATTTGTGGCGAGGGGATTTATCCCCGCTGGGTTGCGTAGCAACCCCCCCAGAAAGGTTGAACGCATTTAGTCTGGCACTCCGAGGCGAGAGGTTTCAGGGCTGCTTCGCAACCCAGCGGGGATAAATCCCCTCGCCACAACAGCGGTCGGCGGCAACAGACGGGATTATTTCAGCCCCAACCGCCGGGCCATCCGCCCCAGGTTCGCCCGGTCCAGCCCGAGCTCCCGGGCGGCGCTGGCCCAGTTGTGTTGGTGACGCTCCAGGCAGGCAGCGATCAGCGTGCGCTGGAACTCGTCCACCGCTTCGCGCAAGTCCCCCGTTACGCCCTGCGCGGTCGACGCCGGGCTGATGGACGAAGGAGTGGGGTTGTCCACAGGCGCCTGGGGCAAATCCAGGTCCTGGGCGCTGAGGCTGAGGATTTTCGGGCGCGTCGCGCACCGGCCCAAGGCCTTCAAGGCGCTGCGGCCGATCAGGTGTTCCAGTTCGCGCACATTGCCTGGCCAGTCGTAGGCCAGCAGCGCGGCCTGGGCGTCGCCGGTCAGGCGCAGGCTGCCCAGGCCCATGCGCGAACGGTTGTGCTCCAGGAAAAAACCGCTGAGCAGCAGCACATCACGTCCACGATCGCGCAGCGCCGGCACCTGCAGCGGGTACACACTCAAGCGATGGTAGAAGTCGGCCCGATAACGGCCGTTGCGCACTTCCTCGGCCAAGTCGCGATTGGTGGCCGCGATCAGGCGCACATCGACCCGGTGTTCCCTGTCCGAGCCCAGGCGTTGCAGTTGGCCGCTTTGCAGTACCCGCAACAACTTGGCCTGGACGGCCAGGGACAACTCGCCCACTTCGTCGAGAAACAAGGTGCCGCCGTCGGCCAGTTCGAACTTGCCGCGCCGGTCGTTCGTGGCCCCGGTGAAGGCGCCTCGTACATGGCCGAAGAGTTCACTTTCCACCAGGGTATCGGGCAGGGCGGCGCAATTGAGACTGATGAGTGGCTGCTCGGCACGTTTCGACGCGGCATGGATGGCCTGGGCGACCAGTTCCTTGCCCACGCCGGTTTCGCCGGTGATCAATACCGTCAGGTCGCTGCTGCCCACCAGCGTGATCTCTTCCACCAGGCGTTTGTGGGCCTTGCTCTGGCCGACCATGTCGCGAGGTTGCTGGCCGCTGGCCTGGCGATAGACCTCGGCGCGGCGGTGCTCGTCCTCGGCCTTCAGGGCCAGGCGCTCGATGCGCTCGGCGGCGCTGACCGTGGCGGCGGCGAGGCTGGCGAAGGCTTGCAGGGCACTCAGGTCGATGGGCTCGAAGCGCTCCGGATCCAGCGAATCCAGGGTCAGCAGGCCCCAGGGCCGCTCGTCGACGAACAGCGGGCAGCCCATGCAGTCGTGAACCTCCAGATGCTCGGCGAGCCCCTCGACCAGTCCGTCGTAGGGATCGGGCAGGCCGCTGTCGGCGGCGAAGCGGGTGGGCTGTGGGTTGGCCAGCAGCGCTTCGAAGCGCGGGTGTTCGCTGACCCGGAATCGCCGGCCCAGTGTATCGGTGCTCAGGCCATCCACGGCGAGCGGCACCAGGCAGTCGCCGTCCAGGCGCAACAACGCCGCCGCATCGCAGGGCAGCAGGGTTCGCAAGGTGCCGAGCAGGCGCCGATAACGTTCGCCTTCAGGCAGTTCGCGGGACAGATCGGCCACCAGTGGCAGCAGAGAGGTCAGCAGGGCGGTTGCGGTCATAATGACTCCATGTAGTCTTAACGACTATAAGATGAACCGTGTCGATATGACTACACTGTATGTAACTGACTGATATTCAATAAAAAAATTAATGGCATGGAAACTGATAAGACTTACCTAACTGTTATCGGTCATACGCCAGGAGTCACCTTATGCTCAGTCGAGAAGAACGCGCCATCATTCGTTCCACCGTTCCGTTGCTTGAAAGTGGTGGTGAGGCGCTGATCACTCACTTCTATCGCATGATGCTGTCCGAATACCCGCAGGTACGCCCGTTGTTCAACCAGGCTCACCAGGCCAGTGGCGATCAGCCGCGGGCTTTGGCCAACGGTGTGTTGATGTATGCGCGGCACATTGACCAACTCGATCAATTGGGCGACCTGGTGGCGAAGATCGTCAACAAGCACGTTGCCCTGCAGATCCTGCCGGAACATTACCCGATTGTCGGTTCGTGCCTGCTGCGAGCAATCGCCGAAGTGCTGGGCGCGGAGATCGCCACACCCGAAGTGATTGCGGCGTGGGGCGCAGCCTACAACCAGTTGGCCGATATCTTGATCGGCGCCGAAGCTGGCATGTACGACAAGAAGGCCCAGGCGCCGGGCGGCTGGCGTGGCGAGCGTGAATTCATCCTGACAGCCAAGGTCCAGGAAAGCTCGGAGATCACTTCGTTTTACTTTGAACCGGCGGACAAGGGCCCGATCCTGTTGGCCGAGCCGGGCCAGTACATCGGCATGAAGCTCATGCTCGATGGCGAGGAAGTACGCCGCAACTACTCATTGTCAGCCCTGGCGGACAACGGTCAATACCGTATCAGCGTCAAGCGCGAGCCGGGCGGGCGGGTGTCCAACCACCTGCATCATCATTTCGACGTCGGCAGCCGCATCCAGTTGTTCCCGCCGTCCGGGGATTTCTACCTGACTGCCAGCGACAAACCGCTGGTGCTGATCAGTGGCGGCGTCGGCATCACCCCGACCCTGGCCATGTTGCAGGCGGCGCTGCAAACCGAGCGGCCGGTGCATTTCATTCATTGCGCGCGCAACGGCCGTGCCCATGCTTTCCGCGACTGGATCGACGACTTGGCCAAGCGGCATCCGCAGCTCAAGCGCTTCTATTGCTACGACGAAGACGACGGCTTGAGCCCGGCGGCCGACAAGGTGGGGCTGCTGAGCCAGGAACAACTGGCGCAATGGCTGCCGCAGCAACGTGACGTGGACGCCTATTTCCTCGGCCCGAAGGGCTTCATGGGTGCCGTCAAGCGTCACCTCAAGGCCTTGGGCGTGCCGGAGCAGCAGAGCCGTTACGAATTCTTCGGCCCGGCGGCAGCGCTGGAATAAGGTCTCCACGCCCGCCACAGATCCCTTGTGCGAGCGGGCTTGCTCGTGAAGACGGCGGCACATCCAACATTGATGCAAGCTGACCCATCGCTTTCGCGAGCAAGCCTGCTCGCGATGGCGACGGCAGGTCCATCCTTGTCCAACTGCCAGAATTAATCCGCACTTAACCTTCTTGCGGTCTATTCCCCTTCAATGTCGACGCCCGCTGCTCGTTCACTGTCATGGTCTGCGTGTAGACTTCGGGCATCCGACCGCGCGCCCGAATGTTGCCGTGCCGCGCGTCGATCCATGCAGACAAAGGGAAACGCAATGAGTGAGGAAATGATGCGGTTAGGGCGTGAGCGGCGCTATCTGGTGCTGCTGGGGCTGATCTGCCTGGCGCTGATTGGCGGTGCGCTGTATATGCAGGTGGCCCTCGGTGAGGCGCCGTGCCCGCTGTGTATCTTGCAACGCTATGCGCTGTTGCTGATCGCAATCTTCGCCTTCATCGGTGCCGCCATGCGCACCCGCCGCAGCCTGACGATTTTCGAAGGCCTGGTGGTGCTCAGCGCCCTGGCCGGTGCCGGTGTGGCGGGGCATCACGTGTACACCCAGTTCTTTCCGGCGGTCAGTTGCGGCATCGACGTGTTGCAACCGATTGTCGATGACCTGCCGTTGGCGAAGATCTTTCCGTTGGGATTCCAGGTCGACGGCTTTTGCTCCACCCCCTACCCACCGATCCTGGGGCTGTCCCTGGCACAGTGGGCACTGGTGGCCTTTGTGTTGACAGTGGTGCTGGTGCCGTTGCTGGTGTCACGTAACCGCAAACCGCTTCGCTGAAACGCCTCGCTGAAACGCCCCGGTTCTCTTCTGGAGAGTCGGGGCGTTTTACGTTTCACGCTCAAGCCGGAGCGTCCTTGATCCGAGGCAAGAATGACCTGCGGCAATGTGCGACACGTTGTCACATATCTTGCGGCGCTCAGCCCTTGCGAGGGAGATAAAGCACGCTTTCCTGTAACAAAAAAATGTCTGGTTTCGCAATCAGGGTATCGCCTGCAGCAGGCATTTTTAACAGCGCCGCGTCAGGCGGCGCAGGCCCCGAAAACTGGGCGCTTGCCGGGCAAAAAACCTCTTGATGATCCTCTCGAGCTGTCTAAATCGGGCGTAGTAGGCCTACGTTTTTTGGGGTTCTTGTTGAGAATGAATTTCGATAACATGCTGGCTCGTTGCAATATCGGCAAGAGATTGTTGCCGGATCGGATAAAAATTATTTCGAGATGAGACATGGTCTACAGCGCGTCAGCTCACTACAATCGCCCGCACCGATTTTCCGACCCGGCTCAAGCTTGAGCACGAGAGTGGTCGAAGGGCGCCAGCGCCCCATGCGACCCCAGGTGTCGGTGCCTCCAACTACCCGCACCAAATGGAATTGGGCTTGAACTAGGCCTTTGACCAACGAATAAGAACTCACTGCTGGCCCAGGATGTGTCGAACTGCCGCTGACGTTCGACGGGCAGCCCTTATTCAATCCAAGAAAATGCCAACCCTTGGCAGGGTGAAGTGTTGGCGATCAAAACCCAACTGCATTGCGCAAGCTGCTTTAGAGGTCGTGAGATGAGTAAAAACAGGTACCCCCGATTACTAGGCTTGTTGCCGCTGCTCGGCACGTTGCTGCTGGGAGGCTGCAACATGACCTTGCTCGATCCCAAGGGCCAGGTCGGCCTGGATGAACGAAACCTGATCATCACCGCTACGCTGCTGATGTTGCTGGTCGTTGTGCCGGTCATCGTCATGACCTTCCTGTTCGCCTGGAAGTACCGCGCAACCAATACCAATGCCACCTACACGCCGAAGTGGTCGCACTCGACCAAGATCGAAGTGGCGGTGTGGACCATCCCGGTGCTGATCATCATTGCCCTGGGTTACATCACCTACAAGTCGACCCACGCCCTGGACCCCTATCGTCCGCTGGATTCGGACGTCAAGCCGATCACCATTGAAGTGGTCTCCATGGACTGGAAGTGGCTGTTCATCTACCCGGAACAAGGCATCGCCACGGTCAACAAGATCGTGTTCCCGGCCCACACGCCGATCAATTTCAAGGTCACTTCCGACACCGTGATGAACTCGTTCTTCATCCCGGGCCTGGGCGGCCAGATCTACGCGATGGCGGGCATGCAGACCAAGCTGCACCTGATCGCCAACCAGAACGCCGAACTCGACGGTATCTCCGCCAACTACAGCGGCGCGGGCTTTACCGGCATGAAGTTCAAAGCAATCGCCACGACCCAGGAAGATTTCGACGCCTGGGTCAACGATGTGAAGAAGGCACCTAAACAGCTTGAAAAAGCTGAATACGAAGCCCTTTCCAAGCCGAGCCAGAACAACCCAGTCGAACTCTACTCGTCGGTTACGCCGAACCTGTTCCAGACCATCATCGACAAGTATGAAGGGATGAATCCGGGCAAGCCGATGCACCACGAGAAGAACGAGAAGGAAGTGGCTCACAACATGGAAGGGATGGACATGAGCTCGCATTCAGCTGCCGGGGCAGAGGAGTAAACGATGTTTGGTAAATTAAGTTGGGAAGCGATCCCGTTCCACGAGCCGATTGTCATGGTGACCCTCGCCATCATCGCGCTCGGTGGTCTGGCATTGTTTGCAGGCATCACTTATTTCAAGAAGTGGACCTACCTGTGGACCGAGTGGCTGACCTCGGTCGACCACAAGAAAATCGGCGTGATGTACATCATTGTCGCCATGGTCATGCTGCTGCGTGGTTTTGCCGACGCCATCATGATGCGTACCCAGCTGGCCATGGCCACCGAGGGTTCGCCTGGCTACCTGCCGCCTGAACACTATGACCAGATCTTCACCGCCCACGGTGTGATCATGATCATCTTCATGGCGATGCCCTTCTTCACCGGCCTGATGAACCTCGCAGTGCCGCTGCAGATCGGCGCCCGTGACGTGGCCTTCCCGTTCCTGAACTCCTTGAGCTTCTGGTTGCTGGTGTCCGGCGTGGTGCTGATCAACCTGTCCCTGGGCGTTGGTGAGTTCGCCAAGACCGGCTGGGTTGCCTATCCGCCGCTGTCGGGCCTGCAATACAGTCCGGGCGTGGGGATGGATTACTACATCTGGGCGCTACAGCTTTCCGGATTGGGTACGACGCTGACGGGGGTCAACTTCCTCGCCACCGTGGTGAAGATGCGTACCCCGGGCATGAAGCTGATGGACATGCCGATCTTCACCTGGACCTGCACCTGGGCCAACGTGCTGATCGTCGCTTCCTTCCCGATCCTGACCGCTACCCTGGCTTTGCTGACGCTTGACCGCTACATGGATTTCCACATTTTCACCAATGAACTGGGTGGAAATCCGATGATGTACGTCAACCTGTTCTGGGCTTGGGGTCACCCTGAGGTGTACATCTTGATCCTGCCGGCGTTCGGCATTTTCTCCGAAGTCATCTCGACCTTCTCCGGCAAGAAACTGTTCGGCCACCACTCGATGATCTACGCTTCCGGCGCGATCTCGGTACTGGGCTTCATGGTCTGGCTGCACCACTTCTTCACCATGGGTTCGGGTGCCAGCGTCAACGCCTTCTTCGGCCTGGCGACGATGCTGATTTCGATCCCGACGGGGGTGAAGCTGTTCAACTGGCTGTTCACCATCTACCAGGGCCGTCTGCGTTTCACCAGCCACGTGATGTGGACCCTGGGCTTCATGGTGACCTTCGCCATCGGCGGCATGACCGGCGTATTGCTGGCCATCCCGGGTGCTGACTTCGTGCTGCACAACAGCCTGTTCGTGATCGCGCACTTCCACAACGTGATCATCGGCGGTGCGGTGTTCGGCTACATCGCCGGCTTCGCCTTCTACTTCCCGAAAGCCTTCGGCTTCAAGCTGCACGAGGGCTGGGGCAAGGCAGCGTTCTGGTTCTGGATCACCGGCTTCTTCGTCGCGTTCATGCCGCTCTATGTACTGGGCTTCATGGGCATGACCCGTCGCCTGAACACCACCACCAACCCTGAGTGGGTGCCGTACCTGTACGTCGCCATGTTTGGTGCGGTGATGATCGCTGTTGGTATCGCCTGCCAGCTGATCCAGTTGTATGTCAGCGTGCGCGATCGCAACAAGCCAGAGAACATGTGCGAACACGGCGACCCGTGGAATGCCCATACCCTGGAATGGTCGACCTCTTCGCCACCGCCGTTCTACAACTTCGCCGTGCTGCCAAAAGCAGACGTCATCGACCCGTTCACCGAAGCCAAGGAAAACGGTACCGCGTACCCGGTCCCGGCCAAGTACGAGCCGATCCACATGCCCAACAACACGGCTACCGGTGTGGTCATGGGCGCGCTGCTGACCGTGTTCGGTTTCGCGATGATCTGGCACATCTGGTGGCTGGCCATCGCCAGCCTGGTCGGCACCGTGGTGTATTTCGCTATCCATGCTGCCCGTGACGATCAGGGCTACATGGTGCCGGTGGATGTCATCGAGCGCATCGAAGCCGAGCAGCACAAACGTCTGGTCGCGGCCGGGAAAGTCCCCGCCAACGCCACCCGTGTTGAAACCTCGTTGGAACAGGCTTAAACCATGTCGAACTTAGTGACCACTGTTGGACACGCCCATGGTCATGACCATGGGCACGATGACCATCACCACGATTCGGGCGAGATGACCGTATTCGGTTTCTGGCTCTACCTGATGACCGACTGCATTCTGTTTGCGTCGATCTTCGCAGCGTACGCGGTGCTGGTTAACAACGTCGCCGGTGGCCCATCGGGCCACGACATCTTCGAACTGCCGTACGTACTGGGCGAAACCGCGCTGCTGCTGTTCAGCTCGATCACCTACGGCTTCGCCATGCTGGCGTTGTTCAAGGGCAAGAAAACCCAGGTACTGGGTTGGCTGGCCATGACCTTCCTGTTCGGTGCCGGCTTCATCGGCATGGAGATCAACGAGTTCCACATCCTGATCTCCGAAGGCTTCGGTCCTAGCCGCAGCGGTTTCCTGTCCGGGTTCTTCACCCTGGTCGGCACCCACGGCCTGCACGTGACCAGCGGCCTGATCTGGATGGCGATCATGATGTACCAGGTCCACAAAAACGGCCTGACCGCCACCAACAAGACGCGCCTGAGCTGCCTGAGCCTGTTCTGGCACTTCCTGGACGTGGTGTGGATCTGCGTATTCACCGTTGTTTATCTGATGGGGACCCTGTAAATGGCTAACGCACATTCCCATGATGGCCACGACGCCGGCCACGGCAGCGTCAAGTCCTACGCCATCGGTTTCATCCTGTCGGTGATCCTGACCGTCATTCCGTTCGGCCTGGTGATGTACCCGTCGCTGCCCAAGAGCCTGACCCTGTGGATCATCCTGATCTTCGCCGTGGTCCAGGTATTGGTGCACCTGGTGTACTTCCTGCACCTGGACCGCTCCGCCGCCCAACGTAACAACGTGGTCGCGTTTGTCTTTGCCGCGATCGTGATTGTCCTGCTGGTCGGCCTGTCGTTGTGGATCATGTTCAGCATCCACACCAACATGATGGCGCACTGAGGAAAGTCCGGATGTCCCTGAAGCACTTTATCCAAATCACCAAGCCGGGGATCATTTTCGGTAACGTGCTTTCTGTGGCAGGCGGGTTTTTCCTGGCCTCGAAAGGGCATGTCGATCTGGCCATCTTCCTGGCGGCGATGATCGGCACTTCCCTGGTGGTGGCGTCCGGTTGCGTGTTCAACAACTGCATCGACCGCGATATCGACATCAAGATGGAGCGCACCAAGAATCGGGCGCTGGTCCAAGGCCTGATTCCGGTGCAACTGGCCCTGGCATTCGCCACGGTGCTGGGCGTGGCCGGCGTGGCGCTGTTGTACTGGGTGGCCAATCCATTGGCGGCGTTGTTCGCGGTGATCGGTTTTGTCATCTACGTCGGCCTCTACAGCCTGTACCTCAAGCGCAAGTCGGTCCACGGCACGCTGGTGGGCAGCCTGTCGGGGGCGATGCCGCCGGTGATCGGCTACGTGGCGGTGAGCAACAGCTTCGACATGGCGGCGCTGACGCTGCTGGTGATGTTCAGCCTGTGGCAGATGCCGCATTCCTACGCCATTGCGATCTTCCGCTTCAATGACTATCTGGCAGCGTCGATTCCGGTGTTGCCGGTCAAGCGCGGCATCCGCGTGGCCAAGAAGCACATCCTGCTCTACATCCTGGCCTTCCTCGTGGCGACCTTGATGCTGACTTTCAGCGGTTACGCCGGCATGAGCTACCTCGCCGTCGCCGCCGCCATGGGCATGTACTGGCTGTACATGGCCTGGACCGGCTACAAGGCGGTGGACGACACGGTCTGGGCACGCAAGCTGTTCGTGTTCTCGATCTTCACCATCACCGCCCTGAGCGTCATGATGTCCCTGGACTTCAAAGTGCCGAGTGAGCTGCTGCTGACGTACGCGCCTTAAGCTTCAGAAGCTGCACGAAAAGCCCCGCCTTCGAGAGAAGCGCGGGGCTTTTTGTCTAGGTGGGGCATGGATTGGCTGTCATTCGTCGCAATAGATTTTGGTTTGTTGAACTATAAGCAATTTGCCTATAGTTTTTGCCATGCGTACCCTATTTTTTGAAACGACTACGTTCACCGCCACGGTTGGCCATTACCTGACTGACGATGAATATCGCCTGCTTCAGTCCTATATGCTGCAGCATCCTGAGGTCGGGGACGTCATGCCACGTACCGGCGGCTTTCGTAAGCTGCGCTGGTTCGATGAACGCCGTGGCAAAGGGAAGCGAGGTGGGTTGCGAGTCATTTACTATTGGCTCATGAATGATCGTCAGTTCTGGATGTTCGCGATTTATGACAAGGACGAGTTGGAAAACCTCACCTCCGAGCAAGAGAAGACGCTCAAGCGCGCCATAGAAGCAGAGTTGAAAGTGCGAGGTACCTTATGAAAAAACGTGATCTGTTTGCCGAGATGATGCAAGGCGTCGAGGAGATGGCTGCTCACCGTGAGGGCAAGATTACCCTTCGCCAGATATCGATCGAAGACAAACCGGTTCCCGAGGTGTCGGCGCAAGAAATCGTAGCGTTGCGCGACAAGCTCCATATGTCTCAGGCCGTTTTTGCCAAGAGCATCAGGACCAGTCCTGGCACCCTTAGGAACTGGGAGCAGGAGAAGTCCAAACCCAATGCCCAGGCGGCTCTTCTGATCAGGCTGGTCGAGAAATTTCCAGACATGGTCGAGCGGCTCGGAGCGGTTTGAGACGATCTCCTCATCCCCATGAAAAAGCCCCGCCTTTGAGAGAAGAGCGGGGCTTTTTCATGGGCGTTGCCTGGACGCTCTGCGTGGGAATGCAGCCAGGGACGCTCTGCGTCCCAAGAAGCCGAACGCGGAGCGTCCGAGGAGGCATTCCCACGCGGAGTGTGGGAACGATCGTTGGGCGATGGCTTATTGCTGGGCGATGCTGTAGCCGTCGAATGCTTTTTGCTGTTGCAGGGCGGTGACGATGCTTTTGCGGGTGGCCTGTTGTTCGGTGCCGTCATTGTCCAGGAAAGTTTCGCTTTCCAGCTCGGCTTCGTCGCCTTCGCCTACGAAGTTGAAGCCCAGGAACTCGAAGGCCTCGCGGTCGACGTTCGGCTTGGAGCGTGGTGTGCGCAGGGGCAGGGTGACGCTGATGCCGTCCTTGCTGATGACAAACACTTCGGCTTCTTTCTTGGCGCGTGAGGCCTTGCCCTTGCTGCCGCTCGGATTGCTGATGGCCTGATGGGTCTGGTTCAGTACTTTCAGGGCCAGGCCGTAGACCAGTTCTTGAAACGACGGGTCGTCCTTGTAGCTGGAGAGGATACGGCTGATGGGGAAGCGGCTGCTCAGGTCTTCTAGGGCCGCGAAATCGGCGGCTTCGGCGTCTTTGAGTTGTTTGAGCTGGCCCATCAGTTCGTAGGCCTTGTCGTCGTCGAACGCATCGTGAGCCTGGCGGATGGCGTTGCGCAGTTCGCGGATCTGGTCGCTTTCGCGATTCGACTGGAATGCATCGAGGACCATTTCGCTGATGGTTTTGGCCTGGGGCAGATGCTGTGAAAGATTGATGGAGTTTTCGTATTCCGCTTTGGACGACAGGGTGACTACGGATTCAGCGGTGTTGGAATCGGACATTGAAATTTCACTACTTCTGTTAGCGGGATGAGGCGAGAAAGGCATTGAGCTTTTTTCCGGTCGCCTAATCTATTGGACGCGGGCGGTGTTGTCACGGTCGGACCGGTAGCAGCTGACCATTTGTTATCGGTAGCGGGTTTCAGTTGTGCATCAGGTCCATCAATCGCAAGGCATCGCTCGTCGCGGCGCCGCTGGCGGTGTTGTCGAAGATGCACCAGGTCGGCGTGTCGGGGTCAGCTTTCAATGCTCGGGCGAGGCGCTCCAGCCAGGCGTCTTCGTAAGCTGAGTAGTAAATCCGTGGAGAACCGTGCAAGCGGTAGTAGCGAATGCCAGGCCAGCCAGCGGGTTGATCGCCGCCGGGCAAGGGGGACGGATCGGCGGCGACACGGCCGATGCATTCGTCTTGCAGCATCGCTGCGGCCTGGGGCTCGAGCCAGCTCGGGTGTCGCGGCTCAAGCACCGCGTAACCCTGATAACGGTCTCGCACGGCCTTGAAGAACGCCCCAGCCGCCGCGGCATCGAACGCCAGCGACGGGGGCAACTGAATCAAGAGGCAGCCAAGCTGATCTCCCAGTTGCGAGCATTGCCCGAGGAATTCATCCACAGGCCCTTCGCAGTCGATCAGTCGCCGTTCATGGGTGATCTGCTTGGGCACTTTGACCGAGAAACGAAAATCCCGGGCCACGCTGGCTGCCCACTTTGCATACGTGGCGGGACGGTGAGGGCGGTAGAACGAGCTGTTGATTTCCACGGCCGGGAATCGGCTGCTATAGCGTTGCAAATGAGTCCCGTCGACAGCAAAGGCCGGCCAGTGCTCCCGGGGCAGCGACCAGCCGGCGCAGCCCAGGTAAAGGCGTGGGAAGGAGGGGGATCGAATCGGCAAGGGTGAAAGCCTGATTGCTAGGGATACAGCCTATGACCGCTGCCAGCGCCTCATGTCTGCATTCTTTTTTACCTTCGGGCCTGGGCCCGGTTCATTCACAAATCACATTCTTGCCCGACATCTTGGAGCGATACAGCGCCTGATCCGCCCGGTGCAGCAACGTCGCGTGCTGTTCATTCTCGAGTCGCTGCACCACGCCAAAACTCATGGTGATCTGGAAGTCGCCCACCGGCAGCAGGTCGGACAGACCCCGGCGAATGCTTTCCGCCAGCAGGCGGGCGTCGGCCAGGGTGGTATTGGGCAAGATCATGATGAATTCGTCACCGCCCCAGCGCACCAGCAAATCGCCGTCGCGCTGGCAACGCTTGACGCTCTGCACCACTTGCACCAGCGCTGCGTCGCCAAAGGCGTGGCCGTAGCGGTCGTTGATGTCCTTGAAATCATCCACGTCCATGGCGATCAGCGACAACGGCTCGCGGAAACGCTGTGCGCGCTCACAGGCCAGCGGCAGTGCCTGGTCCAGGCGATAACGGTTGGCGACCCGCGTCAGCGCATCGGTTTCGGCAAGCCGGCGATTCTCGTCGAGCTGGATCTGCAACTGATGGTTGACCCGGGACAGTTCGCGGGTGCGTTCTTCAATGATGACTTCCAGGGATTGGTTACGCTGTTCCAGTTGTTCGAACAGACGCTTTTTGTCGTCGATACTGCGATGGGCGCCGATCATGCGCGCCACCGTGCCGTCCGGATTACGGGCGATCACGTAGCCGCGATCCTCGATCCAGATGTAGGCCCCATCGCGCTTGCGGCAGCGGTATTCGGCCTGGTAACCGTGGGAGCGTTGTTCCAGGTAGTCGTCGAACAACGCCATGACCCGTGGATAGTCATCCGGGTGGATCACGCTCTCCCAGGTCAGCACGTTGTTGTCCAGTGAATGAGGCAGGTAGCCAAGCATCGTGTACCAGCCGGGGTTGCGGTAGACGAAGCCGGTGTTGGCATTCCAGTCCCAGATGCCATCGCTGACCAGTTCCAGGATGGTGTGCAGTACGCCTTCGTCCAGATCGGACAGGTCGAACCGCAGCATATCGATGTTCGAGGCATCTCCCATCATCGTTTCCTCATCAACCTTGATATCAAAATGCTCGTCCAAGGAGGAAGAGTAGCTGATGGGGGGGTGGGGAACTAGCGGCGGATGTTCAGACGGGGTTTGCTTTGGTGGCGAGGGGATTTATCCCCGCAGGGGCGCGTAGCGGCCCCCCAAAAATCATCAAACCCGACATCACCTGCGATGTGAACCGACAGTCTTGGGGTTGCTGCGCAACCCAGCGGGGATAAATTCCCTCGCCACAGCATCATTGGGTTGGGGTTTGCCCCATTTCTCCAGTGCGAACTCGACAAAACTGCGCAGTTTCGGCAAACGGTAGCGGTCCTGCGCGTACATCAGGCTCATTGGGCGATGGGGCAACTGATAGTCCTGCAACAACGCCACCAGGTGACCATCCTTCAGGTCCTGGGCCACCAGCGCATCGGGCAGCATCACCACGCCCATCCCGGCCAAGGCGGCGCGATGCAGGCCCGAGGAGCTGTTGATCAGCATCGGTCCGTTTACCGGGACCTTGATCTCGCCGTCCGGGCCGTTGATGGGCCAGTGTTCCTGGGCGAAGCGCCATTCGTCTGCTGCCGAATAGGCGAACGACAGGCAGTCGTGTCGTTGCAGGTCCGCCGGTTGTTCCGGTGTGCCGCGCCGGGCCAGGTAGGCAGGGGAGGCGCAGATGGTCAGGGTGTAGTCCACCAACGGACGGGCAATCAGTTTCGGGTCGGGATGGCCGAGGCGAATGGCGACATCGAATCCATGTTCGAGCAGGTCCAGCCGCTGATTGGTCAGCATCACGTCGAGCTTGACCTGGGGGAAGCGCTGGCTGAATTCGGCCAGCGCCGGCGATAGGCGTTCGGTACCAAAGGTCAGCGGCGCGGTGATGCGCAGGGTGCCGCTGGGCTCGCCTTGGGTCTGTTCGGCCAGGCGCTCGGAATCGGCCACCAGCCCCAGCACTTCCAGGCAACGTTGGTAGTAGGTCGAGCCAAACTCAGTCAGGCGCTGGCGCCGCGTCGTACGGTTGATCAGGCGTACGCCGAGACGTTGCTCCAGTGCACGAAGATGATTACCCACCATGGTGGTGGACATTTCGCACGCCTGGGCCGCCGCCGTCAGGCTTCCGGTTTCTACTACCTTCACATAAACGGTCATTGCTTGGAACAAGTCCATTATCAAGCTCGGCTTTTAAATGATTGAAGTAAAGCAGCGTTTATCCAGCCTTGGTGGCTAACCATACTGGAAAAAACCAACCCAATGGAGCTTGATGCCATGACCGCTGCCTGCCTGATGACCACTTACCAACCCCTGGCGCTGAGTTTCACCCATGGTTTGGGTACGCGCTTGTGGGACCAGGATGGCCGCGAGTACCTCGATGCGGTGGCGGGCGTGGCGGTGACCAATGTCGGCCATTCCCACCCACGGTTGGTGGCCGCCATCAGCGAGCAGGCCGGCCTGCTGTTGCACACGTCGAACCTGTACAGCATCGATTGGCAACAACGCCTGGCGCAAAAGCTCACCCAGCTGTCTGGGCTGGAGCGGGCGTTTTTCAACAACTCAGGCGCCGAGGCCAACGAAACCGCATTGAAACTGGCGCGCCTCTATGGTTGGCATAAAGGCATTGAGCAGCCGTTGGTCGTGGTCATGGACAATGCGTTCCATGGGCGCACCTTGGGCACGATGTGTGCCAGTGACGGCCCCTCCGTGCGGCTGGGTTTCAATCGGTTGCCGGGGGATTTCATCAAGGTGCCGTTCGGCGATCTGGCGGCGTTTGAAGCGATCCAGCAAGCTCATGCCGAGCGCATCGTCGCAGTACTGGTAGAACCGATCCAGGGCGAAAGCGGTGTGCAACTCGCACCGCCGGGCTATCTCAAGGCCTTGCGTGAACTGTGCAGCCGGCGCGCCTGGTTGTTGATGCTCGACGAGATCCAGACCGGCATCGGTCGCACTGGCCAATGGTTCGCGTTCCAGCACGAGGGCATCGTGCCGGACGTCATGACCCTCGCCAAAGGCCTGGGCAATGGCGTACCCATTGGTGCCTGCCTGGCGCGGGGCAAGGCGGCCGAGCTGTTTACCCCTGGCAGCCATGGCAGCACCTTTGGCGGTAATCCGCTGGCCTGTCGGGTCGGCTGCACGGTGCTGGAGATCATTGAGCAACAAGCGCTGGTGGACAACGCCAGGCACCAGGGCGACCTATTGCTGAGCCGGTTGCGCATCGAGTTGGCGGACACCCCGAATGTCTTGGCGATCCGCGGCCAGGGGTTGATGATCGGCATCGAACTCAAGCAACCGGTCCGCGACCTGGCCCTTCGCGCCGCCCGGGACCACGGCCTGCTGATCAATATCACTCGGGGCCAGACCATCCGCCTGCTGCCGCCGTTGACGATCGATGGGCGAGAAGTGGAGATGATTGTCAGGGGCGTGAGCCGCTGCCTGGCGCAGGGGTGAGGGGCATTCGCCCGGACGCCGGTTTTTTATCGGTCAGCCGGGCGAAGCGCAACGCAGCGCGACGGAATTTTTAACGATTGCCGCGTTCCAACGCCTGCCAGAGTCGATTGCCTACACTTTGGCATTCAGACTGAAAACCCAGGAGCATCTTCATGTTCACCTCGCGTCGCTTGATCGTTGTCGCTACTGCTGTGGCCTTGTTGTCCGGCTGTGCGTCGCCTAACCCCTATGACAATCAGGGCCAGGCCTCTACCGAATCTTCGGGCATGAGCAAAACCGCCAAGTATGGCGGCCTCGGTGCACTGGCGGGGGCGTTGGCCGGTGCGGCCATCGGTCACGATAACCGTGGCAAGGGCGCGTTGATCGGTGCAGCGGTGGTGGGGGCTTCTGCGGCCGGTTACGGCTACTACGCCGACCAGCAGGAAAAGAAGCTGCGCGCCAGCATGGCCAATACCGGCGTTGAAGTGCAGCGCCAGGGCGACCAGATCAAGCTGATCATGCCGGGCAACATCACCTTCGCCACCGACTCGGCGAACATCGCGTCCAGTTTCTACCAGCCGCTGAATAACCTGGCCAACTCCCTCAAGGAGTTCAACCAGAACCAGATCGAAATCGTCGGCTACACCGACAGCACCGGCAGCCGCCAGCACAACATGGACCTGTCCCAGCGTCGTGCGCAGAGCGTGGCGACCTACCTGACGTCCCAGGGCGTGAGCGGTGCCAACCTGTCGGCCCGTGGCGCCGGCCCGGACAACCCGGTGGCCAGCAACGCCGACGTCAATGGCCGTGCGCAGAACCGTCGTGTCGAGGTCAACCTCAAGGCGATTCCCGGCCAGCAATATCAGGAGGCGCCGCAGCAGCAGGGGCAGACTTACCAGCAGTACCCTTGATCGCTGGGCAGTAAATGAAACGGGGGCCATGCAGACATGGTCCCCGTTTTTTTATGGCTGCCATTTCCCTTCAGGTTGACACCAAAACCTGTGGTGAGGGGATTTATCCCCGCTGGGCTGCGAAGCAGCCCCAAGATCATTCGCCTCGGTCTCCCAGGCACACCACGTTCGCTGATTTGGGACTGCTGCGCAGCCCAGCGGGAGCAAGCTCCCTCGCCACAACGGTGTTCACTTGCGTGAGCGGGATCAATTGGCCTCTTTCACCGCACTCAAAAACGCGCACGTCCGTTCTTGTTGCGGATGTTCGAAGATCTGCGCCGGAGTGCCCTGTTCGTGAATCTGCCCTTTATAGAAAAAGCACACCCGGTCGGCGAACTCCCGGGCGAAGCCCATCTGGTGGGTCACCATCAGCATCGTCAGGTTATGTTCGGCCCCCAGTTTGCGGATCACATTCAGCACTTCGCCGCACAACTCCGGGTCAAGCGCCGAGGTCACTTCGTCGAACAGCATCACCTTGGGCCGCATTGCCAGCGCCCGGGCAATCGCCACCCGCTGTTGCTGGCCGCCGGACAACTGCGACGGATAATGGTCGAGCTTGTTGCCCAGCCCCACCAGTTCCAACAGGTCGGCGGCGCGCTCCCGGGCTTCTTTCGGGTTCATGCCCAGCACCTGCACCGGCGCCTCGATCACGTTTTGCAGCGCCGTCATGTGGGGGAACAGGTTGAAACTCTGGAACACCATGCCGATCTTGCCGCGCACCCGGCGGATGTGTCGGTCGTTGGCCGGCACCAGCACGCCGTTGCGGTTGGGCATGTGGGTCAGGGAGTCATCCTCTACGCGGATCTGGCCCTGATTGATGCCTTCCAGGGTCATCAACACCCGCAGCAGCGTGGACTTGCCCGAGCCGCTGGGGCCGATGATCGCGACCTTTTCACCGGGGGCGACATCCAGGTTCAGATGGTCGAGCACGGTGAAGCTGCCATAGCTTTTGGTCACGTCCTGGAAACTCACGATCGGCCGGGACGGTGTGGGATCTTGCATGGCCGGGGCCTCCTGCTGCGACGCCAGCGTGCTGCGCCGGGACAAATCGGTGGGCGTGGACAGAGGTAAAGTCATTAGCGTAGCTCCATGCGCGTTTCAAGGCGCCGTACCAGATAAGCCAAGGCAAGGCTCAGGGCGAGGAAGAACAGGCCAACCATGGTGACCGGTTCCAGGTAACGGAAATTCTCGGAACCGATATTCTTGGCCTGCTGCATGATTTCCACCACGGTGATCGCCGACAGCACCGGCGTGTCCTTGAGCATCGCCACCAGGTAGTTGCCCAGCGGCGGCACGATCGGTCGCAGCGCCTGGGGCAGGATGATGTTGCGGTAGGCGTCGTACGGCGCGATGTTCAATGCCGTCACCGCCTCCCACTGCGCCCGTGGCACCGCGTCGAGACCACTGCGATAGACCTCGGCGATGTAGCAGGCGTAGTGCAGGCCGATGCCGAGGATGCCGACCTGCATGGCCGTCAGGCTCAAGCCGTAGTTGGGCAGTACGTAGTAGAGGAAATACACCTGGATCAACAGCGGTGTGCTGCGGATGAACTCGATCACCGCAGTGGCCGGCCACGACAACCAGAATGTGCGACTGCGCCGGCCAATCGCCAGGAACAGCCCCAGGACAATCGCGATCAGGAAACCGACCAGGGTGATACCCACGGTGTTGAGAGAGGCGCGCAGTAGGTCCGGCAGGATTTGTGCGGCGTAGGACCAATCGAACAGCGTCATGACAGACCTCCACGCATCCGGCCCCGGCTCAGTCGTCGTTCGACGTGGCGCATGCCGAAGTTGATGGCCTGGGCGAGGATGAAATACATCACCAGGGCCAGGCTGAAGATCTCCAGGGTCTGGAAGGTCGCCTGGTCCAGTTGCCGGGCACGGAAGCTCAGGTCGGACAAGGTGATCAGCGACACCAGCGAGGTGTTTTTCAGCAGCTCGATGAGCAGGTTGGTGCCCGGCGGAATCGCTGCCAACAAGGCCTGGGGCAAGATGATCCGTTTGAAGCGCGTGAAACTACTGAAATTCAGCGCCGTGCAAGCTTCGTATTGCCCCTTGGCCACCGAGCTGATGGCACCGCGCATGACCTCGGCCCCATAAGCGCCGATGTGCAGGCCCAGGCCGACGATCGCCACCGCGTAGGGGCTCAGTTCGACGTTGAACGGCGGCAGCGGCAACACGAAGAACAGCCAGAACAGCTGGACCAACAGCGAGGTGCCACGGAAGACTTCGATGTAGGTGATGCTGAACCAGCGCAGCGCGCGCCACGGCGACAGCCGCCCGAGGGCCGCCAAGACCGCGGCGACAATCGCCAGCAGCGAGCCGAAGAAGGTCACCTGCAGCGTGACCCAGGCCCCTTGAATCAATAACGGAAGTAATTCGCCCATGGTTCGACCCGATATCCGATGAAGCAGGGGAACAGGCATCACGCAGCGCGCGTCACGCCTGTTTCGGCACGTCAGTTTCGACTATGGCTGAGCACAGAGCTCGGCCGCGGTTTTGCTGGTCACGTTGGATTTGTCGAAACCGAACGGCGCAACCGTCTTGAGGTGTTCTTCGGAGCCCAGCCACTTCTTCAGCTCGGCGTTGACCGCGTCGCGCAGGTCTTTGTCTTCGGGGCGGAAGGCGAGGGCGCCGTAACCGATGTGGGACGGATCGTCCTTGAACTCGGTCATCGCCTCGACCTTTTCACCGCCCTTGCTGGCCAGGCCTTTCATGGTCAGTTGCGTGCCGACGGCGGCGTCCGCGCGACCGGCGCGCACCGCTTGCAACTGTGCGGTGGTGTCGGGAACCTGGAGGATCTGCTCGTCCTTGACCCCGGAATCTCGAGCGTACGCCAGGTTCACCGTACCGGCCATGATCGCCAGCTTCACGTCCGGTTGCTTGGCGATGTCTTCATAACTGTGGAGGTTTTTCGGGTTGCCCTTGGCCACGAGCAAGGCATCGGGCAACTGGTATTGCGGGTCGGTGAACAACACCTGCTTGCAACGCGCCGGGGTGATGTACATGCCGGCGGCAATCACGTCGAAACGGCCGGCGCGCAAGCCGGGAATCAGCGAGCCCCATTCAGTCAGCACGCCGTTGACCTGTTGGATGCCCATCTTGGCAAAGATGATCTTGGCGATTTCCGGCGATTCACCGGTCACGGTGCCGTCGGTTTCGGTGAAGGCGAACGGGGTTTCGTTGGCGTAGCCGATCCGGATGCTGCTGTTGCTTTTGATGGTATCCAAGGTCGCCGCCTGGACGCCGCCGGCCAGGCCAAGCACGGCACAGGTCAGCAAAAGCCGACGCAAGGGCGCGCCTGTGCGGGGAAGAAAATTGCTCATCGATAAAATCTCCTGTTTCTTGTGGATCCGTCGTTTGACGGCTCTGTGGTAGGAGGCAGTGTTACAAGAGCAAAGCGTACTGCGGCTGATCCAGGCTGGGCCATGGATCGGGAGCGGCGCCGGTACAGGTCGATCCGGCTTTTTGTCAGGGTGATGAACCCGCCTGGATGACGACCTTGGACCGAGCATACAAAAGCCCCGGCATCGATTGTATTGCACTAGGACAATTGCTTTGCCGCGATGGCCGCGCAATGCTGTGCGCACCCCTAAACACGCCGGTTGCAGCTGTCATGGATAAGTGGAAGTCAGCCTTGGACCTCGCCCGCAGCGGTGAATCCAAATACAAGATTCTGGTGCAGGCCATTGCCGACGATATCGAACAGGGCACCCTGGCCAATGACCAGCGCCTGCCGCCGCAACGGCAGGTGGCCGACGCCATGGGCATCAGCGTGCAGACCGTCACCAACGCCTACAAGGAACTGGAGCGCCAGGGCCTGGTGCGCTGTGAAGTCGGGCGTGGCAGCTTCGTCTCGCGGCGCATGAGCGACCGGGTGGCGACGTACATTCTCGACAGTCCCGAGCGAGCGCTGGTGGATTTTTCCATCACCCGCATCCTGCACACCCGCGAGCATGACCAGGCCTGGCGTGATACCTGCGCGGCGCTGAGTACTGAAGAGGATCAGCCGTGGATTCATGCGTTTCGTCCCATCGCCGGTTTCGAATCCCATCGCGAAGCGGCGGCGCAATGGATCGG
Organism: Pseudomonas sp. NFACC05-1; assembly: GCF_900100135.1. Classification (NCBI taxonomy): domain Bacteria; kingdom Pseudomonadati; phylum Pseudomonadota; class Gammaproteobacteria; order Pseudomonadales; family Pseudomonadaceae; genus Pseudomonas; species Pseudomonas sp. NFACC05-1. Next base: position 144,686 of record NZ_FMTR01000006.1, on the reverse strand, counting down.
TCGGCAAGGGCTGAAAGTCGACCGTAACGATGTGCTGATCACCAATGGTGCGGCCCACGGGATTTTCCTGGCTCTCGCTTCGCTGGCGGGCCCTGATGATGTGGTGCTTTGCGAAGGCTTGACCGACCACGGCGTGATCGGCAACTCCCAGGTGCTGGGTTTCACCCTCAAGGGCCTGGAGATGGACCGCTATGGCATCGATCCGGAACATTTCGAAGACATGTGCAGCAACGAACGCATCACCGCGCTGGTGTGCACGCCAAACCTGAACAACCCCACCACCAGCCTGATGCCCGACGCCCGCCGCCGGGAAATCGCCGAGATTGCCCGGCGCTTCGGTGTGCACATTATCGAAGACGATGTGTACGGCCCGCTGCTGGACGAACGCCGGGCGCCGCCCATCAGCCATTACCTGCCGGAGCTGTCGTTCTATTGCACGAGCATGACCAAGTCGGTGCTCACGGGGCTGCGCATCGGCTACCTGGTGGTGCCCAAGCGTCTGGCCCTGCGCACCGAGAGCATCCTGCGGGTCAACAGTTGGATGGCCACGCCCATGGTCTCGGAGATCGCCACCCGCTGGATTCGCGATGGACGCGCCGAGTCGCTGGTGCAATTGCAACGTCAACTGCTGGCCGGGCGCCAGGCGATGGTCACCGAGTACATGGGCGAGCACGTGTTGGGCCAGCATCCGCATGCCTTGAATGCGTGGGTTGGCATCCCGTCCCATTGGGAAGTGGACAGCTTGGTGCGGGCCCTGCGGCACAAGCACATCGCTGTGACTTCCCCCGATCCGTTCACCGTCCGCGGCACCCCCAGGCCCCGCGCGGTGCGGGTCTGCGTCGGTGCCGAATGCAGCGATGAAGAAATGCGCCATGCGCTGATCGGCATGCGGCAGATCTTCAACCAGTACCCGCAGATTCATGATTTCTGATGCCCCACATCGCCCGCTGCGCAAGCGAATGTGTGGGCGCTTTTGTGGCGAGGGAGCTTGCTCCCGCTGGGGCGCGCAGCGGCCCTACAACCGGCGACATGGTGGACCATGTCAACTGAGTGACCGTTGAGAAGGGGCTGCTGCGCAGCCCAGCGGGAGCAAGCTCCCTCGCCACAGGGGTAGGGGCGCCTGATGGATTTTGTTCATCGCTTCTGGTGGCAATGAATGCAAATTAAATTGCCCTAGTACATTCATCACCACAATCCAGCCCTCTTAGACTGCGCGCAACACATCAGCTCGGGACGCGGTCATGGCAGTGTTGCAGCTTCAGGATATCTACCGTGCTCGCCAGCGCATCGAGTCGCTGGTGCGGCGTACACCCATGGAGCATTCCCCGAGTTTGTCGCGGTTGATGGGCGTGGCGGTGTATCTCAAGCTTGAGGCCCTGCAAATCACCGGCAGCTTCAAGCTGCGCGGGGCGAGCAATGCAGTGGCGCAGCTCAGCGCCGAGCAAAAGGCCCAAGGCGTGGTCACGGCTTCGACCGGCAATCATGGGCGGGCACTGGCCCATGCCGCTTCGCAACAAGGCGTCAAGGCGATTGTCTGCCTGTCGAGCCTGGTGCCGGCCAACAAGGTGCAGGCGATTCGCGACCTGGGCGCCGAGGTGTGCATCGTCGGCCAGTCCCAGGACGATGCCCAGCGCGAGGCCGAGCGCATCGCCCGGGAGCAGGGCGCGACCTTTTTGCCGCCCTTCGATCATCCAGCGATCATCGCCGGGCAGGGCACCCTCGGCCTGGAGATCCTCGAGCAGCAACCGGAGGTGGCCCAGGTCCTGGTGCCGTTGTCCGGTGGCGGCTTGTTCGCCGGTGTTGCCCTGGCCCTCAAAAGTGCGAACCCAGCGATTCAAGTCCACGGCATCAGCATGGCCCGTGGCGCCGCGATGCACGCCAGCCTCGCCGCGGGGCAGCCCGTGGACATCGAAGAACTGCCGACGCTGGCCGACTCCCTCGGTGGCGGCATCGGCCTGGACAACCGCTACACCTTCGCCATGACCCGGCAACTGAGCGATGACGTACACCTGCTCTCGGAAGCCTCTATCGCCAATGCCATCCGCCACGCCTATCACCACGAACGCCTGGTGCTCGAAGGGGCTGCCGTGATGGGCATCGCGGCGCTGCTCGACGGCCTGGTCGAGCCGCGCGGCCCCATTGTCCTGGTGGTCAGCGGGCGCAACGTCGACACCGAACACCATGCCCGCGTGATCGCTGGCGCCAACGCCTGATAACCCCTAACGGAGCCTGTCATGAGTGAAGTCACCCTATTGAGCGAAGCCGACCTGCGCAGCTGCGTGGCCCTCGACCTGGCCAGCATCGACGCCATCGAACAGGCCTTCGTGCTGTTGGCGACGGCGGCTGTGGCGATGCCGCCGATCCTGCGGCTGGACATCCCCGAACATAACGGTGAAGTGGACGTGAAGACTGCTTACCTGCCGGGCCTGGAACGCTTCGCCATCAAGGTCAGTCCGGGTTTTTTCGATAACCCCAAGCTCGGCCTGCCCAGCCTCAACGGCATGATGATGTTGCTGTCGGCGCGCACTGGTCTGCTGGAGGCGCTGTTGCTGGATAACGGTTATCTCACTGCCGTACGCACGGCGGCGGCGGGTGCGGTGGCGGCGCGCTGCCTGTCTCGTGAGGAGAGCCGCAGCGTCGCGCTGATCGGTGCCGGCGAGCAGGCGGCGTTGCAACTTCAGGCGCTGCGCCTGGTGCGGCCCGTCGAAGAAGTGCGGGTCTGGGCGCGCGATGCGCAAAAGGCCCGGGCGTTCAGCGCCGAACTGGCCCGCGACACAGGGCTGGCGGTCACGCCATGCGCCAGTGTCGACGCCGCGCTGGAAGGCGTGGACATCGCCATCACCTGCACCCCCAGCCGCGAGCCGCTGATCGAAGCTCGGCACCTGCACCCGGGCCTGCACATCACCGCGATGGGCTCGGACGCGGAACACAAGAACGAGATTTCCCCGCAAGCCCTGGCGGCTGTCGATTGTTATGTCGCCGATCGCCTGAGCCAGACCCGCGTGCTCGGCGAACTGCATCACGCCCTGTTGGCCGGCACCGTTGGCGATGAGGTCGCGTTGCACGAGCTGGGCCAGGTGCTGACAGGGCAGCGGGCCGGGCGTACCGACGAGGCGCAGGTCACCCTGTGCGACCTCACTGGCACCGGTGCCCAGGACACCGCCATCGCCAACCTGGCGTTCGAGCGGGCACGGGCGGCGGGCAAGGGTTTCCCATTCGGTCGCTAACCATTTTCCATTCGTGCGTCATTGATCAGAGGGCAGAGGGATGTCAGAGAGAGTCGTCAATCTTCCGTTCCAACGGGAGGAATACACCCAACGCCTGGCGAAGGTTCGCGCGGCCATGCAGGCCCAGGGCCTGGAGCTGCTGTTGGTCACCGATCCGTCGAACATGGCTTGGCTCACCGGCTATGACGGTTGGTCGTTCTATGTGCACCAGTGCGTGCTGGTGGCACTGGAGGGCGAGCCTGTGTGGTTCGGTCGTGGCCAGGATGCCAACGGTGCAAAACGCACGGTGTTCATGCAGGCCGATAACATCGTCGGCTACCCGGACATCTATGTGCAGTCCCGCGAGCGCCACCCCATGGACTACTTGTCCCGCGAGGTGATCATCGCCCGTGGCTGGGGCGCGCTGAGCATCGGCGTGGAGATGGACAACTATTACTTCAGCGCCGCCGCGTACCTGTCGCTGCAAAAGCATTTGCCCCAGGCAAAACTGGTGGATGCGGTGGGCCTGGTGAACTGGCAGCGGGCCGTCAAGTCGCCCCAGGAAATCGCCTACATGCGCATCGCCGCACGCATCGTCGAAAACATGCACAGCCGGATCCTGGAACGCATCGAACCGGGTATGCGCAAGAACGAATTGGTGGCCGAGATCTACAGCAGCGGCATCCTCGGCGCCGACGGTCATGGCGGCGACTACCCGGCCATCGTGCCGCTGTTGCCTACCGGGGCCGACGCCAGTGCGCCGCACCTGACCTGGGACGATTCACCCTTCAAAAAGGGCGCCGGCACCTTCTTTGAAATCGCCGGTTGCTACAAGCGTTACCACTGCCCGCTGTCGCGCACCATTTACCTGGGCAAGCCGCCGCAACATTTCCTCGACGGCGAAAAAGCCGTGGTCGAGGGCATCGCCGCCGGCCTGGACGCGGCCAAGCCAGGGAACACCACGGGCGACATCGCCGTGGCGTTTTTCAAGGTGCTGGAGAAATTCGGCATCCACAAGGACAGTCGTTGCGGCTACCCCATCGGGATCAGTTATCCGCCGGATTGGGGCGAGCGCACCATGAGCCTGCGCCCCGGCGACAACAGCGTGTTGCAGCCGGGCATGACCTTCCATTTCATGCCGGGGCTGTGGATGGACGATTGGGGCCTGGAAATCACCGAAAGCATCCTGATCACCGAGACTGGCGTCGAGACGCTGTGCAACGTGCCCCGTCAATTGTTCGTGAAGGATTGATCCATGCCCGATCAGCCTAATAATCCCATCAGCGCCACGATCGACTTCACCCGCGAAGGCGTGCAGCACGGCTTTCTCAAGCTGCCGTATTCACGGGACGATTCGGCCTGGGGCGCGGTGATGATTCCCATCACGGTCATCCAGCGCGGCAGCGGTCCGACGGCGCTGCTCAGCGGTGGCAACCATGGCGATGAATACGAAGGCCCGGTGGCCCTGAGCAAGCTGGCGCAGCAACTGACGGCTGAAGACGTGTGTGGGCGGGTGATCATCGTGCCGTTCATGAACACCCCGGCCTTCCACGCCGGACGCCGGACTTCGCCCATCGACAAGGGCAACCTGAACCGCAGTTTTCCCGGTAGGCCGGACGGCACCGTCACCGAGAAAATCGCCGACTATTTCAATCGCACGCTGCTGCCCTTGGCCGACATTGTCCTGGACATTCACTCCGGCGGGCGGACCTTGGATTTCCTGCCATTTGCCGCCTGCCACGTCTTGCCGGACAAACAGCAGCAAGCGCGCTGCGAGGCCGGGATGCTGGCGTTCAACGCGCCGTATTGCATGCGCATGCTGGAGCTGGACGCCGGGGCGATGTACGACACGGCGGCCGAGTCCCAGGGCAAGGTGTTCGTCACCACTGAGCTGGGCGGCGGCGGTTCGTCGACGGCCCGCAGCGTGGCGATTGCCGAGCGTGGGGTGCGCAACCTGTTGATTCACGCCGGCATCCTGCGGGGTACGATCGAGTTGCAGCCGTCGCTGGTGCTCGACATGCCGGACGCCAGTTGCTTCATCGCCAGCGAGCACGATGGCTTGCTGGAAATGTGCCGCGACCTGGGGGACCACGTGACCCTGGGCGAGGTGGTGGCGCGCATCTACGACGCCACCCGCAGCGGCATCGCCCCAGTCGAATACCGCGCCGCCCGCAGCGGCCTGCTGGCGGCCCGGCATTTTCCGGGGCTGGTGCAGTGTGGCGATACGTTGGTGGTGATTGCCGATGTGTTGGCTTGATACACCTCAACTGACACACCCCCTGTGGCGAGGGAGCTTGCTCCCGCTCGGCTGCGAAGCAGTCGTCGCTTTTCGGCCTGGGGCAGACGGAACCGAGATCGGGGCCGCTGCGCGCCCCAGCGGGAGCAAGCTCCCTCGCCACAGTAATCGGTGTGATGCCTGAACTGACTGGAGAGCGCCGCCCATGCACAAACTCGATCGCTACGACCTCAAGATCCTGCAAATCCTCGCCGAAGATGGACGGATCACCAAGTCGAGCCTGGCCGAAGCCATCAACCTGTCGGTGACGCCGGCCTGGGAACGGGTGCGCAAGCTGGAGATGGCCGGGTTGATCAGCGGCTACCGGGCGCAGATCGACTGGGGCGCGGTGTTCAAGCGCCAACAGGTGCTGGTGGAGATCACCCTGGCCCGCCACACCGCCCAGGACATGCGCCGGTTCGAGCAACGCATGATCGCCGCGCCAGAAGTGGCGTTCTGTTACGCCACCGGTGGCGGGGTCGATTACCTGGCGATGATCCAGGCACCGGACGTCGACTATTACCAGCGTTTCGTCGATCAACTGCTGCTGGAAGACCTCGGCATCGAACGCTACTTCACCTACATCGTCACCAAGACCATCAAGACCAGCGGCGCCTTGCCGGCGGAGTTGGCCGAGCCGTCCTGAGCACCGCAGAAAACCTGTTTTTGCCGCCCTCGATTCAGAAAAAAACCAGGGTTTGCCCCACGGCAAACAGCCGATTACCCAAGCGCCGCTGCCCTAGCATGGCTTCACGCACACGCTCTGGAGTGAACGTCATGACTTACCAACATCCGCTACTGTTCAAGGCGCTTTGCTACATCGACGGCCATTGGGTCCACAGCGACAGCGGCCACAGTATCGCTGTGCACAACCCCGCCACCCGCACGGTCATCGGCCATGTGCCGATGCTCGATCAGCCGCAGATTGTCGCGGCGGTGGACGCGGCGCATCGCGCATTCCCGGCGTGGCGTGAGCAGAGCCTGGAGAGCCGGGGCGCACTGCTGCGGCGCTGGGCGGCATTGATCGTCGAACACAGCGAAGACCTCGCGCACATTCTCAGCCTGGAGCAGGGCAAGCCATTGGCCGAGTCCCGCGGCGAAATCGCCTACGCTGCCAGCTTCATCCCGTGGTTCGCCGAGGAAGCCCGGCGCCTGTACGGGCAGAACATCCCCAGCCATATCCCGAGTGCGCACCTGGGTACGATCAAGGAGCCAGTAGGCGTCTGTGCGCTGCTGACGCCGTGGAATTTTCCGTCGGCGATGATCACCCGCAAGGCCGCCGCCGCCCTGGCCGCCGGTTGCACCGTGGTGATCAAGCCGGCCCACGAAACCCCTTACTCGGCAATGGCCCTGGCGCAACTGGCCGAGGAGGCAGGCTTTCCTGCCGGGGTTTTCAACGTGGTATTGGGCGAGCCGCAAATGGCCATGGAAACCCTGGTCAAGGATCGTCGCGTACGCTCGGTGAGCTTCACCGGCTCGACCCGGGTGGGCAAGCTGGTGTTGCAGGCGGCAGCCCATGACGTGAAGAAAGTCGCGCTGGAACTGGGCGGCAACGCGCCATTTATTGTCTGCGCCGATGCCGACCTGGCCTTGGCGGTGAAAGTCGCCGTGGAGGCGAAATTCCAGACCTCCGGCCAGGATTGCTGTGCGGCTAACCGGATCATGGTGCAGCGCCCGGTATACCAGGCATTCCTCAGTCGTTTCGCCGCAGCGGTGCGCGCCTTGCGCGTCGGGCCGGCCATGGTCGATCAACAGGAGCAGGACGTGGAGGTCGGGCCGTTGATGCACCAGGCGGCGCTCGATGCGACCGCTGACCGCGTCGCCGATGCGCTGGCCCTTGGCGCTCAACGCCTGGTGGGCGGTGAGGCCCATGCCTTGGGCGGGTTGTTCTACCAACCGACTGTGCTGGCCGATGTCACGCCACAGATGCGCATCTACCGTGAAGAAAACTTCGCGCCCATTGCCGGGGTGATGCCGTTCGACACCCTGGACGAAGCCATCGAAATGGCCAACGACACCGAGTACGGGCTGGCGGCCTATATTTGTTCCAACCGCCTGGACGTCATTTATCCGCTGATCCGCCGTCTCGACCATGCCATGGTCGCGGTCAACGGCGTCAAGTTCACCGGCCACCCGATTCCCTTCGGTGGCATGAAAGCCTCGGGCCTCGGCCGCGAGGGTGGCAGCGAGGGCTTCGAGCCCTTTGTCGAAACCAAATATTTCTGCCTGCACCATCAAGGCCAGTTCCCAGGAGAGCCCGCATGAGCCAAGAACTCAATACGCTGTTCGAACAAGACCGTGCGCATTTCATGCACCCCTCGACCCACGCTCACGACCACGCCAGCGGCGCGCTCAAGGGGCGGATCATCAAGAGTGCGTCAGGCGTTCGCATTCGCGACCATGAAGGCCGGGAGTTCATCGACGCCTTTGCCGGCCTCTACTGCGTGAACATCGGCTATGGCCGCACCGAGGTGGCCGACGCCATCTATAAGCAGGCCAAGGAACTGGCCTACTACCACACCTACGTCGGCCATTCGAGCGAGGCGATCATCGAGCTGTCCAGCCGCATCATGGACTGGGCGCCGGAGGGCATGAAGAAGGTCTATTACGGCTTGTCCGGCTCCGATGCCAATGAAACCCAGGTCAAGCTGGTGCGCTACTACAACAACGTGCTGGGCCGACCGCAGAAGAAGAAAATCATCTCCCGCGACCGTGGCTACCATGGCTCGGGCATCATGACCGGCAGCCTGACCGGCCTGGCGACCTTCCACCAACATTTCGACCTGCCGGTGGAAGGGGTCAAGCACACCGTGTGCCCCCACTGGTATCGCAAGGCCCCGGCGGGCATGGACGAAGCGACGTTCGTGCGTTACTGCGCCGATGAGCTGGAAAAAATGATCCTCGCCGAAGGCCCGGACACCGTGGCGGCGTTCATCGGCGAACCGCTGATGGGCACCGGCGGCATCATCGTTCCCCCGGCCGGTTATTGGGATGCGATCCAGGCCGTGCTGAAAAAATATGACGTGCTGTTGATCGCCGATGAAGTGGTCTGCGCCTTCGGCCGCCTCGGTTCGAAGATGGGCAGCCAGCGTTACGGCATGAAGCCGGACCTGATCACCACCGCCAAAGGCCTGACCAGTGCCTATGCGCCCTTGTCGGCGGTGATCATCGGGGAAAAGGTCTGGAGCGTGATTGAAAAAGCCTCCCAGGCCGAAGGGGCCATGGGCCATGGCTGGACCTATTCCGGGCACCCGATTTGCGCGGCGGCGGCACTGGCGAACCTCGACATTCTTGAACGGGAAAACCTCACGGCCAACGCCGAGGATGTTGGCGGCTACCTGAATCGTCGCCTGCGTGAAACCCTTGAAGGTCATCCGCTGGTGGGCGAGGTGCGTGGTGACGGCATGCTGGCGGCGGTGGAATTCATGGCCGACCGTGAACAGCGCACGGCGTTCGACCCGGCACTCAAGGTCGGCCCGAAAGTCTCGGCGGCTTGCCTGGAACGCGGCATGATCGCCCGCGCCATGCCCCACGGTGACATCCTGGGCTTCGCCCCGCCATTGATCCTGACCCGCGAGGATGCAGACCTGATCGTCGACATCACCAAAGGTGCTGTCGATCAAGTGGCGGGTGAGGTGTTGGCTTAAGCTGAGAAAAATACTTCAGGCAAAAACACCCCGTGGCGAGGGAGCTTGCTCCCGCTGGGCCGCGAAGCGGTCCCTTTTTTGCGATTGCTGTGCAATCGAGCGGGAGCAAGCTCCCTCGCCACAACGGATCTGAAACCCATAAAAAAGCCCGCCCGATCATGTGATCGGGCGGGCTTTTGGTTGTTGCTTGGCGATTACTTCTTCAAACCGTAATGCTCATCGAGCATGCCGGGCGAATTCGGGGCCTTGGGGGCGTAGTCCCGGGGCGGTTCCTGATCCTTTGGCGGGGTCAGGCGTTCCCGTGGAGCCTGCGCCGAATCGGCGTGCAGGGCAGCCAGCAGGCGTTGGCGAGTCTGCTCGTCCAGGGCCAGGCGATTGGCACCCTCGGACAAGTGATCCTGGACTTCCTGGTAGCTCTGGGTGAGTTTTTTCACCAGGGACGCGGTGCTGTTGAAGTGAGTGACCACTTCATTCTGATAACTGTCGAAACGTTCCTGGATGTCGTCCAGCTGACGTTGCGTGCTGTTGGGCACCGCGTTGGGCAGCAGTCGGGCAAGCAGGAATCCAATGGCGACACCGGCAACCAGGGCAAGAGTCGGCAACAACCAAACTAAGAGCGAGTGTTCCACGAGTCCTTCCTCTATAAACGGCTTTGCTTTACGTTAACGGCTCGGACCTGCGCTGTATACCGCGAAGAACATCGCAATCATGCCAGGCACAGACTTTAGCTAGACGAGTCGACCCTATTCGAGGTCACGGAGTTCTTTCCCTTGCTTATGCGCGAAACCCCTGTAGTCATCGATGGCCCGGTGGGCCAACTGGAAGCCTTGTACCTGGACAGCGAGGCTCCCCGTGGCCTGGCGCTGATCTGCCACCCGAACCCGGTGCAGGGTGGGACCATGCTCAACAAAGTGGTCTCGACCCTGCAACGCACTGCCCGCGATGCTGGCCTGGTTACGTTGCGTTTCAATTATCGTGGCGTAGGTGCCAGTGCCGGCAATCATGACATGGGCACCGGAGAAGTGGACGACGCCCAGGCTGTCGCGCAATGGCTGCGGGAAAAATACCCGCAATTGCCCCTGACACTGTTCGGCTTTTCCTTCGGTGGCTTCGTCGCCGCCAGCCTGGGCGGGCGCCTGGAAGCCCAGGGGCAGCCGGTCAAGCACCTGTTCATGGTGGCCCCGGCGGTGATGCGCCTGGACGAGCAGTCGCCCTTACCGATGAGCGGCCAGTTGACCGTGATCCAGCCGGAAACCGACGAAGTGGTCGATCCGCAATTGGTTTACGAATGGTCCGACACGCTCCAACGTCCCCATGAGCTGCTGAAAGTGGCAGAATGCGGACACTTTTTTCATGGCAAGCTGACCGATCTCAAGGATCTGATCCTGCCGCGCCTCTCGAATTGACAGCAGTCTGACAAGCGATAACCCATGACGACGCGTACCCGTATCCTGACCGGCATCACCACCACCGGCACCCCGCACCTGGGCAACTATGCCGGCGCCATCCGTCCGGCGATCCTCGCCAGCCGCGACAGCAACGCCGATTCGTTCTACTTCCTGGCTGACTACCACGCCCTGATCAAGTGCGATGATCCGCTGCGTATCCAGCGTTCGCGCCTGGAAATCGCCGCTACGTGGCTGGCCGGTGGCCTGGATGTGGACCGCGTGACGTTCTATCGCCAGTCCGATATTCCCGAGATCCCGGAGCTGACCTGGCTGCTGACCTGCGTCGCCGCCAAGGGCCTGCTCAACCGTGCCCACGCCTACAAGGCGTCGGTGGACAAGAACGTCGAGGCCGGCGAAGACCCGGACGCTGGCATCACCATGGGGCTGTACAGCTACCCGGTGTTGATGGCCGCCGACATCCTGATGTTCAACGCCCACAAGGTGCCGGTCGGTCGCGACCAGATCCAGCACGTGGAAATGGCCCGCGACATCGGCCAGCGCTTCAACCACCTGTTCGGCCAGGGCAAGGAGTTCTTCACCATGCCCGAGGCGCTGATCGAAGAAAGCGTCGCCACGCTGCCGGGCCTCGATGGCCGCAAGATGTCCAAGAGCTACGACAACACCATCCCGTTGTTCAGCAGCGCCAAGGACATGAAGGACGCGATCTCGCGGATCGTCACCGACTCGCGTGCCCCGGGCGAAGCCAAGGATCCGGACAATTCGCATCTGTTCACCCTGTTCCAGGCCTTCGCCACTGCCGAACAGTCTGCCGAGTTCCGCAACGAACTGCTGCAGGGCCTTGGTTGGGGCGAAGCCAAGAACCGCCTGTTCCAGTTGCTCGACGGCGAGCTGGGTGAAGCGCGCGAGCGCTATCACCAGTTCATTGAGCGTCCATCGGACCTTGAAGACATCCTGCAACTGGGCGCGAAAAAAGCCCGGGCCGTGGCAACGCCGTTCCTCAACGAACTGCGCGAGGCTGTTGGCCTGCGTTCGTTTGTCAGCCAGGTCCAGGTGGCCGCCAGCACCAAGAAGAAAGCCGCCAAGACAGCACGCTTCGTCAGTTTTCGCGAAGACGACGGCAGTTTCCGCTTCCGACTGCTGTCCGCCGACGGCGAGCAACTGTTGCTGTCGAACCATTTTGCCGACGGCAAGACCGCGGGGCAGGTGACCAAGCAATTGCAGTCCGGCCAGCCCTTGGACGTACGCAGCGACGACCTGGGTTTCAGCGTCTGGCTCGACGGCGAGTGCGTGGCGAATAGCCCGGCTTTTGCTGACAGCGCCGCGCGGGATGCCGCCGTCGATGCGCTGCGTGTTGCCTTGACGCCTGCCCAGGACTGATCCGGCACGTCATCCGACCATCGGCCCGAGTAAGGGCCGATTGCCATTCCTCTGGGCCGTCGCTACAGTGACGGCCCGTTTTTGTTGCCTTGCTAACGAATATGACGCCCCTAGAACGATATCAAGCAGATCTGAAACGCCCGGAGTTCTTCCACGACGCAGCCCAGGAAACGGCGGTGCGGCATTTGCAGCGCCTGTACGACGACCTGGTCGCGGCCTCGAACAACAAGCCGGGCCTGTTGGGCAAACTGTTCGGCAAAAAAGACCAGGCACCAGTCAAGGGCCTGTATTTCTGGGGCGGCGTGGGCCGTGGCAAGACCTACCTGGTGGACACCTTCTTCGAGGCGTTGCCGTTCAAGGAGAAGACGCGGACGCACTTCCACCGCTTCATGAAGCGCGTGCACGAGGAAATGAAGACCCTGGGCGGCGAGAAGAACCCGCTGACCATCATCGCCAAGCGTTTTGCCAACGAGACCCGGGTGATCTGCTTCGATGAGTTCTTCGTGTCCGACATCACCGACGCCATGATCCTGGGCACCTTGATGGAAGAGCTGTTCAAGAACGGCGTGACCCTGGTCGCCACCTCGAACATCGTGCCGGACGGCCTGTACAAGGACGGCCTGCAGCGGGCGCGCTTCCTGCCGGCCATCGCGCTGATCAAGGAACACACTGAAATCGTCAACGTCGACAGCGGCGTCGACTACCGCCTGCGTCACCTCGAACAAGCGGAGCTGTTCCACTTTCCGCTGGATGCCGCTGCCCAAGAGAGCCTGCGCAAGAGCTTCCGCGCCCTGACGCCGGAATGCACCCAGGCCGTGGAAAATGATGTATTGGTCATCGAAAATCGCGAAATCCGTGCCGTGCGTACGTGCGATGACGTGGCCTGGTTCGACTTCCGCGAACTGTGCGACGGGCCCCGCAGCCAGAACGATTACATCGAACTGGGCAAGATCTTCCACGCCGTGCTGCTGAGCAATGTCGAGCAGATGAGCGTCACCACCGACGACATCGCCCGCCGTTTCATCAACATGGTCGACGAGTTCTACGACCGTAACGTGAAGCTGATCATTTCGGCCGAAGTCGAACTCAAGGACCTCTACACCGGCGGCCGCTTGACCTTCGAATTCCAGCGGACCTTGAGTCGTTTGCTGGAAATGCAGTCCCACGAATTCCTGGCGCGGGCGCATAAGCCGTAGGGCAATTCGGAAAAAAGAAGGGCCTGTGATTGCAGGCCTTTTTTGTGCCCGTGGAATCAGCCGTTCACGGCATAACCCTGTGGGAGGGAGCTTGCCAGCCCTCGGGCTACGCCGCCTGCTGAAACTGCTGCCGATACTGGTTCGGCGATAGGTCGGTATGTTGCCGGAACAGCCGGGCGAAAAAGCTCGCGTCGTCATAGCCAACTTCATAACTGATGGTCTTGATGCTCTTGCGGCTGCCGGAGAGCAGGCCCTTGGCGGTTTCGATCCGCAGCCGTTGCAGGTAATGCAGCGGTTTGTCGCCCGTGGCGGTCTGGAAGCGGCGCATGAAATTGCGGATGCTCATGCCATGTTCCCGGGCAACATCCTCGAAGCGGAATTTATCGGCGAAGTGCTCTTCGAGCCATTGCTGGATCTGGAGGATGATCACGTCCTGGTGCAGTTTCTGCCCGCCGAAGCCGATCCGTCCTGGCGAATAGCTGCGTTGCACCTCATACAAGATGTCCCGCGCCACGGCCTGGGCGACGTTGGCGCCACAGAAGCGTTCAATGAGGTAAATGTAGAGGTCGCAGGCTGAGGTCGTGCCGCCGGCGCAGAACAGGTTGTCGGCGTCGGTCAGGTGCTTGTCCTGGTTCAGGTGTACCTGGGGGAAGCGTTCCTTGAAGGCATTGAAGAAGCGCCAGTAGGTGGTGGCTTCCTTGCCGTCGAGCAACCCGGCCTCCGCCAGCCAGAACACCCCGGTGGCTTCGCCGCAGAGTACCGCGCCGCGCGCGTGTTGTTCTCGCAGCCAAGGCAGGACCTGGGGATAACGTTGGCAGAGGGTGGCGAAATCATCCCAGAAGGCCGGCAGGATGATGACATCGGTGTTTTCCAGGACACCGTCCACCGGCATGATTACATCGCTGAAGCTGTTCACCGGTTTGCCATCGGGGCTGACCAGTCGGGTTTCAAAAGCCGGCGTCAGGCCGTGGCCCAGTTGTTTGCCATAACGCAGGCTGGCCAGGTGGAAAAAATCCTTGGCTTGCATGAGGGTCGAGGCGAAGACCCGGTCGATTGCCAGGATGCTGACGCGCCGCAAGGGCGTGGAGGCGTGCATAGACATAATTCATCTTTATTTTTATAGGGGAAAGTGGTCACCAGACGGCTGGATCGTCTTATTTTTTGTCGGATGTGTCCAGTGTCCTGTCGTACCCCGCAGGCTTAGGCTCTGTCGGATAACCACGCCCAACAAAAACCAAAGGTGCGCCATGATCCCCAGAACACTGTTCAGTCCCGAACACGAATTGTTTCGCGACAGCGTACGAACCTTCCTCGAAAAAGAAGCCGTGCCGTACCACAGCCAGTGGGAAAAACAGGGACATGTCGATCGCCAGCTCTGGAACAAGGCAGGGGAGGCGGGCATGTTGTGCTCGCACCTTCCAGAAGCCTATGGGGGGCTGGACGCCGATTTTCTCTACAGCACGGTGGTGATCGAGGAAATCGGCCGCCTGGGGCTGACGGGGATCGGGTTCTCGCTGCATTCCGACATCGTCGCGCCGTACATTCTGCATTACGGCAGTGAGGCGCTGAAACACAAGTACCTGCCGAAACTGGTGTCCGGCGAAATGGTCACGGCCATCGCCATGACCGAGCCGGGCGCCGGTTCCGACCTGCAAGGGGTGAAGACCACGGCGGTGCTGGACGGCGACGAATACGTCATCAACGGCTCGAAGACGTTCATCACCAATGGTTTCCTGGCGGACCTGGTGATCGTGGTCGCCAAGACCGATCCGAAGGCCGGCGCCAAGGGCACCAGCCTGTTCCTGGTGGAGGCGGGCACGCTGGGTTTTGAAAAGGGCAAACGCCTGGAAAAAGTCGGCATGAAGGCCCAGGACACGTCGGAATTGTTCTTCCAGGATGTCCGTGTGCCGAAGGAGAACCTGCTGGGGCAGGCCGGCATGGGCTTCGCCTACTTGATGCAGGAGCTACCCCAGGAGCGCCTGACCGTCGCCATCGGCGGCCTGGCATCGGCTGAAGCGGCGCTGCAATGGACTCTGGACTACACCCGCGAGCGCAAGGCATTCGGCAAATCCATCGCGGACTTCCAGAACACCCGTTTCAAGCTCGCGGAAATGGCCACCGAAATCCAGATCGGCCGGGTCTTCGTCGACCGCTGCCTGGAATTGCACCTGCAAGGCAAGCTGGACGTGCCGACGGCGGCGATGGCCAAGTACTGGGGCACCGACCTGCAATGCAAGGTGCTCGACGAGTGCGTGCAGTTGCATGGCGGCTACGGCTTCATGTGGGAATACCCGATTGCCCGGGCGTGGGCGGATGCGCGGGTGCAGCGGATCTATGCCGGGACCAATGAGATCATGAAGGAGATCATTGCGCGGTCGCTTTGATGCGGTGGTGAACTTGGGGCCGCTATCGCGAGCAAGCTCGCACACAGGCGATTTGTGTCTGATCACTGTGTTGTAACCAGCACAGAACCCTTGTGGGAGCGAGCTTGCTCGCGATGGGGCCTATGAATCGATCAAGGGGCCGGGTTGGGCTGATCCTTGTGGATCGCCTCAATCCCCGCCAGCACTGCGTCCGACAGCTTCAGGTCGAAGCTGGCAATGTTGCTGTCCAGTTGCTCCAGCGTGGTGGCGCCAATGATGTTGCTCGTCACGAACGGCTGCCGGGTGACGAACGCCAGGGCCATCTGCGCCGGGTCCAGGCCATGTTCGCGGGCCAGGGCCACATAACGGCTGCACGCCGCTTCCGATTGCGGGTTGAAGTAACGCATGAAGCGGCTGTACAGCGTCAGGCGGCCCTTGGCTGGCCGTGCGCCGTTTTCGTATTTGCCCGACAGGAAGCCGAACGCCAGTGGCGAATAAGCCAGCAAGCCGCATTGCTCGCGAATGGCGATTTCCGACAGGCCGATCTCGAAGCTGCGGTTGAGCAGGTTGTACGGGTTCTGGATCGACACCGCTCGCGGCCAGCCACGGGCCTCGGCCAGGGCAAGGAACTTCATGGTGCCCCACGGCGTTTCGTTGGACAGGCCGATATGGCGGATCTTGCCGGCGCGAACCTGTTCGTCCAGGGCTTCGAGGGTTTCCTCCAGCGGGGTGAACGTTTCGTCGGCCTTGTGCTGGTAGCCCAGTTGACCGAAGAAGTTGGTGCTGCGCTCCGGCCAGTGCAACTGATAAAGGTCGATGTAGTCGGTTTGCAGGCGCTTGAGGCTGGCGTCCACGGCTTCGACGATGTGGCGGCGGTTGTGCTTGAGGTTCTTGTCGCGGATGTAGTCGATAGTGTTGCCGGGGCCGGCGATCTTGCTCGCCAGGATCCAGTCGGCACGATCGCCGCGACTCTTGAAGTAATTGCCGATGTAGCGCTCGGTGGTGGCGTAGGTTTCGGCCTTGGGCGGCACCGGGTACATCTCGGCGGTGTCGATGAAATTGATGCCGGCACCCTTGGCGCGTTCGATCTGGGCGAAGGCCTCGGCCTCGCTGTTCTGCTCACCCCAGGTCATGGTTCCGAGGCACAGGGCACTCACGTTCAGATCGGTACGGCCTAGCGGGCGATAGTCCATCGGGAACTCCTTGGGCAAAACAATCATAAAAGCAGGTTGAAATATTTTTCGCAATCTGCATAATTGCGCACCTCTTTCTGCAGTGGAAGTGATGCGCCGCCGCCGAAGAATCTTGCCGTTGAACGGACGCGCCGACCCGAGCCCCCGAAAGCGTCTGTATCCGGCTGCCTTTGACTTGTCAAAGTACGCACTATTCAGTAAGATCCGCCGTCTAATTTACAGGGCGGCCCCTGAGGCTATAAAGAATGAAAACTTTTACTGCTAAACCGGAAACAGTAAAGCGCGACTGGTTTGTCGTCGACGCTGCTGGTCAGACCCTGGGTCGTCTGGCCACCGAAATCGCGAGCCGTCTGCGTGGCAAGCACAAGCCTGAGTACACCCCTCACGTTGACACCGGTGACTACATCGTCGTGATCAACGCTGAGCAAGTACGTGTTACTGGCGCTAAAACCACTGACAAAATGTACTACTCCCACTCCGGTTTTCCTGGCGGCATCAAGTCGATCAACTTTGAAAAGCTGATCGCCAAAGCCCCTGAGCGCGTGATCGAGACCGCGGTTAAAGGCATGCTGCCTAAAAACCCACTGGGTCGCGACATGTATCGTAAGCTGAAGGTTTATGCGGGCGCTGCTCACCCTCATACTGCTCAGCAGCCCCAAGAACTGAAGTTTTAACGGAATAGTTCATTATGTCGGCGACTCAAAATTACGGCACTGGCCGTCGCAAGACTGCAACCGCACGCGTTTTCCTGCGTCCGGGCACTGGTAATATCTCCATCAACAACCGCTCCCTGGATAACTTCTTCGGCCGCGAAACTGCCCGCATGGTAGTTCGTCAGCCGCTGGAACTGACCGAGACCGTCGAAAAATTCGACATCTACGTCACCGTTATCGGTGGTGGTGTAAGTGGTCAAGCTGGCGCAATCCGCCACGGCATCACTCGCGCCCTGATGGATTACGACGAGACTCTGCGTGGTGCTCTGCGCAAAGCCGGCTTCGTAACTCGCGATGCTCGCGAAGTTGAACGTAAGAAAGTCGGTCTGCGTAAAGCGCGTAAGCGTCCGCAGTACTCGAAGCGTTAATTTCGCTTCCGCTTTCAAAAGGCGCCCAGTTCCTCACGGAGCTGGGCGTTTTTTTATGGGCAAAAGAATTGCTCTGTGACAACTTGCCACATTCGTAGAGCCCCTATACTACAAGGCTTGGCGGTTTGGCCGCTTGGTAATTACCTTGTCAGAATTGGGGCTTTTCATTACCATTCGGCAAAATTTTTATAAGTTCAGATTTTTACTTAGTAGACGCCTGATCTAACAGGCCACAAAGCTGATGGGAGAGGACTGAATGAGCAATGACGGCGTGAATGCAGGCCGGCGTCGCTTCCTGGTAGCAGCCACATCCGTGGTGGGTGCTGCAGGAGCGGTGGGGGCTGCGGTCCCGTTCGTGGGGTCATGGTTTCCCAGTGCCAAGGCGAAAGCCGCAGGTGCACCGGTGAAAGTGAATGTCAGCAAGATCGAGCCAGGCCAGCAGATGATTGCTGAGTGGCGCGGCCAGCCGGTGTTCATCGTCCGCCGTACAGAGGAAATCCTGGGGAATCTGAAAAAGATCGAGGGTCAGTTGTCCGACCCGTCCTCCAAGAACTCTACGCAACCGACCTATGTCGACCCGCAGACGCGTTCGATCAAGCCAGAGGTCCTGCTGCTGATCGGGATCTGTACGCACCTGGGTTGCTCGCCAACGTTCCGCCCTGAAGTGGCGCCTGCCGACCTGGGCAAGGACTGGGTCGGTGGTTATTTCTGCCCTTGCCACGGCTCCCACTACGACCTGGCCGGTCGCGTCTACAAGTCGCAGCCTGCACCTCTGAACCTGCCAGTTCCCCCGCATTCCTATGAGACCGATGACATCATTGTCGTTGGCGTCGATACGGAGAAAGCGTGATGAGCAAATTCATGGATTGGGTTGATGCGCGCTTTCCCGCGACCAAAATGTGGGAAGACCATCTCAGCAAGTATTACGCTCCGAAGAACTTCAACTTCTTCTACTTCTTTGGCTCCCTGGCGCTGCTCGTTCTGGTCAACCAGATCGTCACCGGTGTCTGGCTGACCATGAGCTACACCCCGTCGGCGGAAGAAGCGTTTGCCTCCGTCGAATACATCATGCGCGACGTCGAGTACGGCTCGATCCTGCGTCTGCTGCACTCCACCGGCGCTTCGGCGTTCTTCATCGTGGTCTACCTGCACATGTTCCGTGGCTTGCTCTACGGTTCGTACCAGAAGCCTCGTGAGCTGGTGTGGGTCTTCGGCATGCTGATCTACCTGGCGCTGATGGCCGAGGCTTTCATGGGCTACCTGCTGCCGTGGGGCCAGATGTCCTACTGGGGTGCCCAGGTGATCATCTCGCTGTTCGGTGCGATCCCGGTCATCGGTGACGACCTGACCCAGTGGATTCGTGGTGACTACCTGATCTCGGGCATTACCCTGAACCGCTTCTTCGCCCTGCACGTGGTCGCCCTGCCGATCGTGATCCTTGGCCTGGTGGTTCTGCACATCCTGGCCTTGCACGAAGTCGGCTCGAACAACCCCGATGGCGTGGACATCAAGAAGCACAAGGACGAGAACGGCGTACCGCTGGATGGCATCGCCTTCCACCCGTACTACACCGTGAAAGATATCGTCGGCGTGGTGGTCTTCCTGTTCATCTTCTGTTCCATCGTGTTCTTCTTCCCGGAAATGGGTGGTTACTTCCTCGAGAAGCCGAACTTCGAGCAGGCGAACGCGTTCAAGACCCCTGAGCACATTGCCCCGGTCTGGTACTTCACGCCGTTCTACGCGATTTTGCGGGCGATCCCGGACAAGCTGATGGGCGTTATCGCCATGGGCGCGGCCATCGCAGTGCTGTTCGTCCTGCCGTGGCTGGACCGCAGCCCTGTCAAATCGATGCGCTACAAAGGCTGGCTGAGCAAGATCTGGCTGGTGGTGTTCTGCATCTCGTTCGTGATCCTGGGTGTGTTGGGTGTGCTGGCGCCAACGCCGGGTCGGACGCTGCTGTCGCAGGTCTGCACCTTCCTGTACTTCGCCTACTTCATTCTGATGCCGTTCTACACAAGGCTCGAGAAGACCAAACCGGTTCCGGAAAGGGTGACTGGCTGATGAAAAAGCTATTTGCTGTACTGATTCTTGCTGCCATGCCTGTATTGTCCTTCGCGGCTGAACACGGTGGTCCAGAGTTGGAAAAGGTCGACATCGACGTTTCCGACAAAGCTGCCATGCAGGACGGCGCACGTACGTTCGCCAACTACTGCATGGGTTGCCACAGTGCCAAGTTCCAGCGCTACGAGCGTGTTGCCGATGACCTGGGCATTCCTCATGAAGTGATGCTCGAGAAACTGGTGTTCACCGGTGCCAAGCTGGGCGATCACATGACCATCGGCATGCAGCCTGCGGATGCCAAGACCTGGTTCGGTGCCGCGCCGCCGGACCTGACCCTTGTCGCCCGTGTGCGTGGGACTGACTGGCTTTATGGTTACCTGCGTTCGTTCTACGAAGATCCTGCGCGTCCATGGGGCGTGAACAACAAGGTCTTCCCGAACGTCGGCATGCCTAACGTACTGGTCGGCCTCCAGGGGCGCCAGGTGGTAGGCTGCAAACAGGTTCAGATCGTTGAGGGCGGTAAAAAGCAATTCGACCCGCTGACCGGCACTGCTTTGACTCATGAAGCCTGCGACCAGCTGACTGTATTGCCGAACACCGGCAGCCTGACGCCGGAGCAGTTCGACGAGAAGGTCAAGAACCTGGTGACCTTCCTGGCCTACTCGGCCAATCCGGTGAAGCTGGAGCATCAGCGCATCGGTACCTATGTATTGCTGTACCTGGCGTTCTTCTTCGTATTCGCGTACCTGCTCAAGCGTGAATACTGGAAAGACGTGCATTGATAAAGCTGTAAGCCGTTGCTGTTAATCGTGCGCGCCCAAGGGCGTCTCTAATGTAACGAGCCTGGCCAGCCAGGTGTTACGGGAGACGCCCTCTGGGCGCGCTCGTTTTTCCGTTTTTCGATAATTTCAACAAGCGAGGAGGATCGCCATGGGCGTGACCAATCGGTTGGCCTGTTACTCCGACCCCGCCGACCACTATTCCCACCGGGTACGCATCGTACTGGCAGAGAAGGGTGTCAGCGCCGAGATCATTTACGTCGAAGCGGGCCGTCAGCCGCCGAAGCTGATCGAGGTGAACCCTTACGGCAGCCTGCCTACGCTGGTCGATCGTGACCTGGCATTGTGGGAGTCGACCGTGGTGATGGAATATCTGGATGAGCGTTATCCGCATCCGCCTTTGCTGCCGGTGTACCCTGTCGCGCGTGCCAATAGCCGTTTGCTGATCCATCGCATCCAGCGTGACTGGTGCGGGTTGGTGGATCTGATCCTGGATTCCCGGACCAAGGAGCCGGCGCGGGTCGTGGCACGCAAGGAATTGCGTGAAAGCCTGACTGGCGTATCGCCGCTATTCGTCGATAAGCCGTTTTTCCTCAGTGAGGAACAAAGTCTGGTGGATTGCTGCCTATTGCCCATACTCTGGCGTTTGCCGATTCTGGGTATCGAACTGCCGCGGCCTGCCAAGCCGCTGCTTGATTATATGGAGCGCCAATTCGCGCGTGAGGCTTTCCAGGCGAGTCTGTCTGGTGTCGAACGTGACATGCGCTAAGGCTTAGGGAGCCGCTATGAACTCCAGTCGACCTTATCTGGTCCGCGCGCTCTACGAGTGGATTGTGGACAATGATTGCACCCCGCACATGTTGGTCAATGCCGAATTTCCGTCGGTGCAGGTGCCGCAGGGTTTTGCCAATGATGGGCAGATTGTCCTGAACGTGTCGCCAGCCGCTGTGCGTCACCTGCACATGGATAATGACGCCGTCAGCTTTGAAGGGCGCTTCGGTGGTGTGCCGCACACCCTGTACGTGCCAGTTGCTGCGATTCTGGGGATTTATGCCCGGGAGAATGGCCAGGGCATGGTGTTTGAGCTGGAAGCGCCGTTGGACGGTGAAGAAGAGTTCGAGCCGGATGACGACCTGCCACCACCGGATGACGAGCCGCCGCGGCCTAGCGGTAGGCCTAGTCTTAAGGTGGTGAAGTAGCGGAGCGGGTGATCTGTTCGCTGAGGAAAATGCCTGTGTCGAGAGATGTGGGCATTTTTTTTTGGCTGCATTTATTGGTGGATTGGTGTGTATATCCGTTTCTGCGGTAACGGCCACTTAGGGTTCCGCTCTTACAGCGGCTCACTTTTGAAAAGCGCAAAAGTAAGCAAAACGCTATATGCCCCACCACTCGGTGCCTCGCTAGGGCTCGGCATGCCCGAACGCAGGCATTGCTCCGTGGGCCGCCGCGAAGGGCCATCCATGGCCCAGCGCGGCTAACCCGGCATCCATGCCGGGTTGCCCACTGCGCAATACCTGCGTTCGGCCAGCGTGGTTAACGGGGCGCCGAGATCAACGTCCACTGCGAGGCGGCCTGATAGCCGACCTGGTTCTTGATGGGGATCGCGCTCCCACAGGTGTTTGTGTCGTGTGTAGCTGCTGCGAACACCCACAACCCCATGTAAGAGTGAGCTTGCTCGCGATAGCGGTGGCCCAGCCACATAGATGCTGGATATATCCCCGCCCTTGCTTTGCTTTAGATCTTGATCTTGATCTTGATCTTGATCTTGATCTTTGACGCCCCGTTAAACCACGCTGGCCGAACGTAGGCATTGCGCAGTGGGCACCTCGGCATGGATGCCGAGGTAGCCGCGCTGGGCCATGGATGGCCCTTCGCGGCGGCCCACGGAGCAATGCCTGCGTTCGGGCATGCCGAGCCCTAGCGAGGCACCGAGTGGTGGGGCAGAGCGTTTTTGGTTACTTTTGGCGCTCTTCCAAAAGTGACCCGCTGTAAGAGCGGAACCGTCAGTGGCCGTCACCGCAGCAACGGATATACACCCAAAACCCGAAAATCCCGCCCATAAAAAAACGGCGCCTTCCCACCCTGGAAGAAGCGCCGTTTTCTTAAATGATCAACATGACCAACAAGCTGCGTCTCACAAAGCCCGCAACCGAACCACCCCTTAGTCGATGTATTCAAACAACTTGACGATCTTCTGCACCCCAGACACACCCTGCACCAGGTTGGTCGCCTGGGCGGCCTCTTTCTTGGTCAGCAAACCCAGCAGATAAACGATGCCATTCTCGGTCACAACCTTGATGCGTGAGCCAGGAATGCTGGCGTCGGTGAGCATCTGGGTCTTGATCTTGGTGGTCAGCCACGCATCGTTCTGGCGCGCCAGCAGCGAGGAAGGCTGCAAGACCTGCAATTCGTTATGCACGGTCTTGACCCGCTGCACAGCGCTGGCTTCCTGTTCGGCCTTGGCCTTGAGGTCGGCGCGCGGGGTTTGGCCGGCGAGTAGCACGACACCGTTGAAGCTGGTGACGACGATGTGCGAGTTGTTGTCCAGGTCCGGGTCGGCCTTGGCGATGTTCACTCCCACTTTGGTTTCGATCAGGGAGTCGTCGATCTTGCTGCCGAAGGTGCGGGTGCCGCGGTCATCTTCAATCGGCTTTTCCCGGCTGGCGTTAACCACCGATGTGCAGCCGCTGATGCCGAGGCACAGGGTCAGGGCCAGAAGGCCTAGGCGATTAGGGGTCATTCTTCACTCCCGAACAGTTGGCTGTCGATCAAGTCGCAAAGGCAGTGGATCGCCAGCAGGTGGACTTCCTGGATACGTGCGGTGACATTGGCCGGTACGCGGATCTCGACGTCTTCTGGCAATAGCAGGGACGCCATGCCGCCGCCGTCACGACCGGTCAATGCTACGACAATCATTTCGCGATCATGTGCGGCCTGGATCGCTTGAATAATATTGGCCGAGTTGCCGCTGGTGGAAATCGCCAGCAGCACATCGCCGGGTTGGCCCAGGGCGCGGATCTGTTTGGAGAATACCTCGTTGTAGCTGTAGTCGTTGGCGATCGAGGTGATCGTCGAGCTGTCGGTGGTCAGGGCGATCGCCGGCAGGCTCGGGCGCTCGCGTTCGAAGCGGTTGAGCAGTTCCGAAGAGAAGTGCTGGGCGTCGCCGGCCGAGCCGCCATTGCCGCACGAAAGCATCTTGCCCTCGTTGAGCAGGGCGTTGACCATCACTTGGCTGGCTTGCTCGATGTGCGGTGCAAGTACGTCCATCGCCTGTTGCTTGGTGTCGATACTGGCCTGAAAAAGCTGGCGAATTCGCGATTGCATGTCCATCTGTGTGACCTTAAGTAGCGCGGCTTATCGGCACAAACATGTGCGGCGCGCAAAGCAAAGAGCAAAAAAGTTAGGTGGAGGTGTCCGGCTCGGCATGGGCGCTCAACTGTCGAAGGCGTTCTGCAGCCAGTTCAACTGGGCGGCGTTGCTGTCGATGGCAACCACGTCGAAGCGGCAGGGATGATCGGCCCAGCGAGGCTCGCTTTGCAGAAAATACTGTGCGGCCAAAACCAGCTTCTGGCGCTTGCGCTCGTCAATGCTGTCGAGCGCGCCACCCCATTGAGTATTTTTTCTGTAGCGGACTTCGACGAATACTACTGTATCGCCGTCAAGCATGACCAGATCAAGCTCGCCGCGTTTACACAACCAGTTCTGCGCCACCAGCCGCAGGCCTTGTTGCTGGAGATGCGCGAGGGCTTGGCCCTCGGCATCCCGTCCGCTTTGCTGGCGTGATCGGTCGGGCATCAGCGCTGGGTGTCCGGCAGGCGCTGCACCTGGCCGTTGACGAACTCGGCCCATGGCAGTTGACGCTGTACGCGCTGGGTAGCAGACACGGCCAGGCTGCCCGACAAGCCTTCGATGCGGCTGTCCGGCAACGTCTTGAGCTGGCCTAGGCGCGGTGCCAGGCGATAGGCGTCTACACCCATCGCGTACAGCCGGCCCAGGCTGCCGCCTGCCTGGGGCCACTGGGCGGTGACCTGCTTGCGCAGCGGGTCATTGGCGTCGAGCAGCCACGGGGTTTCGCAGAAGCGGATGCCGCTCATGTCGTTGTACTGGTTCTGGTCGCCGCTGGCGCTGAACACTGAAGAAGTGGCGTAGACCGGCACATCACCTGCGTACTGGAAGTTCAGGGTGGGCTTGATCTGCTGGGCCTGTTGCGGCGTCGAGGCCAGGAAGATGAACTCGATGTCCTGGCGACGGGACGGCTGGGCTGCGACCGTGGTGCCAACGGTGCTTTGCAGGCTCTTGGCGCGACCTTCGCTCTGGCGCAGCTGGAACATGTCGGCGATCTGCTGGGCCAGTTGGACTGGCTGGTCGACCCGTTCGATTGCGATGATGGTGCCGCCATTGGCCTGCCAGTCCTGGCTGAAGGCTCTCAGGACGCGATCGCCCCATTCACCCTTCGGTACCATGGCGGCGGCACGATGCAGGCCGTCGGCGCGGGCGCGACGGGAGACTTCGCGGGCTTCATCCTCGGGTGCCAGGCCGAACTGGAACAGTTGCGGCGGCCCTTGTTCACCTTCGCTGTAGTTCAGCGCCAGGGTGGTGATCGGCAGTTGCGGGCGGGTGCTGATCTGCTTGACCAGTGGTTTTTCCAGCGGTCCGACTACCAGTTGCACGCCGTCGGCCTGGGCCTTGCGATAGAACTCGTCCATGGAGGTCAGGCTGGAACTGTCATAGAACTGGATGCTTGGCGGCTTCTGGCCGGCCTGTTGGGCCTGGTAGTGCGCGGCCATGAAGCCCTCACGCAAGGCCTTGGCAACCGCAGCCAGCGGGCCATTTTGTGGCAGCAGCAGGGCAATCTTGCTCAACGGCTGGCTCGCCAGTTCCTTGAGCTTGACCAGTGGTGTCGGCAGTTGCAGGGCGGCGGGGTGTTTCGGGTTCTGTTCGCGCCAGTGGTCGATCGCCGCCTGCTGTTGTTCCAGGGTGCCGGCGGTCTTGACGGCCTGGGCCAGGCTCAGCCAGCCGCCAAGGTCGTCGTTGGAGCTTGGCTGCAACTGGTCGGTGGGCAGCGAGGCGATCAACGACCAGATGGATTCGTGGTTTTTTGCCGCAGCGTCGTTTTCCAGCAGGGGCGCGATGAAAATGCGCTCCTTGGCGGCGGCCAGGGTCTGGCCATCGGCCTCCAGGGCGCGGGCGCGGACGGTACCGGTACGGACCTGCTGCTCCACCGGCATTTCGCTCAGGTGTTGCAGGCTTGGGTGGGCCAGGGCGGTCAGTGCCGCCTTGGGCTGGTTGCGGGTCATCGCCAGTTCAGCCGACAGCGTGCTGGCGAAAATCTGCTGGCCGGGCTTGAGTTGTTCCATCGGCACTTGTTGCAGGATCTGTGCGGACTGGCCGGCATTGCCCTGGCGGTAGGCCAGGTCGGCAGCGCTCAGGCGCAGCAGGGCGGCTTTTTCCGGATTTTTGCTTTGGGTGGCCTGTTCGAGCAACTGCTCGATACTGGCATCCGGGGTGCGTGGAAGTTCGCCAAGGCTGGACGAGGGCGAGCTGGCGCAGGCCGCCAGGAGGGCAGCGAGGCAGAGGGCGGAGAGCAGCCGCAGGCAAGCGATCATGTAAGTGTTCCTGATACGAGATCAAATTAGCGTCGAATTGTACCCAAGCGCTGGCCGGGGCGCGATGTTAGTGGTGTGAATCGATCAATTTAGGTATTGCAGAGAGTGCGGCACAGCACAAAGGCACTGCCCTCCGTGGCGAGGGAGCTTGCTCCCGCTGGGCTGCGCAGCAGCCCCAAACCCATTCAACACGGTATATCCGGGGGGGCGGCTGGCAGATTTTACGGCTGCTGCGCAGCCGAGCGGGAGCAAGCTCCCTCGCCACAATGGCTGATGTGAACAGCCGAGACGGCCTGCACACGCTACAATGGCGGTTTTTACCGATCATGAGGTGTGTGTCTTGACTGCTCCAGGTGCTTTGAATTCCGCTGCCGGCGCGCTTTATGTGGTGGCGACGCCCATCGGCAACCTGGACGATATCAGTGCCCGTGCGCTGAAAATCCTGCAAGAGGTTGCCCTTATCGCAGCCGAAGACACCCGTCATTCCCAGCGCCTGCTGCAGCATTTCGGCATTTCCACGCCGTTGGCGGCCTGTCATGAACACAATGAGCGGGATGAGGGCAGTCGTTTCATTACCCGGCTGTTGGCGGGCGATAACGTCGCGCTGATTTCCGATGCCGGTACGCCGCTGATTTCCGACCCGGGCTATCATCTGGTGCGTCAGGCTCGGGCGGCGGGCATCAGCGTGGTGCCGGTGCCGGGCGCTTGTGCATTGATCGCGGCGCTGTCGGCGGCGGGCCTGCCCTCGGACCGTTTCATCTTCGAAGGTTTCCTGCCGGCCAAGGCGGTGGGGCGTCGGGCGCGCCTGGAGGCTATAAAGGAAGAACCGCGCACGCTGATCTTTTATGAGGCGCCGCACCGCATTCTGGAATGCCTGCAAGACATGGAACTGGTGTTCGGCGCCGAGCGCCCGGCACTGCTGGCTCGCGAGTTGACCAAGACCTTCGAAACCCTCAAGGGGTTGCCGTTGGCGCAGTTGCGAGCCTTCGTCGAAAGCGACAGCAACCAGCAGCGCGGCGAGTGTGTCGTGCTGGTGGCCGGGTGGACAGCCCCGGAAAGTGAAGACGCTGTCAGCAGCGAAGCGATGCGCGTCCTGAACCTGCTACTCGAGGAAATGCCGCTCAAGCGTGCCGCGGCCCTTGCGGCGCAAATCACTGGCGAGCGCAAGAATGTGCTGTACCAGGTCGCACTGGAAAAACAGAAAGGCCAGTGAAACCAAGGCGTGGGTCTGGCCCAAGGCTTTTAGCGCTTGTTCTTCAAGCGCTCTACCGTTAACCTTCGCGGCGGAGAGTCGATCGGACAGTCGCTGCCCTCTATGAGAATTAGGGGGGGGAGGAAAGTCCGGGCTCCATAGGGCGAAGTGCCAGGTAATGCCTGGGAGGCGTGAGCCTACGGAAAGTGCCACAGAAAATAACCGCCTAAGCGCTTCGGCGCCGGTAAGGGTGAAAAGGTGCGGTAAGAGCGCACCGCACGGCTGGCAACAGTTCGTGGCTAGGTAAACCCCACTTGGAGCAAGACCAAATAGGGTCCCAAGGCGTGGCCCGCGCTGGGACCGGGTAGGTTGCTAAAGATGTCCAGTGATGGCCATCG
This sequence comes from Pseudomonas sp. NFACC05-1, assembly GCF_900100135.1. Lineage (NCBI taxonomy): Bacteria > Pseudomonadati > Pseudomonadota > Gammaproteobacteria > Pseudomonadales > Pseudomonadaceae > Pseudomonas > Pseudomonas sp. NFACC05-1. Next base: position 116,903 of record NZ_FMTR01000006.1, on the reverse strand, counting down.
TAGACGAATGACTGTTCAAGACAGAACCCGGCTTACAGATCGACTCTCCACCTTTTCCCTTCCTGCTGGAATCACTGGCAGACGCAGTTCCTAATACCAAAAAAATCTTACTCTTAACAAATCACTTTAACTTGTGCGCGCAGCCTCCTGTGCTTCCTCGGGTTGAGGTGAAATTTCCTACGTCAGATTCTTGTTACCCCTCCTGAAACGCTCCTAAATCTCCGATCTATAAGGCTTTTCCTTCAATCCGCGCCTTGACGGTGCGGTGGGCGCATTCCTATAGTGTGCGCAAGTGGCGGAAAGTGGCATGAAGTGGGTTTTTTTGAAGGTAAAACGCCAAAAAGTGGAGAAACGCAGACGTGTTTCGCGGAGCTAACGCTATCAGTCTCGATGCAAAAGGCCGTCTCGCCATGCCGAGCCGGTATCGTGACGAGCTCGTTTCGCGAAGTTCGGGGCAGTTAATCGTCACGATCGACGCCGTTGATCCATGTTTGTGTGTTTACCCTCTTGATGAGTGGGAAATCATCGAAACCAAACTGCGCGCACTGCCTTCGTTGCGTGAAGAAAACCGCCGTTTGCAACGTTTGCTGATCGGCAATGCCGTCGACCTCGAACTCGATGGCAGCGGTCGTTTCCTGGTTCCGCCGCGCCTGCGCGAATACGCCAAGCTGGACAAGCGCGCGATGCTGGTAGGCCAACTGAACAAGTTCCAGCTGTGGGACGAAGATGCCTGGAATGCGGTTTCTGCCGCCGACCTCGCTGCTATTCAACAACCGGGCGCCATGCCTGATGAACTGCGTGATTTGATCCTGTGACTATTGATAGCGGCTTTAACCACATCACCGTACTGCTTGACGAAGCCGTCGAGGCTCTCGCCGTACGTCCTGATGGCTGCTATCTGGACGGCACATTCGGGCGTGGCGGACACAGCCGGTTGATTCTCAGCAAGCTCGGTCCGGGTGGCCGGTTGCTGGGGTTCGACAAGGATCCTCAAGCGATTGCCACCGGGCAAGCGCTGGCGGCCGAAGACGGCCGCTTTGTCATTGTGCAACGCAGTTTTGCCGAGCTGGCTTCGGAAGTCGCCGAGCGTGGCCTGGCCGGCAAGGTCAGTGGCGTGCTGCTCGACCTGGGCGTGTCTTCGCCCCAACTGGACGACCCGGAGCGCGGTTTCAGTTTCCTCAATGACGGCCCGCTGGACATGCGCATGGATCCGTCCCGTGGCATCAGTGCCGCCGAATTCGTCAATACCGCCCCGGTGGAAGAAATCGCCCGTGTCTTCAAGGAATACGGCGAAGAGCGTTTCTCCGGCCGCATGGCCCGCGCCGTGGTCGAACGCCGCGACATCAAGCCATTCGAGCGCACCGGCGACCTGGCCGAAGTGCTGAAAGTTGCCAATCCGGCCTGGGAAAAGGGCAAGAACCCGGCGACCCGTGCGTTCCAGGGCTTGCGCATCCACGTCAATAACGAGTTGGGCGATCTGGAAGTCGGTCTCGAAGCGGCGCTTGAAGCGCTGGAGATCGGCGGTCGGCTGGTGGTGATCAGCTTCCATTCCCTGGAAGACCGTATCGTCAAGCTGTTCATGCGCAAACTCACCAAGGGTGAAGCCGATAACCTGCCGCGCAACCTGCCGGTGCGTTTCGAAGCCTTCGTGCCAAAAATCAAGATCCATGGCAAAGCGCAGTTCGCCTCCGAGGCTGAACTCAAGGCCAACCCACGTGCCCGTAGCGCCGTCATGCGCGTCGCGGAGAAGTTGCGGTGAGCAAGCTCTTCGCCAAGCCCCTGCCCGGCGGCAGCTTTTTCATGCTGCTGCTGTTTATCGGCGTGCTCGTGTCGGCCATCGCCGTGTCCTATAGTGCGCACTGGAACCGCCAGCTTCTCAATTCCCTTTACAACGAGCTGAGCGTGCGTGACAAGGCGCAGGCCGAGTGGGGCCGGTTGATCCTGGAGCAGAGCACCTGGACTGCCCATAGCCGTATCGAAGTGTTGGCCACCGAACAGCTGAAAATGCGCATTCCCGGCGCTGCCGAAGTGCAGATGGTGGCGCCATGATGAAACTCGAAGGGGCGCTGTTCCCGTGGCGGTTTCGTCTGGTCCTGGGCTTGCTCGGGATCATGGTGGCGGCGATTTCGTGGCGCATCATCGACCTGCAAGTCGTCGACCGTGATTTCCTCAAGGGGCAGGGCGATGCGCGCAGCGTGCGGCATATTCCGATCCCGGCTCACCGTGGCTTGATCACCGACCGCAATGGCGAACCCCTGGCCGTGAGCACCCCGGTGACCACCTTGTGGGCCAACGCCAAGGAAATGCAGCTGGCCAAGGAAAAATGGCCGGCACTGGCCGCTGCCCTCGGGCAGGATCCCAAGGCCCTGGCCGAGCGCCTCGAAGCCCAGGCCAACAAGGAATTCATTTATCTGGTGCGCGGCTTGACCCCCGAACAGGGCCAGAGCGTGCTCGATCTGAAAGTACCTGGTGTCTACGGCATCGAAGAGTTCCGGCGTTTCTATCCGGCCGGTGAAGTCACGGCCCATATGGTCGGGTTTACCGACATTGATGACCGAGGGCGCGAAGGTGTCGAACTGGCCTATGACGAATGGCTCGCCGGGGTCGCCGGCAAGCGCCAAGTCATCAAGGATCGGCGCGGCAGGCTGATCAAGGATGTCCAAGTCACCAAAAACGCCAAGGCCGGCAAGCCCTTGGCGTTGTCCATTGACCTGCGCCTGCAATACCTGGCCAACCGTGAACTGCGCAATGCCATCGTCGAGAACGGTGCCAAGGCCGGCAGCCTGGTGATCATGGACGTGAAGACCGGCGAGATCCTGGCGATGGTCAACCAGCCGACCTACAACCCGAACAACCGTCGCAACCTGCAACCGGCGATGATGCGCAACCGCGCGATGATCGACGTGTTCGAGCCCGGTTCGACCATGAAAGCCGTGTCCATGGCCGCCGCCCTGGAAACCGGGCGCTGGAAACCAAGCGACACCGTCGAGGTGTACCCGGGCACCCTGCAGATCGGCAAGTACACCATTCGTGACGTGTCCAAGACCGAAGGCCCGGTGCTCGACCTGACCGGCATCCTGATCAACTCCAGTAACGTGGGTATGAGCAAGATCGCCTTCGATATCGGCGGCGAGACGATTTATCGCCTGGCCCAGAAAATCGGCCTCGGCCAGGACACCGGCCTGGGCTTCCCGGGCGAGCGTGTCGGCAACCTGCCGAACTACCGGGACTGGCGCAAGGCTGAAACCGCTACGTTGTCCTACGGCTACGGTGTTTCCGTGACCGCGATCCAACTGGTCCACGCGTTCTCCGCGTTGGCGAACAACGGGCGTATCGCCCCGCTGACCCTGATCAAGACCGACAAGGCGCCGCAGACCACCCAGGTGATCCCGGAGAACGTCGCCAAGACTATGCAGGGCATGCTGCAACAGGTGATCGAGGCCCCGCGCGGTGTCTATCGCGCCCAGGTGCCGGCCTATCACGTGGCAGGTAAGTCGGGTACCGCCCGTAAAACCTCCGTGGGCACTAAAGGCTACGCCGAGAATTCCTACCGTTCGCTGTTTGCCGGCTTCGGCCCGATGAGCGACCCGCGCTACGCCATCGTTGTGGTCATCGATGAGCCGAGCAAGGCGGGCTACTTCGGTGGCCTGGTCTCGGCACCGGTGTTCAGCAAAGTGATGTCCGGCACCCTGCGCCTGATGAACATTACCCCGGATAACCTGCCGCCGACCCAGCAAGCGAATACCGCACCGGTCGTGCCCTTGAAAGCCGAAGGAGGGCGTGGCTGATGTCCCTGAGCCTGAACAAGATTTTCGCCCACGCCGGTCACGATCTGCTGATTCGCGAACTGGCCCTGGACAGCCGCAATGTCCGCGCCGGGGACTTGTTCCTGGCGGTGCCGGGTGCCCGTTTCGATGGCCGTGCCCACATCGCCGATGCCTTGAAGCGTGGCGCGGCTGCCGTGGCGTATGAAGTGGCCGGGGCGACCGTGCTGCCGATCACCGACGTTCCGCTGATTCCGGTCAAGGGCCTGGCGGCCCAGCTGTCGGACATCGCTGGGCGTTTCTATGGCGACCCGAGCCGTCACCTGAACCTGGTGGGCGTGACCGGTACCAACGGCAAGACCAGCGTGACCCAACTGGTGGCCCAGGCCCTGGACCTGCTAGGCCAGCATTGCGGCATCGTCGGGACCCTGGGCAACGGCTTCCATGGCGCGCTGGAAAGTGGCCTGCACACCACGCCGAACCCGATTGCCGTGCAGGCGACCCTGGCGGACCTGAAGAAGGCCGGTGCCAAGGCCGTTGCGATGGAAGTCTCTTCCCATGGCTTGGACCAGGGCCGTGTGACCGCGCTGGCGTTCGATGTCGCGGTGTTGACCAACCTGTCCCGGGATCACCTGGATTACCACGGCACCATGCAGGCCTACGGTGAGGCCAAGGCCAAGCTGTTTGCCTGGAATGACCTGAAGTGCCGGGTCATCAACCTCGATGACGAATTCGGTCGGCAACTGGCTGCCGAAAAGCGCGAGTCGCGGTTGATCACCTACAGCCTGGAAGATGCCAGCGCCTACCTTTATGTACGCCAGGCGCAATTCAATGACGAAGGCGTGCGCGCCACGCTGGTCACGCCCCAGGGCGAGCACCACTTGCGCAGCACTTTGCTTGGCCGCTTCAACCTGAGCAACGTATTGGCGGCCATCGGCGCCTTGCTCGGCCTGGACTACGCGCTGGACGAAATTCTCAAGGTCTTGCCGAAGCTCGAGGGCCCGGCCGGTCGCATGCAGCGTTTGGGCGGTGGGACTCAACCACTGGTCGTGGTCGATTACGCCCATACCCCTGACGCGTTGGAAAAAGTTCTCACGGCCCTGCGTCCTCACGCCAAGGGCAGGTTGCTGTGCCTGTTCGGCTGCGGTGGCGATCGTGACCGCGGCAAACGCCCACTGATGGCTGAAGTCGTGGAGCGGTTGGCAGACGGCGTGCTGGTCACCGACGACAACCCTCGTACCGAAGATCCGCAGCGGATTTTCGACGACATCCGCGCCGGTTTTACGGCTGTGGATAACGTCACCTTCGTCGCCGGCCGCGGTCAGGCCATTGCCCAGTTGATCGCCAGCGCCTCGGCGGACGATGTCATCGTCCTGGCCGGCAAGGGCCATGAGGATTATCAGGAAATCAACGGCGAACGGCATGCGTTCTCCGACCTGGTGGAAGCCGATCATGCCCTGACCGCGTGGGAGGTGGCTCATGCTTAAGGCCCTGAAGCTCAGCGAACTGACCAACGCCCTGAACGGGCGCCTCATCGCGGCGGACGCCAGCTTCGACGGCGTCAGCATCGACAGCCGGGCCATTGCTCCGGGGCAGCTGTTCGTCGCCCTGGCCGGACCGCGTTTCGACGGCCACGATTACTTGAACGAAGTCGCCGCCAAAGGGGCGGTCGCGGCACTGGTCGAACGGGAAGTGACCAACAGTACGCTGCCGCAGTTGCTGGTCGCTGACACCCGTCAGGCCCTGGGCCAACTGGGCGCGTTGAACCGCGCCGGGTTTGACAAGCCGGTGGTGGCCATCACCGGCTCCAGCGGCAAGACCACCGTCAAGGAAATGCTCGCCAGCATCCTGCGCACGCGCGGTCTGGTGCTGGCGACCCGTGGCAACCTGAACAATGACCTCGGCGTGCCACTGACCTTGCTGGAGCTGGCGCCGGAACACAGCGCCGCTGTCATCGAGCTGGGGGCTTCGCGGCTCGGCGAGATTGCCTACACCGTGGCCATGACCAAGCCTCATGTGGCGGTGCTCAACAACGCCGGGACTGCTCACGTCGGCGAGTTCGGCGGCCCGGAAAAAATCGTCGAGGCCAAGGGCGAGATCATCGAAGGGCTGGATGCCGATGGCGTCGCTGTGCTGAATCTCGACGACAAGGCCTTCGAAATCTGGAAGACCCGGGCGGGCGAGCGCAAGGTGCTGACTTTTGCCCTGAGCAACCTCGCCGCGAATTTCTACGCCAGCGACCTGGACCGCGATGCCCGCGGTTGCCCGGCCTTCAACCTGCACAGTCCGGATGGCGCCGAGCGGGTGCAATTGAACCTGCTCGGCACGCATAACGTTGCCAACGCCCTGGCCGCGGCGGCTGCCGCCCATGCGCTGGGCGTATCGCTGCCGGGCATTGTCGCCGGGCTGAACGCCGTGCAGCCGGTCAAGGGGCGCTCTGTTGCGCAACTGGCCAGTAATGGCATGCGCGTGATCGACGACACCTATAACGCCAACCCGTCGTCCATGTGCGCAGCCGTGGATATCCTCGCCGGTTTCTCCGGCCGTACCGTATTGGTGCTGGGGGATATCGGTGAGCTGGGCGAGTGGGCGCAACAGGGGCATCACGATGTCGGTGCCTATGCGCGCGGCAAGGTCGACGCGCTGTATGCGGTCGGTCCGATGATGGCCCATGCGGTCGCCGCGTTTGGCGAGCACGCACGGCATTTCACCACTCAGGCCGAGCTGATCCAGGCCCTGGGCGCCGAGCAGGATCCGAACACCACCTTATTGATCAAGGGCTCACGCAGCGCAGCGATGGAAAACATCGTCGCGGCGCTGTGCGGCGCCTCCACGGAGAAACATTAATGCTGCTGCTGCTAGCGGAGTACCTGCAACAGTTCCACAAAGGCTTCGCGGTCTTCCAGTACCTGACCCTGCGCGGGATCCTGGGTGTGCTGACCGCGCTGTCGTTGTCGCTGTTCCTGGGCCCGTGGATGATCCGCACTCTGCAGAACCTGCAAATCGGCCAGTCGGTTCGTAACGATGGCCCGCAATCGCACCTGTCCAAATCCGGCACCCCGACCATGGGCGGCGCGCTGATCCTGTCGTCTATCGGCATCAGCACCCTGCTCTGGGCCGACCTGGCGAACCGGTATGTCTGGGTCGTGCTGTTGGTGACCTTGTTCTTCGGGGCCATCGGCTGGGTTGACGACTACCGCAAGGTCATCGAGAAGAACTCCCGTGGGCTGCCAAGCCGCTGGAAGTATTTCTGGCAGTCGGTGTTCGGCCTCGGCGCGGCGATCTTCCTTTATATGACCGCTGCTTCGCCGGTGGAGACCACCCTGATCCTGCCGATGCTCAAGGACTACAGCATTCCGCTGGGCGCAGGTTTCATCGTGCTGACCTACTTGGTGATCGTCGGTTCGAGCAACGCGGTCAACCTCACCGACGGCCTCGATGGCCTGGCGATCATGCCTACGGTCATGGTCGGCGGCGCCCTGGGGATCTTCTGCTACCTGTCGGGTAACGTGAAATTCGCTGAATACCTGCTGATCCCTTATGTACCGGGGGCGGGTGAACTGATCGTGTTCTGCGGCGCGCTGATCGGTGCCGGCCTGGGCTTCCTGTGGTTCAACACCTACCCGGCACAAGTCTTCATGGGAGACGTCGGCGCGCTGGCGCTGGGCGCGGCCCTGGGCACCATCGCGGTCATCGTTCGCCAGGAAATCGTCCTGTTCATCATGGGCGGTGTGTTCGTGATGGAGACCCTGTCAGTCGTCATTCAGGTTGCTTCCTTTAAATTGACCGGCCGCCGCGTATTCCGCATGGCGCCGATCCACCACCACTTTGAACTCAAGGGCTGGCCCGAGCCGCGTGTGATCGTCCGTTTCTGGATCATCACCGTGATTCTGGTACTGGTCGGCCTTGCCACCCTGAAGCTGAGGTAGAACGAGTGTCCCTGATCGCTTCTGACCACTTCCGCATCGTTGTCGGCCTCGGCAAGAGCGGCATGTCCCTGGTTCGCTTCCTGGCGAGCCGGGGCGTGTCGTTTGCCGTCGCCGATACGCGGGAAAATCCACCTGAGCTGGCCACGCTGCGCCGTGACTATCCCCAGGTGGACGTGCGTTGTGGCGAGCTGGACGTCGAGTTCCTGTGCCGCGCCGATGAGCTCTACGTGAGCCCCGGCCTGGCCCTGGCGACCCCGGCCCTGCAGGCGGCCGCTGCCCGTGGCGTGAAATTGTCCGGCGACATCGAGCTGTTCGCGCGCAACGCCAAGGCGCCGATCGTTGCCATCAGCGGCTCCAACGCCAAGAGCACCGTCACCACCCTGGTGGGCGAGATGGCTGCGGCGGCCGGCAAGCGCGTCGCCGTGGGCGGCAACCTGGGCACCCCGGCGCTGGACCTGCTCAGTGACGACGTCGAGCTGTACGTGATGGAGTTGTCGAGCTTCCAGCTGGAAACCACCGACCACCTGGGCGCCGAAGTGGCGACCGTGCTCAACATCAGCGAAGACCACATGGACCGCTACAGCGGCCTGCCGGCTTATCACCTGGCCAAGCACCGGATCTTCCGTGGTGCCCGGCAAGTGGTGTTCAACCGCCAGGATGCCCTGACTCGTCCATTGTTGGGCGAGGGCATGCCGTGCTGGTCCTTCGGCCTGGGTGTGCCGGACTTCAAAGGCTTCGGGCTGCGCGAAGAGAATGGCGAAAAATACCTGGCCTTCGAATTCCAGAACCTGATGCCGGTGCGCGAACTGAAGATTCGTGGCGCCCACAACCAGGCCAATGCCTTGGCCGCGTTGGCCCTGGGGCATGCGGTCGGCCTGCCGTTCGATGCCATGCTCTCGGCCCTGCGCACGTTTGCCGGTCTCGAACACCGCTGCCAGTGGGTGCGCGACCTCGATGGCGTGGCCTGGTACAACGACTCCAAGGCCACCAATGTCGGTGCCGCGCTGGCGGCCATCGAAGGGCTGGGGGCGGACATCGCAGGCAAGCTCGTGCTGATCGCCGGCGGCGACGGCAAGGGCGCCGACTTCAAGGACCTGCGCGACCCGGTGGCGGCCAACTGCCGTGCCGTGGTGCTGATGGGCCGCGACCGTGAATTGATCGCCCAGGCGCTCGGCGATGCCGTGCCGCTGGTTCGGGTCGGTTCGCTGGACGAGGCGGTGCAACAGTGCCGCGCCCTTGCGCAACCAGGCGATGCGGTGCTGTTGTCGCCGGCCTGCGCCAGTTTCGACATGTTCAAGAACTATGAAGAGCGCGGGCAGCTGTTCGCCCGGGCCGCGGAGGACTTGGCATGAGCCTGATGAACATCATCAAGCCGTACCCGTCGCCGCTGATCACCGGGCGCGGCATCGACCTGGATTTCCCGATGCTTGCCGGTTGCCTGGCCTTGCTGGGCCTGGGCCTGGTGATGATCACGTCCGCCTCGTCGGAAGTGGCCGCCGTGCAGTCGGGCAACACGCTTTATCACATGATCCGCCACCTGATTTACCTGGTGATCGGCCTGGGCGCATGCATCGTCACCATGATGGTGCCAATCGCTACCTGGCAACGCCTGGGCTGGATGATGCTGCTCGGTGCCTTCGGCCTGTTGGTGATGGTGCTGGTGCCGGGTATCGGCCGCGAGGTCAACGGCTCGATGCGCTGGATTGGCTTCAGTTTCTTCAACGTTCAGCCTTCGGAGATCGCCAAGGTCTTCGTGGTGATTTTCCTGGCCGGTTACCTGGTGCGTCGCCAGAAAGAAGTGCGCGAGAGCTGGATGGGGTTCTTCAAGCCGTTCATCGTCTTGCTGCCGATGGCGGGCCTGCTGCTGATGGAGCCGGACTTCGGCGCCACGGTGGTGATGATGGGCGCCGCGGCGGCGATGCTGTTCCTCGGTGGGGTCGGGCTGTTTCGTTTCATCCTGATGGTGGCGTTGGCGGTGGCGGCCGTGACCGTGCTGGTCCAGGCGCAACCGTACCGGATGGCGCGCCTGATCACCTTTACCGACCCGTGGGCCGACCAGTTCGGCTCCGGTTATCAATTGACCCAGGCGCTGATCGCCTTCGGTCGCGGCGAGTGGCTGGGCGTAGGCCTGGGCAACAGCGTGCAGAAGCAGTTCTACCTGCCGGAAGCCCACACCGACTTCGTGTTCTCGGTCCTGGCCGAAGAGCTGGGCGTGGTCGGCTCCCTGTGCACCGTCGCCCTGTTTGTGTTCGTCTGCGTACGCGGCATGTACATCGGCTTGTGGGCCGAAAAGGCCAAGCAGTTTTTTGCCGCTTACGTGGCGTATGGCTTGTCGTTCCTGTGGATCGGCCAGTTCCTGATCAACATCGGCGTGAACGTTGGCCTGTTGCCGACCAAGGGCCTGACGCTGCCGTTCCTCAGTTATGGCGGCAGTTCCCTGGTGATCTGCTGTGCCTGTCTCGGCCTGTTGCTGCGCATCGAATGGGAGAGCCGAACCCACCTGGGCAGCGAAGAGATGGAATTCCAGGAGAGCGACTTCGCCGAGGAGCCGATTCATGGGCGCTAACGTGCTGATCATGGCGGGTGGTACCGGCGGGCACGTATTCCCGGCGCTGGCCTGTGCCCGGGAGTTCCAGGCGCGCGGCTACACCGTGCACTGGCTGGGCACGCCACGGGGCATCGAGAACGAACTGGTGCCAGCTGCCGGCCTTGAGCTGCACCGGATCGACGCCAGCGGCCTGCGGGGCAAGGGCAAGTTGTCGTTGCTCAAGGCGCCGCTGATGCTGCTCAAGTCGATCAGGCAGGCGCGGGCGATCATCCGTCGGTTGCGCCCGGTGTGCGTGGTCGGGTTTGGCGGTTATGTGACCGGTCCTGGTGGTGTTGCGGCGAAATTGGCCGGTGTGCCGGTGATCGTTCACGAACAGAACGCCGTGGCCGGTACCGCCAATCGGTTACTGGTGCCGTTGGCCGCCCGGGTCTGTGAAGCCTTTCCCGACACCTTTACCCTGTCGGGCAGCCGCCGCACCACCGGTAATCCGGTGCGTACCGAGCTGTTTTTTGATGCGCCGCGCCCGGCCCTGGCTGGACGCAAGGCACGTCTGCTGGTCCTGGGCGGAAGCCTGGGGGCCGAACCGTTGAACAAATTGCTGCCCGAAGCCCTGTCGCAGGTTGCCCCCGAGCTGCGGCCGGAAGTGTTTCACCAGGCTGGCAAAAACCACGATGAAGTGACCGCCGAGCGCTATCGCGCGGCCGGCGTCGAGGCGCAAGTACAGCCTTTCATCAACGACATGGCCCAAGCCTATGGCTGGGCCGACCTGGTGGTCTGCCGCGCAGGCGCGCTGACCATCAGTGAACTGGCTGCCGCCGGTCTGCCCTCGATGCTGGTGCCTTTGCCCCACGCCATCGACGATCACCAGACCCGTAACGCCGATTATTTGGCCCGTGAAGGCGCTGCCTTCCTGATGCCGCAAAGAACGACTGGCGCCGCGGATCTTGCCGCCCGCCTGACAGAGGTTTTGATGCAGCCGCAACGACTTGAAGACATGGCCCGCGCCGCACGCCGCCTGGCCAAACCCGATGCCACGAGCCAAGTGGTCGATACCTGCCTGGAGGTGGCCCATGGTTGAGAATCGCAAAGCCATGCCGCAACCGGAAATGCGCCGTATCCGTCGCATCCACTTCGTCGGTATCGGCGGCGTGGGCATGTGCGGGATTGCCGAAGTGCTGCTGAACCTGGGTTATCAGGTTTCCGGTTCCGACCTGAAAGCCTCCCCGGTCACCGAGCGCCTGGAATCCTTCGGCGCCCAGATATTTATCGGCCACCGTGCCGAGAACGCCGCCAATGCCGACGTGCTGGTGGTTTCCAGTGCCGTGAACACGTCCAACCCGGAAGTCGCCACCGCCCTGGAGCGCCGTATCCCCGTGGTACCACGGGCCGAGATGCTGGCCGAGCTGATGCGCTATCGCCACGGCATCGCCGTCGCCGGTACCCACGGCAAGACCACCACTACCAGCCTGATCGCTTCGGTGTTCGCGGCCGGTGGCCTGGACCCGACCTTTGTGATCGGCGGTCGCCTGAACGCCGCGGGCACCAATGCCCAGCTGGGCACCAGCCGCTACCTGATCGCCGAAGCCGACGAGAGCGATGCGAGCTTCCTGCACCTGCAACCGCTGGTGGCCGTGGTCACCAACATTGACGCCGACCACATGGCGACCTACGACGGCGACTTCAACAAGCTGAAGAAAACCTTCGTCGAATTCCTGCACAACCTGCCGTTCTACGGTTTGGCGGTGGTGTGCCTGGACGATCCGGTGGTGCGCGAGATTTTGCCGCTGATCAAGCGTCCGACCGTGACCTACGGTTTCGGCGAAGACGTCGACGTGCGCGCCATCAACGTGCGCCAGCAGGGCATGCAGACGTTCTTCACCGTACTGCGCCCCGATCGCGAGCCGTTGGATGTGTCGGTGAACATGCCCGGCAACCACAACGTACTCAATGCCTTGGCCACCATCTGCATCGCCACCGACGAAGGCGTCAGCGATGAAGCCATCGTCCAGGGCCTGTCCGGGTTCCAGGGCGTGGGCCGACGTTTCCAGGTCTACGGCGAACTGCCGGTGGACGGCGGCAACGTGATGCTGGTGGACGACTACGGCCACCATCCGACCGAAGTCGCGGCGGTGATCAAGGCCGTGCGCGGTGGCTGGCCGGAGCGGCGCCTGGTGATGGTCTACCAGCCCCACCGCTACAGCCGCACCCGCGACCTGTACGACGATTTCGTCCAGGTGCTGGCCGACGCCAACGTGCTGCTGTTGATGGAAGTCTATCCGGCCGGTGAAGAGCCGATCCCGGGGGCCGACAGCCGCCAGCTGTGCCACAGCATTCGCCAGCGTGGTCAGTTGGACCCGATCTACATCGAGCGTGGCGTGGAGTTGGCGCCGCTGGTCAAGCCGCTGCTGCGCGCCGGCGACATCCTGCTGTGCCAGGGTGCCGGTGACATTGGTGGCCTGGCCCCGAAACTGTTGAAAAGTCCGTTATTCGCCGGAGCAATCGTGGCCTCCAGCGAGGGGAAACTGAAATGACTGCTGCCTACGCCAACCTGGTCTCGACCCTTGACCCGAAAGCCTTCGGCCGCGTTGCCGTGCTGTTCGGTGGCAAGAGCGCCGAGCGCGAGGTATCCCTCAAGTCCGGTAACGCCGTACTGCAAGCCCTGCAAAGCGCCGGTGTCGACGCATTCGGCATCGACGTGGGCGACGATTTCCTGCAGCGCCTGCTGAGCGAAAAAATCGACCGCGCGTTCATCATCCTGCACGGCCGTGGCGGCGAAGACGGCAGCATGCAAGGCCTGCTCGAGTGCCTGGGCATTCCCTACACCGGCAGCGGCATCCTGGCTTCCGCCCTGGCGATGGACAAGCTGCGCACCAAGCAGGTCTGGCACAGCCTTGGCATCCCGACACCGCGTCACGCCGTGCTGGCATCCGAGGCCGATTGTATTTCGGCGGCCACGGAACTGGGCTTCCCTTTGATCGTCAAACCGGCCCATGAAGGTTCAAGTATCGGCATGGCGAAAGTGAGTTCGCTGCCTGAGTTGACCGCGGCATGGAAAGACGCCAGTTCCTACGATTCGCAAGTGTTGGTCGAACAATGGATCTCCGGTCCCGAGTTCACCATCGCCACCCTGCGTGACCAGGTGTTGCCCCCGATTGCGCTGGGCACGCCCCACACGTTCTACGACTACGACGCCAAGTACATCGCCAACGATACCCAGTACCGCATTCCCTGTGGGCTGGACGCTGCCAAGGAAAAAGAACTGATGGACCTCACGGCCAAGGCCTGTGAGGCGCTGGGTATCGCCGGTTGGGGCAGGGCAGACGTGATGCAGGACGCCGATGGGCAGTTCTGGTTCCTGGAAGTCAACACCGCGCCTGGCATGACCGACCACAGCCTGGTGCCGATGGCGGCTCGCGCCGCCGGTCTGGATTTCCAGCAACTGGTGGTGTCGATCCTGGCCGCCAGTGTCGGCCATCAAGAGCCAAGAGGTTAAGCCATGCAAGGCGCATCGCTTCGTCATCAGCCATCCGCACCCGGTCGCAAGCCGGTGCCGCGGGGTGCCAGCCGAATGGTGGCCAAAGAGCCGATGTCGGCGCGCTTGCCGAAAGCCAATTTTGGTTTTCTCAAGAGCTTGTTCTGGCCGGTGCTGCTGGTGGCGTTGGGGTTCGGTACGTATGAAGGCGCGCAACGGTTGCTGCCTTATGCCGACCGGCCGATCGCCCGGATCAACGTCCAGGGCGACCTGAGCTACATCAGTCAGCAGGCCGTGCAGCAGCGGATCGCTCCGTACGTCGCGTCGAGTTTCTTCACCATCGACCTGGCGGGCATGCGCAAAGAACTGGAGCAGATGCCTTGGATCGCCCACGCCGAAGTCCGCCGGGTGTGGCCCGACCAGGTGTCGATCCGCCTGGAAGAGCAATTGCCAGTGGCCCGTTGGGGCGACGAGTCGTTGTTGAACAACCAGGGCCAGGCGTTTACGCCGCGGGAACTGGCCAACTATGAACATTTGCCACAACTGTTCGGTCCACAGCGGGCCCAGCAGCAAGTGATGCAGCAGTACCAGGTGTTGAGCCAGATGTTGCGGCCATTGGGCTTCTCCATCGCGCGCCTGGAATTGCGTGAGCGCGGCAGTTGGTTCCTGACCACTGGCGCGGGCAGCTCGGGACCGGGCATCGAGCTGTTGCTCGGGCGCGGCAACCTGGTGGAAAAGATGCGCCGCTTCATCGCCATCTACGACAAGACGCTCAAAGAACAGATTACGAACATTGCGCGCATCGATCTGCGCTATGCCAACGGCCTGGCCGTTGGCTGGCGGGAACCTGTAGCGCCGACGACGGCCGAACCCGCCGTCGCGAAGAATTAAGAAGAGGCAGGACCCATGGCAAACGTGCAAAGCGGGAAAATGATCGTCGGTCTTGATATCGGCACTTCCAAGGTGGTGGCGCTGGTAGGCGAAGTCGCGGACGACGGCACGCTGGTCATCGTCGGGATCGGTACACACCCGTCCCGTGGCTTGAAAAAAGGCGTGGTGGTGAACATCGAGTCCACCGTGCAATCGATCCAGCGCGCCATCGAAGAGGCGCAGCTGATGGCCGGTTGCCGGATCCACTCGGCGTTCGTCGGCGTGGCGGGCAATCACATCCGCAGCCTGAACTCCCACGGCATCGTGGCGATTCGTGATCGCGAAGTCAGCTCCGCCGACCTTGAGCGCGTGCTCGACGCGGCCCAGGCCGTGGCGATCCCGGCGGACCAGCGTGTGTTGCACACCCTGCCGCAGGATTACGTGATCGATAACCAGGAAGGCGTGCGTGAGCCCCTGGGCATGTCCGGCGTGCGCCTGGAAGCCAAGGTCCACGTGGTGACCTGTGCAGTGAACGCGGCGCAGAACATCGAGAAATGCGTGCGCCGCTGCGGACTGGAAATTGACGACATCATCCTCGAGCAACTGGCCTCGGCCTACTCGGTGCTGACCGACGACGAGAAAGAACTGGGCGTATGCCTGGTGGACATCGGCGGCGGCACCACCGACATCGCGATCTTCACCGAAGGCGCCATTCGCCACACGGCGGTGATCCCGATTGCCGGTGATCAGGTGACCAACGACATCGCCATGGCGTTGCGCACCCCGACCCAGTACGCCGAGGAAATCAAGATCCGTTACGCCTGTGCCCTGGCGAAGCTGGCCGGTGCCGGCGAAACCATCAAGGTGCCAAGCGTCGGCGACCGTCCACCGCGCGAGCTGTCGCGCCAGGCCCTGGCCGAAGTGGTCGAGCCGCGCTACGACGAGCTGTTCACGCTGATCCAGGCCGAACTGCGCCGCAGTGGCTACGAAGACCTGATCCCGGCCGGCATCGTGCTGACCGGCGGTACGTCGAAGATGGAAGGCGCGGTCGAGCTGGCCGAAGAGATTTTCCACATGCCGGTGCGCCTGGGCGTGCCCCATGGCGTCAAGGGCCTGGATGACGTGGTCCGCAACCCGATCTATTCCACTGGCGTGGGCCTGTTGATGTACGGCCTGCAGAAGCAGTCCGACGGGATTTCGTTCTCAGGCATCGGCAGCCGCGACAGCTATAGCAGCGACGAGCCGAAGGCTCCGCTGTTCGAGCGGCTCCAGGCTTGGGTCAAAGGCAACTTTTAAACAGTTTCAAAGCTTCAAGCGGCAGGTTTCAGGCTTGGCGCTGGAAGACGCAGCAAACGCAGTAGGCGAAAAAACTAGAGAATGAAAGGAGAGGGAAAATGTTCGAACTCGTAGACAACATCCCCGCTAGCCCGGTTATCAAAGTAATCGGTGTCGGCGGTGGCGGCGGCAACGCTGTCAACCACATGGTCAAGAGCAACATTGAAGGCGTTGAATTCATCTGCGCCAACACTGATGCCCAGGCGCTGAAATCCATCGGCGCGCGGACCATCCTGCAACTGGGCACTGGCGTGACCAAAGGCCTGGGCGCCGGCGCCAACCCTGAAGTCGGTCGTCAGGCCGCTCTCGAAGACCGTGAGCGTATCGCTGAAGTCCTGCAAGGCACCAACATGGTGTTCATCACCACGGGCATGGGTGGCGGTACCGGTACCGGTGCGGCGCCAATCATTGCCGAAGTGGCCAAGGAAATGGGGATCCTCACCGTTGCGGTGGTGACTCGTCCGTTCCCGTTCGAAGGCCGCAAGCGCATGCAGATCGCCGACGAAGGTATCCGTCTGCTGTCTGAAAGCGTCGACTCGTTGATCACCATCCCCAACGAGAAGCTGCTGACCATCCTCGGTAAAGACGCCAGCCTGCTGTCGGCTTTCGCCAAGGCTGACGATGTACTGGCCGGTGCCGTTCGCGGTATCTCCGACATCATCAAGCGTCCGGGCATGATCAACGTCGACTTTGCCGACGTACGGACGGTCATGAGCGAAATGGGCATGGCGATGATGGGCACTGGCTGCGCCAGCGGTCCGAACCGTGCACGCGAGGCCACCGAAGCGGCCATTCGCAACCCGTTGCTCGAAGACGTGAACCTGCAAGGTGCGCGTGGCATCCTGGTGAACATCACCGCCGGTCCTGACCTGTCCCTGGGTGAGTACTCCGACGTGGGTAGCATCATCGAAGCCTTCGCTTCCGAGCACGCGATGGTCAAGGTCGGTACCGTTATCGATCCGGACATGCGCGACGAGCTGCACGTCACCGTGGTTGCCACCGGTCTGGGCGCCAAAATCGAGAAGCCTGTGAAGGTCATCGACAACACCGTTCACACTTCCATGGCTTCGCAACCGCAACAACAAGTGTCTGCCCGTCAGGAAGCGCCTGCGGTGAACTACCGTGACCTGGACCGTCCGACCGTCATGCGCAACCAGGCCCAGGCCGGTACTGCGACTGCCGCGAAGATGAATCCGCAAGACGATCTGGATTACCTGGACATCCCGGCTTTCCTGCGTCGTCAGGCCGATTGATGAAATGTATCAGGGGGATACGGGTGATTGGTGTTCAGCAAAGGTCTGGTCTGCTATCATCGCCAGCCTTTGTTGATACCAGTTCGCAATTTGCGCTGAAGCGGCCCATGCCATGATTAAACAACGCACCCTGAAGAATATTATCCGTGCCACAGGTGTCGGCTTGCACTCCGGCGAGAAGGTCTACCTGACCCTCAAGCCCGCGCCTGTCGATACCGGCATTGTGTTTTGTCGTGCCGACCTCGACCCTGTGGTGCAGATTCCTGCTCGCGCGGAAAACGTTGGTGAAACCACTATGTCGACCACTCTGGTCAACGGTGACACCAAAGTGGATACGGTGGAGCATTTGCTCTCGGCCATGGCTGGCCTGGGCATCGATAACGCCTACGTCGAGCTCTCCGCGTCCGAAGTCCCGATCATGGATGGCAGTGCCGGACCCTTCGTATTCCTGATTCAATCGGCTGGCCTGGAAGAGCAGGACGCAGCCAAGAAGTTCATCCGCATCCTGCGGGAAGTGACCGTGGAAGACGGCGACAAGCGCGCCACTTTCGTCCCTTTCGAAGGTTTCAAGGTGAGCTTCGAGATCGATTTCGATCACCCGGTTTTCCGTGACCGCACCCAGAGTGCAAGCGTGGATTTTTCCAGCACTTCGTTCGTAAAAGAAGTCAGCCGCGCCCGTACCTTCGGTTTCATGAGTGACATCGAGTACCTGCGCAAGCACAACCTCGCACTCGGCGGCAGTGTTGAAAACGCGATCGTGGTCGATTCCGATGGTGTATTGAACGAAGACGGTCTTCGTTATGAAGACGAATTCGTCAAGCACAAGATCCTCGATGCAATCGGCGACCTCTACCTGCTGGGCAATAGCCTGATTGGTGAGTTCAAGGGCTTCAAGTCCGGCCATGCACTGAACAACCAGCTGCTGCGCAAGTTGATTGAGCAGAAAGATGCTTGGGAAGTCGTGACGTTCGAAGACGCCAGCACCGCACCAATCTCTTACATGCGCCCTGTTGCGGCCGTGTAGGCAAAAAAACCTCTCTAGTTTTTGAAGGCTGCCTTTGGGTGGCCTTTTTTTATGGCTGTTTCCTGAGGATCAGATGAGCCCTGTGGCGAGGGGATTTATCCCCGTTGGACTGCGCAGCAGTCCCACCCACTGCAACTCGGTGCGCCAGGCTGATTGAGTCGTCTGCATTGGGGCTGCTTCGCAGCCCAGCGGGGATAAATCCCCTCGCCACAGAGAGCACCCTATCCTACCCAGAGGGCATCCTATCCATGCACAGAGGGCGTCATGCCCATCGCCTTTGGGTGCTCCGGTGTCACATCGCGCAAACCACACGATTACGCCCACTGGCCTTGGCCTGGTAAAGCGCCTTGTCCGCAGCGAACAAGAGTTGTTTGAGTTCGCTGTACGGTCCCTGAGTCCAAGTGGCGATGCCGATACTGACCGTCATGGGCGCTCCTCCCTCGGACACAGATGGCAGTTGTTCGACCGCGTTGCGAATATGCTGGGCCATGGTGAAGGCGCCAGCGGTGGTGGTCTCCGGCAGCACCACCGAGAACTCCTCACCGCCATAGCGCGCCGCCAGGTCGGCGGGGCGTCGGACATGCTGGCCGATCAATTGCGCCAAGGTGCGCAGGGCCTCGTCACCCTTTTGATGACCATGGCGATCATTGAACGCCTTGAAATGATCGGCATCGATCATCAGCACAGACAACGGTTGGCCCGAACGTTGGGCGCGCAGCCATTCCTGTTGCAACGTCTCGTCCAGTGTTCGTCGATTGGCCAGTCCTGTGAGGGCGTCGATGGACGCCAGTTGGGCCAATTCCCGTTCAGCTCTGTAGCGGCGTCGCAATTCGCGGCGTAGCAGCCAGGTAAGCCAGAGCAAACCGATGCACAGCGCGCCGGTGGCACCGCTGACCAACAACGCCGTGCGTTGCCATGAGGCGAAGACCTCTTGGTAGGAGAGCGCTACCACGACAATCAATGGCAGGTCGCCCACCTGGGAAAAGGTGTAGAGCCGCTGTGTCTGATCAACACTGGAGATGCCGGTAAAACTGCCGTTACCTTCTCGCAGGATGCGTACGAAGTTCGGTCGGTTGCTGAAGTCCTTGCCGATCATGTCGTCGGCCAGGGGCGGTTCCTGGGCCAACAGAATCCCATCGCGGCTGATCAGGTTGACCGTCCCGTGGCCGATGTTCAGGCTTTTGAACAACTGGCTGAAGTAGTTCAGGCGCATTGCGGCCTCGGCCACGCCCATGAACTCACCCCGCTCGTCGCTCAGTCGATAGCTGAAACTGATGCGCCAATCGTGGGCGGCACTCCTGGAGCGGAACGGGCGACTGATCATCATGCCCAGACTCGGGTCCTGGACATGGGACTGGAAATATTCCCGGTCGGCGTAATTGCCTTTGCGCGGTTCGAGCGAGGCGGAGTCGGCGATTACATCGCCACGCTTGTCGAGCAGCAGGATGTCGCCTTTGTAGGGGGCGGCGGTGGCGCGGTCGAACAGCGCCAGATGGCGAATCGCCGGCGAAACGTCTTTCAGGTCGTCGCGTTTGGCGGCGGCGGCCAAACCTTGCAGCGACAGATCGTAGAGCTCCACGTTACGCAGCACATCGGCGTCAATCAATTGCACGATATTGGTCGCCGCACGGGTCGCCGCCTCTTGTGCGGCGGCATGTTCGCGGATCAACAGAAACGTCACGATGCTCAGGATGGCAATGACAACCAGTGAGCTGGCCAGTACGAATACCCGTTCCGAACGTCTCGAAAGCGGGGTGTTGCCGGGTGTCGCACTGCGCGCGCTCATGGTTCCGATGTCTGCATTGTCATGTGGCTGGGGTCCGTCCCAAAGGGTTGCAAACCGGCAATGAACCAGATGCTGGCCTTTTGCTGATTGTGCTTGGATCAATGAGAGCGGGCAATCAGTGTTTGCGCAATAACTGGGTAGGAGCTGCCGAAGGCTGCGATCTGTCGATTTTGATCGAGTTGGCTTTCGCCCAGCATTCAATGCTGGAAAGATCGAACCTTGTGAAGGCCTCAGGCTGGCAAGCGGATCCCGAACGTGTTGGCACCCTGGTCGCTGCGCACGAACACATCGCCACCGTGCATCAGTGCAATGGCCTTGACGATGGCCAGCCCCAGTCCATGGTTGGCGCCACTGTTGCTGCGCGAGGCATCGACGCGATAGAAACGTTCGAACAGGCGTGGCAAGTGCTCGCCGGCGATCGGTTCGCCGGGGTTGGTGACCGCGAGGGTGATCTGGTCGCCAAGGGCTTCGATGTGCACGTCGATCACTTGCCCGGGCGCGGTGTGTTGTACGGCGTTGCTCAGCAGGTTGATCAGCGCCCGTCGCAAGTGGGCGATCTCGATGTTGGCCTGGGCATCGCCGCTGACCCGGACCTGGACCTGGGCATCTTCCAGTATGAAGTCCAGGTAATCGAGGGTGGTCGCCACTTCGCCGGCCAGGGATGCGCTGGTCAACTTGGTGGCCTTGCTGCCTTGGTCGGCGCTGGCCAGGAACAGCATGTCGTTGATGATCGAACGCAGCCGCTCCAACTCCTCGAGATTCGATTGCAGCACTTCGAAGTAGTGTTCGGCCGAGCGTCCACGGGTCAGCGCAACCTGGGTCTGGCCGATCAGGTTGGTCAGGGGCGAGCGCAATTCATGGGCGACGTCGGCGTTGAACGATTCCAGCCGCGAGTAAGCCTGTTCGACCCGGTCGAGGGTGGCGTTGAAGGAACTGACGAACTGGCCCAGCTCCGGCGGCAAGGGCGACAGTTGCAAGCGCCCGGACAGGCGGGGCGGGGCCAGGCGTCGGGCTTCATCGGACAGCTTGATCAGCGGTTTGAGGCCGATGCGCGCGACCCAGTAGCCCAGCAACGAAGCGAGGAGCACACCGACAATCGCCAGGCTCACCAGCGCCACCAGCAGGCGATGCTGGGTCTGGTAGAAGGTCTGGGTGTCGATGCCGATCATGAAGCGCAGCGGCGGGCGTTGGTCCTTGGCCGGGAATTGGCTCACCAATACTTTCATCGGGTAGTCCCGATGGGGCAAGGTCAGGTCGCGCTTCCCCAGGGCGCCTTGGGCAAAGGCACGGATCTGTGCATCGGGAGCGCCGTATTCAAAGCGCGGATCGTCGCTGACGATCCAGAAATGGATGCGTTTGTCTTCTTCACCGAGCAGTCGCAGCTTGTTGTTGATCTTCACCCAGTGTTCAGGCGTGCCGTAGCGGCCAACGGTGGACTCCAGGACACTGTAGCGGGCATCGAGCTCGGCTTCGGGCAACAGGCCCAGGCCCTTGCCGACCTGCTGGTATAAAGCGCCACCGATCAACAGGAACACCAGCGCCGCCACCAGCGTGAACATGCCGCTCAGGCGCAGGGCGATGCTGTCAGGGACGCTCATCGCTGCGACTCTCCAGCACATAACCCATGCCGCGAATGGTGTGCAGCAACTTCTGTTCGAATGGCCCGTCGAGCTTGGCCCGCAAGCGTTTGATCGCCACTTCCACCACGTTGGCGTCACTGTCGAAGTTGATGTCCCAGACCATTTCGGCAATGGCGGTTTTCGAGAGGATTTCACCCTGGCGGCGGGCCAGGACGCTGAGCAGGGAGAACTCCTTGGCCGTCAGGTCCAGGCGCTGGCCGGCCCGTGTGGCCTTGCGGCTGATCAGGTCGATCCACAGGTCGGCGATGCTCACCTGCACCGGTTCATGGCCGCCGCTGCGGCGGGTCAGGGCTTGCAGGCGGGCCACCAGTTCGAGGAAGGAGAAAGGTTTGCCCAGGTAGTCATCGGCGCCGTCGCGCAAGCCCTTGATGCGGTCCTCGACCCGTTCCCGGGCGGTGAGCATGATCACCGGTGTCTGCTTGCGGGCGCGTAGGGCCCGCAGTACGCCGAAGCCGTCCAGGCCCGGCAGCATCACGTCGAGCACGATCACCGCATAGTCGGTTTCCAGGGCCAGGTGCAGCCCCTCGATGCCGTCCGGCGCCACGTCCACGGTATAGCCCTGTTCGGTCAGGCCGCGGTGCAGGTAGTCCGCGGTTTTTTCTTCGTCTTCGATAATCAGAACGCGCATGGCCCTGCCTCAGTGGTCTGTGCTCGCCAGCGCCGCCGTCGGCGCCGACCCTGGCTGATGGGCGGGCCGATGGAACAGTCGCTCCAGCCACAAGTATATGACCGGTGTGGTGAACAGCGTCAGCGCCTGGCTCACCAGCAGGCCGCCCACCACCGCGATGCCCAGGGGCTGGCGCAGCTCCGCGCCGGGGCCATAGCCGAGCATCAGCGGCAAGGCGCCGAGCAGGGCGGCCAGGGTGGTCATCATGATCGGCCGGAAGCGTGTCAGGCACGCCTGGAAAATCGCCTCCTGGGGCGCCAACCCTTTGTTGCGCTGGGCGTCGAGGGCGAAGTCGATCATCAGGATGCCGTTCTTCTTGACGATCCCGATCAGCAGCACCAGCCCGATCAGCGCCATGATCGAAAAATCCTGGCCCAGCAGCCAGAGCATGATCAGCGCGCCGAGACCGGCCGAGGGCAGGGTGGAGATGATCGTCAACGGGTGCACGAAGCTCTCGTAGAGCACGCCGAGGATGATGTACACGGCCACCAGCGCGGCGAGGATCAGCCATGGCTGGCTCGCCAGCGAGCTCTGGAAGGCCTGGGCCGCGCCCTGGAAATTACCGGTGATGGCGGCGGGCATGCCGATTTCGTTCTTCGCCTGGTCGAGCAGGCGCACCGCGTCTCCCAGGGCGACGCCGGGCGCCAGGTTGAACGACAGGTTGGCGGCGGGGAACATGCCGTCGTGGGCAATCGACAGCGGGCCGTTGCTCGGCGCATCGAAGCGGGCCAGGGCCGAGAGCGGCACCATTTCCCCACTCAGGGGGGAACGCAGGTAGAAATACGCCAGGCTTTCGGCCTTGCCCCGCTGCGCGGTATCGAGTTCCAGGATCACGTTGTACTGGTTGGTCTCGGTCTGGAATTCATTGATCTGCCGTTGGCCGAAGGCGTCGTACAGGGCCTGGTCGACATCGGTGGCGGTGAGGCCGAAGCGCGCTGCCGCGCTGCGGTCGATGTTGATGTGGGTGATGCTGCCGCCCAGTTGCAGGTCGTTGGAGATGTCACGGAACGCCGGGTTGCCGCGCAGCTTGTCGGTGAGTTTTTGCGTCCAGGCGTTGAGGCTCGGCCCGTCGTTGCTCTTGAGCACGTATTGATATTGGGCGCGACTGGGGCCGGAGCTGAGGTTGATGTCCTGACCGGCCCTGAGGTACAGCACTACACCGGGGATTTTCAGCAATTGCGGGCGGATTCGGTCGATGAAGCCGCTGGCCGACACGTCACGCTCGCTCCGGGGCTTGAGGGCGATCCAGAAACGGCCGTTGGCGATGGTCTGGTTATTGCCCGAAACACCGACGGAATGGGAGAAGGTCTGCACCGCCGGGTCGGCGGCGACGATGTCGGCCAGGGCCTTGTGTTTGGCGACCATGTCCGGGAACGACACATCGGCGGCGGCTTCGCTGGTGCCCAGTACCAGGCCGGTGTCCTGTACCGGAAAGAACCCCTTGGGGATGAACACGTAGCCCACCACCGCCAGCGCCAGGGTCAGGCCGAACACGCCTATCATCAGTTTTTGATGGGCCAGGGCCCGACGCAGGCCGTGCTCGTACCAGCCCAGCAGACGCTCGCCGAATCCCATCTTGCTGTGGGCATGATGTACCGGGGCACGCATGAACAGCGCGGCCAGGGTCGGTGCCAGGGTGAGCGACACCACCACCGAAATCAGAATGGTCGAGGTGGCGGTCAGGGCAAATTCCTTGAACAGGCGCCCGACCACTCCGCCCATGAACAGCAGTGGAATGAATGCCGCTACCAGCGAGAAGCTGATGGAGACCACGGTGAAACCGATCTCACCCGCTCCCTTGATCGCCGCTTCGCGCATGCCGTCGCCGGCTTCCAGATGCCGGTGGATGTTCTCCACCACCACAATCGCGTCGTCCACCACGAACCCGACCGAGATGACGATTGCCACCAGGGTCAGGTTGTTCAGGCTGAAGCCCATCACGTACATCAGGGCGAAACTGGCGATCAGCGACACCCCCAGCACCGCCGAGACAATCAGGGTTGCCGAGAGCTGGCGCAGGAACAGCGCCATCACCGCGACAACCAGCAGCACCGCGATCAGCAAGGTGATCTCCACTTCGTGCAACGAGGCGCGGATAGTCTGGGTGCGGTCGATCAGTACCTTGACCTGTATGGCAGCGGGCAGCATGGCTTGCAGGGTGGGCAGGGCCGCCTGGATGCGGTCGACGGTCTCGACGATGTTCGCCCCTGGTTGCCGGAAGATCACCAGGTTGACCCCTGGTTCGCTGTCGGACCAGGCCTGGACGTAGGCGTTTTCCGAGCCGTTGACGACCTTGGCGATGTCCTTGAGGTGAACCGGTGCGCCGTCCTTGTAGGACACGATCAGCTCACCGTACTCCTCAGGCTGGAACAGCTGGTCGTTGGTGGACAGGGTGGAAATGCTCGAATCGCCGTACAGGGCGCCCTTGGCCAGGTTGAGGCTGGCCTGCTGGAGCGCCAGGCGGATGTCCGCCAGGGTCAGGCCGATGGCGGCGAGTCGATCAGCCGAGGCCTGGACCCGGATCGCCGGACGCTGCTGGCCGGTGATGTAGATTTGTCCTACGCCGTCGATCTGGCTGATCTGGCGCGAGAGCAGGGTTTCGACGTAGTCGCTCAGCTCGGTGCCGGGCATCAGGGAGGAGCTGATGCTGAGGATCAACACCGGGCTGTCGGCGGGGTTGACCTTGCGCCAGGTCGGCAGGTTCGGCATGTCGTTGGGCAGTTTGCCGGCGGCGGTGTTGATCGCCGCCTGCACTTCCTGGGCGGCGGTGTCGATGCTTTTATCGAGGCTGAATTGCAGGATCAGGTTGGTCGAGCCCAGGGCGCTGCTGGAGGTCATCTGGGTGATGCCGGGGATGGCACTGAATTGCACTTCCAGCGGCGTCGCCACTGACGAGGCCATGGTTTCGGGGCTGGCCCCGGGCAACTGGGCGTTGACCTGGATGGTCGGGAATTCGGCTTCCGGCAACGGCGCGACGGGCAGGCGAGGAAACGCGATCAACCCCAGCAGCACCAGGGCGAACGTCAGCAACACCGTGGCGATGGGGTGGTCGATGCACCACGCTGAAACCGAGCCGCGGCCCTTCACGGTTGCGGCTCCGCGGTCTTGGCCAGGGCGGGCGGGGCACTGAGCACCTGGATGTGGCTGCCCGGCTTGAGCCGTGACTGACCATCGCTCACCAGTTGATCGCCAGCGTTCACCCCTTTGATGATGTGTATGTCGCTGTCCTGGTAAACCATGACCACCGGCACGCTCTCGACCTTGTCGCCCTTGATCCGGTACACGAAGTGTTGCTCCAGCCCGCGCTGGACCACGGAGGGAGGCACCACCAGGGCGTCCTTGTCGAGGGCGGTCTGGATCTTCAGCGTCACCAGTTGCCCGGGCCACAGCCGTTGCGCGGCGTTGTCGAATTCAGCCTTGGCCCGCAGGGTTCCGGTGTTGGCGTTGATCTGGTTGTCGATGAGGCTCAGGCGCCCCTCGCCGAGCAGTTCCCCGCTAGCGCCATCGGCACCGAGATAGGCCTTGACCAAGGCTTGCTCGGGCGCCGCGATCAAGCGTTGCAAGGTGGGCAGCATTTGCTGGGGCAGGGAGAACTCCACGGCGATCGGGTCGATCTGGGTCACCGTGAACAGGCCTTCGGCGTCGCTGGTGCGCAGGAAGTTGCCTTCATCCACATTGCGAATGCCGACGCGACCGCTCACCGGGGAGCGGATCTGGGTGTAGGACAGTTGCACCTGCGCCGAGTCGATGGCCGCCTGGTTACCCTGGGCGGTGGCCTTGAGCTGGTTGACCAGCGCCTGCTGCTGGTCGTAGGTCTGCTTCGAGACGCCGTCATCGACGCTCAGCAATTTGTAGCGCTTGAGATTGACCTGGGCCACCGCCAGCTGCGCCTGGCTCTCGCCGAGCTGGGCCCGGGCCTGGTCGAGGCTGGCGCGGATCGAACGATCGTCGATGGTCGCCAGCAGGTCACCTTTCTTGACCAGTTGCCCTTCCTTGACCAGCAGCCGGGTGAGGATGCCGTCGATCTGCGGCCGGATGACCACGCTGTGCAGCGACAGGACCGTACCGATGCCGCTGGCAAAGCGCGGCACATCCTTTTGCACCACGCTGACGACCCGCACCGGAACGGCGGCGGGAGCGCTGGGCTTGGCGGTCACGGGCCTGAGCACAAACCAGAGGACAAGGGCCGCCAGGGCGACCAAAAGCACGACGAGCAGGACGGTTTTCTTCTGGGTGTGCATGAATATGAAGGGCCGGTTCGGGACACAGGAGTTTGAGCTTTCTTATATAGCGTTACGAGCCGGTCAGGAAGGTGACGGCTAACTGACAGGCTTGTCAGTTTTGTCCTGGCTTGCCGTCAGATGAATGTCGTGCCAATGAAACTGCCCTGCGCGCGGTGATATCGGGCAGGTATACTGCCGCCTTTCGCGGCTCGCCCTTCGGGCCCGACTTGCATGCATGACCCGGAGCCTCACATGACTTCCCCCACACCTTCGCCTGCGGATGAACTCCCCGGCGGCGAACAGGCCGATTTGTCCGACAGCGATGTTTCCTGCACCGAGGACGCCAAAGCGGCGATCCCTGCCTTCAAATTCCCGTTCAAACCCGGTGAACTGGCTGCGGCCAAGGGCGCCGGCCAACAGCCGTGGTACAAGAACGGCGCGAAGAATGGCCATACCAAGACCCCGGGCGCCGCGCCTCCCGGCACGCGTCGTTCGATGGGCAAGCGCTGACATCATCCTTCACGCACGGGGGCGACTTCAGTTCGCGACCCGTGCGCCTGCCAGGCTTCCACTCAATTCGTAAGCCGCCAGCTCAGACTGGTGCGCCGCGAGGATTTCAGGCAACGAGCCTCGCAGGTACTCGACCCAGGTCTTGATCTTCGCATCCAGGTATTGGCGCGACGGGTAGATGGCATAGAGGTTCAGTTCCTGGGAGCGGTAGTTGGGCATGACCCGCACCAGCGTGCCGTTGCGCAGGCCTTCGATGGCGGCGTACACCGGCAACACCCCCACGCCCATGCCGCTGGTGATCGCGGTTTTCATCGCATCGGCGGAGTTCACCAGGAACGGTGAGCTATTGATGGTGACCATCTCCTGGCCTTCCGGGCCGTCGAACACCCATTTTTCCAGCGGAATGACCGGGCTGACCAGGCGCAGGCAGGCGTGGTTGAGCAGGTCGCCGGGTTTTTGCGGGCAGCCGCTGGCTTTCACATAGGCGGGCGATGCGCAGACGATGCTGTAGGTGATCCCCAGGCGCTGGGAGACGAAGCCCGAATCCGGCAACTCGCTGGCGAGCACGATGGAGACGTCGTAGCCCTCGTCAAGGATGTCCGGCACGCGGTTGGCCAGGGTCAGGTCGAAGGTCACATCCGGATGGGTCTTGCGATAACGGGCGATGGCGTCGATCACGAAATGCTGGCCGATGCCGGTCATCGTGTGGACCTTCAACTGCCCGGCCGGTCGGGCATGGGCGTCGCTGGCCTCGGCTTCCGCTTCTTCGACATAAGCCAGGATCTGCTCGCAACGCAACAAGTAGCGTTTACCTGCCTCGGTCAGGGCAATGCGGCGAGTGGTGCGGTTGAGCAGGCGGGTTTGCAGATGGGCTTCCAGGTTGGAAACCGCGCGCGAGATGTTGGCCGTCGTGGTGTCCAGTTGCGCGGCGGCAGCGGTGAAACTGCCAGCTTCGGCAACACAACTGAACGCGCGCATGTTTTGCAAGGTGTCCATGGAGGGCTCTCTTGGGAGGTGGCAAATTGTGACACGAAGTTACAGAGCAGCGGGACCCGACTAATGGATTATCGCGTTAACGGTAACAAAGATTCACAGAAAGGTCGGCTTATCGCCAGGTAGGGGGATGCCTAGAATTGCCGGCACTGTGGCGCTGGTCTGGCCCTGCTGTCTGATGCAGTACCTGTGGGAGCGGGTTTGCTCGCGAAAGCGGTGGGTCAGTTGGCGGTGATGTTGCCAGGGTAACCGCCTTCGCGGGCAAGCCCGCTTCCACAGGGTGCTCCTACAGGTTTTCGTCTCTCTCTCCTAGGAATTTTGCGCAAGTGCCGCGTTGCATCAGCAGAGAGCTGAAGACTCTCAGTGTTTGGGTTCTGACATTAACCATCAGCGGGTGCATCGGGACAGGCGGGATTGGGCCGCAAAGCCAGGTACTGCCGGCCAATCAACTGGTCACCGATGCCGCCATCCGCGAGGCGGCTCGCGACGCCCGCTGGCCCACCCGTCAGTGGTGGCAAGCCTATGGTGATCGGCAGTTGGATCGCTGGGTCGACCTGGCCATGCAGGACAGCCCGAGCCTGGCCATGGCCGCCGCGCGGGTGCGCCAGGCGAAGGCCATGGCCGGTGTTGCCGAGGCTGCCGAGTCGCTGCAGATCAATGGCGAGGTGACCCTCAAGCGCCATAACTGGCCCACCGATCAGTTCTATGGCCCGGGCGAGCTGGCCGACACCACGACCTGGGACAACAATGCCGCCCTGGGCTTGAGCTACGCCCTGGACCTGTGGGGCCGCGAGCGCAATGCCAGCGAACGGGCGGTTGACCTGGCCCATGTCAGTGTCGCTGAGGCGCGCCAGGCGCAACTGGAACTGCAAAGCAACATCGTGCGTGCCTACATCCAGTTTTCGCTGCACTACGCCCAGCGCGATATCGTCGCCGCGACTCTCCACCAACAAGAGCAGATTCTCGACCTTGCGCAGAAACGCCTGGACGGCGGCATCGGCACCCATTTCGAAGTCAGCCAGGCCCAGGCACCAGTGCCCGAGAGCCATCGCCAACTCGACGCGCTGGACGAAGCCATCGCCTTGAGCCGTAATCAGTTGGCGGCCCTGGCCGGCAAGGGGCCGGGAGAGGGCGCGCAATTGCAACGTCCGACCCTGGCCCTCGGCGCGCCCTTGAAGCTGCCGTCGGCCTTGCCCGCCGAACTGCTCGGCCAGCGTCCGGATGTGGTTGCCGGGCGTTGGCAAGTAGCGGCCCAGGCCCGGGGTATCGATGTGGCCCGGGCCGGCTTCTATCCCAATGTCGACCTGGTGGGTAGCCTCGGCTACATGGCCACTGGCGGTGGGGCGCTGGAGTTTTTGACGGGTAAGAAGCTCACCTACAACGTCGGGCCGGCGATCACGTTGCCGATCTTCGACGGCGGACGCTTGCGTTCACAGCTGGGCGAGGCGGCGGCCGGTTATGACATCGCCGTGGCGCACTACAACCAGACACTGGTGAACGCCCTCAAGGGCATTTCCGACCAACTGATCCGCCGCCAATCGATGGACAAGCAGCAGGCTTTCGCTGCCGAATCGGTGGCCGCAGCCCAGCGCACCTACGACATCGCAATGGTGGCGTTCCAGCGCGGGCTCACCGACTACCTCAACGTGCTCAACGCCCAAAGCCTGTTGTTCAAGCAGCAACAGGTGCAACAGCAAGTGCAGGCGGCGCGCTTGAGTGCCCATGCCGACCTGGTGACGGCGCTGGGCGGCGGGCTTGAGGCCGGCAACGACAGCCCTGGCTTGAGCCATGCCCTGTGGCAAGGGAGCTTGCTCCCGCTGGACTGCGCGGCGGTCCCCTCAAGTGGGTGCTGCGCGCCCAAGCGGGAGCAAGCTCCCTCGCCACGATGCTGAGTCCTTTTCCTGTGACGTCTTTACTTGCCCCCGCACGCTGGTTGTACCGTCTTGAATGGCGCCGGGGTTTCTTCGACTGGGCCCGCAGCGACGGGGTGACCTGGGTCTATATCTTCAAGGTCCTGTTTGCCGCGTTCCTGACCTTGTGGTTGGCGATGCGCCTGGAGTTGCCGCAACCGCGCACGGCCATGATCACCGTGTTCATTGTCATGCAGCCCCAGAGCGGGCAGGTGTTCGCCAAGAGTTTCTACCGCTTCCTTGGCACCCTGGCCGGCTCGGCGGTGATGGTGGCGCTGATCGCCTTGTTTGCCCAGAACACCGAGCCGTTCCTCGCTTGCCTGGCGGCCTGGGTTGGCCTCTGTTCGGCAGGGGCGGCGCGATATCGCAACTTCCGGGCCTATGGTTTTGTGCTGGCCGGCTACACCGCGGCGATGATCGGCCTGCCGGCCCTGGCCCATCCGGAAGGCGCGTTCATGGCGGCGGTCTGGCGGGTGCTGGAGATTTCCCTGGGCATTCTCTGCTCCACCCTGGTCAGCGCCGCGATCCTGCCGCAAACCGCCAGTGCCGCCATGCGCAATGCCTTGTACCAGCGCTTTGGGGTATTTGCCCTGTTTGTCACCGATGGCCTGCGTGGGCGCAGCAAGCGCGAGACCTTCGAAGCGCGCAACGTGGGCTTCATTGCCGAGGCGGTGGGCCTGGAAAGCCTGCGCAGCGTGACCGTGTTCGAAGACCCGCACATGCGTCGGCGCAACGGCCGGCTCAGTCGCTTGAACAGCGAATTCATGGGCATCACCACCCGCTTCAACGCCTTGCACCAATTGCTGGAGCGCTTGCGCGGCAGCGCCGCGGATCATGTGGTAGACGCCATCAAGCCGGGCTTGCAAACGTTGGCCGAACTGCTCGACGGTTTCAGTGGCCGCGCCCTGACCGATGCCGATGCGGCCCGTCTGGCCGCGGCGCTGGCCGAGTACAAGGCCGAGCTGCCGGCCCAGGTGCGAAGGCTGCGGGCGCTGTTCCAGGAAACGGCGCCCAGTGATGGGCAGCAACTGGATTTCCATACCGCCTACGAGCTGCTTTATCGCTTCGTCGACGACTTGCACGGCTATGCCCTGACCCACGCCTCGCTGGCCGATCATCGCCACGAACGTGAACGCTGGGACGAACCGTTCGTGCCGCAGACCAACTGGCTGGCCGCCACGGCATCGGGTGTTCGCGCCGCCTTCATCCTGTTGGTGCTGGGCAGTTACTGGGTCGCCACGGCCTGGCCGAGCGGCGCGACCATGACGATGATCGCCGCCGCCACCGTGGGCTTGTCGGCCGCGACGCCGAACCCCAAGCGCATGGCTTTCCAGATGGCCTGCGGCACGTTGTTCGGGGCGTTGATCGGCTTTGTCGAGATGTTCTTCATCTTCCCGCTGATCGACGGCTTCCCTTTGCTCTGCGTGATGCTGGCGCCGGTGATCATGCTTGGTTCGTTCCTCAGCTCGCGACCGAAATACGCCGGGGTCGGGCTGGGGCTGCTGATCTTTTTCAGCACCGGTTCGGTGCCGGACAACCTGACGGTCTACAACCCCTACGCCTTCATCAACGATTACATCGCGATGATCCTCGGCATGCTGGTGTGTGCCGCGGCCGGGGCAATCATCCTGCCGCCCAACAGTCGCTGGTTGTGGCGCCGGCTCGAGCAGGATTTGCGCGAGCAAGTGGTGTTTGCCATCAGTGGCAAGCTCAAGGGCCTGGCATCGAGCTTCGAAAGTGGTACCCGCGACTTGCTGCATCAGGCCTACGGGCTGGCGGCGGGGCAGCCGCGGGTGCAACGGGACTTGCTGCGCTGGATGTTCGTGGTGCTGGAGGTCGGCCACGCGATTATCGAGTTGCGCAAGGAACAGGCGATTTTACCGGTGCATCCGGCGTATGCCGAAAGCCAACCGTGGCGCCAGGCGATTCGTGTGATGGGGCGGGCGCTGGTGCGGCTGTTCCGCCAACCGAGCCAGAGCAATCTGGAGCGTGCCCTGGTGGCGGTGGACCATGCCATCGGCCGCGTGCAGGCCACCGACGAACCCTTCGCCCCGCATTTCGACACCTCGGCCCTGCGCCGCGTGAAAAGCTACCTGCATTTCATCCGCACCTCGTTGCTGGACCCGCAATCGCCATTGGCCGGCTATGCCATGCCGCATGCCATGCCGCCTGCCACACCGCTTCCCCAGGAACCTGAACATGCCCCGTGAGATCGCCTTCCATGGTGTGTACATGCCCACCATGACCTTGATGTTTTTCATCGCCGCCGGCCTGGCCTGGGCCTTGGACCGCTTCCTGTCGGGGCTGGACCTGTACCGCTTCTTCTGGCACCCGGCGTTGTTGCGCCTGAGTCTGTTTACCTGTCTGTTCGGCGCGCTGGCGCTGACGGTCTACCGTTGAGATCGATGCGATGAGAAAGTTTTTCAGCCTGCTGGCGACGCTGTTGGTTCTGGCCCTGGCGCTGTGGATCGGCCGCACGTTATGGGTCCATTACATGAACGAACCCTGGACCCGCGATGGGCGGGTGCGGGCCGACATCATCAATGTGGCCGCCGATGTCAGTGGCGAGGTGGTCGAAGTGCCGGTGCGCGACAACCAATCGGTGAAAAAGGGCGACCTGTTGATGCGCATCGATCCTGAGCATTACCGCATCGCCGTGAAGCAGGCTCGTTCCCTGGTGGCGTCGCGCAAGGCCACTTGGGAGATGCGCAAGGTCAACGCCCATCGGCGTGCCGACCTGGACAGCCTGGTGATCTCCCGGGAAAACCGCGACGACGCCAGCAACATCGCCGACTCGGCCCTGGCCGATTACCAGCAGGCCCAGGCGCAATTGGAAGCCGCCGAGCTGAACCTGTCGCGCACCGAAGTCCGCGCGGCGGTGGACGGCTACGTCACCAACCTCAATGTGCACCGTGGCGACTACGCCCGCATTGGCGAGGCGAAGATGGCCGTGGTGGACATGAATTCGTTCTGGGTCTATGGCTTCTTCGAAGAGACCAAGTTGCCCAAGGTGCGGGTCGGCGATTCAGCGCAGTTGCAGTTGATGAGCGGTGAGATGCTCAAGGGGCATGTGGAAAGCATCTCCCGCGGCATCTACGATCGGGACAACCCCGAAAGCCGCGAACTGATCGCCGACGTGAACCCGACCTTCAACTGGGTTCGCCTGGCCCAGCGGGTGCCGGTGCGCATTCATCTCGATGAAGTACCCGACGGGGTGTTACTGGCGGCGGGGATGACTTGCACGGTGGTGGTCGAGCCACAAACCGAGCGCTGAGGCGACGGTGGCAGGGTGACAAAGAGGCTTGTCACCCCTATTCCTGTGGAAGCTGTGGGCATGAGTTCCATGTGCACCCAAATCCCTGTGGCGAGGGGATTTATCCCCGTTCGGCTGCGCAGCAGTCGTCATCTGACTGATGCGGTTTCGACTCGTACACCGTGTTGCCTGGTTTGGGGCTGCTTCGCAGCCCAGCGGGGATAAATCCCCTCGCCACAGGTGTTAACCATGTCCTCGGGACAAAGGTTTAAGCCTGTTATCCCTCCATCCCTTACAACGATCCACCCAACCCAAACCGCTTCATCAACCCCTTCTCCAGCAACCCCTTGGGCAGCCAGCTCGCCATCAACGGCAATGCCCGGCTGCCATTGCCCAGGCGCAGCAGGCGGGGCGGCCGGGGTTGTTGCACGGCCTTGAGCAGCCCGGCGGCGAACTCGCTGGCCGGGGTTGGTTTGTCCTGGGACGCCTTGGCCCGGGCGCGGATGCTGTCGCGCAGCGGCCACCAGGGCGATTGTTCGCTGATCAGCTGTTCGGCTTCGTGGCCGGCATTCTTGGCGAAGCTGGAGGCGATGGCGCCGGGTTGGACTTCCATCACGCGGATGCCGAACGGCGCCAGTTCCATGCGCAAGGCATCGCTCAAGGCATGCACCGCGGCCTTCGAGGCGCAGTAGGCCCCGGCAAACGGCGTGACCAGCACCCCGGAAACGCTGCCGATGTTCACCACCAGCCCCTTGGCCCGACGCAACACCGGGAACAGCGCGCGGGTGACCCCGACGATGGCGAACACGTTGGTTTCGAACTGACGCTGCATGGCCGGCACGCCACCGTCCAGGAGAGGGCCCATGGCGCCGTAGCCGGCATTGTTGACCAGCACATCCAGGCCGCCATGCTGCTGGTTGATCCGTTCGTTGAGTTGTTCCAGGGCCTGGCCGTCGTTGACGTCCAGTTGCACCGCGGTGAACCCGGCAGCGCTGAGCGTCGCTACGTCTTCAACCTTGCGCGCCGTGGCCCAGACTTGATAACCCGCAGTCTTGAAGGCGTCGGCGAGGGCGCGGCCAATGCCGCTGGAACATCCGGTAATCAGCGCAACAGGCATGGCGCATTCCTTGTGCAAAAAGTGGGGGGAGCAATCAGTTGGAAAAGCTGCCGTGCAATCGCTCGGCGCGAAACTCCAGGGTCTGCGGGCGATAACCCGGACGCAAGGGTGGCAGGGGCAGGCAGTCTTGCCAGTCAGCGCCGGCCTGCAATTGGCCGGGGCCCCGGTAGCGCGGTGCGTCGTAGGGGGTGTCGGCCAGGTTGATGGTGTCGCCAGGCGCATAGGCCGCGACCTGCCAGCGCAGTTCGATCAGCGGCACGTCATTGGTGTTTTTCAGGTTCAGCGACAGTGGACGGTCGGCGGGGCATTGTCCGGGGGTATAGGTAATGCGCATTTCCAGGCGCTCCAATTGCCGGGTCTCGCGGTTTTCCTGCCAGAGCACCCACGCAGCGACTAGCCCGAGACCGATGAACGCCGCCAGGGAGACCGGCAAGGCTTTGGCCGGGTAGCGCAACAGCAGGATGAGCCAGGTGATGACCAGCAAGACGCCGATAAGCATGGTGGAAGCCTCCGTTACCGTAGGCACATCCTACCGAAGGGGGCGGGCAATGTTGAAGCAATGATGCCTGCCCATCACCGACTGCAAAAAAAGCCCCCACCCAACTCACTGCGGATAGGGACGCAGTGGGCTGGATGGGGGCTTCTTGTACAGTTGATCGTTGTTGCTGGTTACTGTGCGATGGTCTTCACCGAGACGCCACGTTCGATCGGGGTGGAGCGACCGTAGATGTCTTCGAAACGCTCGATGTCGTCTTCGCCCAGGTAGCTGCCGGACTGCACTTCGATGATTTCCAGTGGGATCTTGCCCGGGTTGCGCAGGCGGTGGACCGACGCGATCGGGATGTAGGTCGACTGGTTTTCGCAGAGCAGGAACACGTTCTCGTCGCAGGTCACTTCGGCGGTGCCGCTGACCACGATCCAGTGTTCGGCACGGTGGTGGTGCATCTGCAGGGACAGGCACGCGCCCGGCTTGACCGAGATGTGCTTGACCTGGAAGCGACCGCCCATGTCCACCGAGTCATAGGAACCCCACGGACGATAGACCTCGCAGTGGTTCTGGGTCTCGGTGCGGCCCTGGGCGTTGAGGGTGTTGACCATCTGCTTGACGCCTTGGACCTTGTCCTTGTGGGCAATCATCATGGCGTCCTTGGTTTCGACCACCACGATGTTTTCCAGGCCGATCACCGACACCAGCTTGCCGTTGCCGTGGATCATGCAGTTGCGGCTGTCCTGGATCACCACGTCGCCCTTGGTGACGTTGCCGTTGGTGTCCTTTTCGTTGACTTCCCACAGCGACGCCCAGCAACCGACATCACTCCAGCCGGCGGCCAGGGGAACCACGCAGGCGCGCTGGGTTTTTTCCATCACGGCGTAGTCGATGGAGTTGTCCGGGCAGCAGGCGAAGGTGGCTTCGTCGAAGGTAATGGTGTCGGCCGTCTGCTCACTGCGCTCCAGGGTCAGCAGGCAGGTGTCGTAGATGTCCGGATCGTGTTTTTTCAGCTCTTCGAGGAAGCGGCTGGCGCGGAACAGGAACATGCCGCTGTTCCAGAAATAACCGCCGGCCTCAAGGAACTCGGTGGCGCGCTTGGCGTCGGGTTTTTCGACGAAGTGCGAAACCCGGCTCACACCTTCAGGCAGCAGCGCATCGTTGGTCGACTTGATGTAGCCATAGCCGGTTTCCGGCTTGGTTGGCGGAACGCCGAACAGCACCATCTCGCCACGCTCGGCAGCCACGGTAGCGAGGGCCAGGGCGCGTTGCAGGGCCTTCTGGTCTTCGATCACGTGGTCGGCCGGCAGCACCAGCATCAGCTCGTCGCGACCTTCGTTGACCAGCATCATCGCGGTCAGCGCCACGGCCGGTGCGGTGTTACGCCCGAACGGTTCCATCAGGATGCGCTGGGCTTCAAGCTTACGGTTGCTCAACTGTTCGTTGACGATGAAGCGGTGGTCTTTGTTGCAGACCACGATCGGCGTGTCCATGCCTTCGAACACCAGGCGCTCGAGGGTCTGCTGGAACAGGGTGTGTTCACCGGTCAGGGCCAGGAACTGTTTAGGGAATTGCTTGCGCGAAAGCGGCCAAAGACGTGAGCCACTACCACCTGACAAGATCACCGGAATCATGTTTGTTACTCCTTGAAGCGAAATGGTTGTTAGAGCTACTGCGTTCTGTCGTTTCACTCTCTTGTTGTTGTTCCTGCGGCAGTGGCGAGCCTCAAGCTTCAAGCTGCAAGTAAAAGCTTGCCGCTTGAAGCTAGAAGCTCGCCGCTGCTCTTATCGTGTCGACACCGGGCGTTTCACCCACACTGGCGACAGGCTGCTGCCTGAGCCTGTGACGTACAGCACGGCCGCTTCGCCGCGCTCCAGGGCCACGGGCTTGAGGTCGCCGACTTTCTTGTCGCCTTCGAACAGTGCCAGGGTCACTTTCACCGGGTTGATTTCACGCTCGCCACGGCCCTTGGCCGCGACGTTCGGCACCACTTCGGTCTTGCCATCGGCGGTCTTGAGGGTCAGGGCCTTGTCGGTGAGGTTCTGCACGCGGACCAGGGACTTCTGCTTGTTCTTGAACGGCGGTTCTTCGATCAACTGAGGCTGGCCGGTGGCGTTGTTGACCAGGGTGTAGTAGTGATCGGGGGCCAGTTTGACCGGGACGGTCTGGCTGCCGACCTTGGCGTTGTAGTCACCGCCCGGCATGAAGCTGAAGTCGCTGCTGGCCAGTGGCGCCACTTCGTTGAGGTTGGTGCTGCCGACGGTGGCGCTGACTTCGGCGTTGCTGGCGTTGTAGATACGTACGAAGCTCGAGCCTTTTGGCGCGACCGGACCGTACAGGGCCGAGTCACCGGCAAAGGCGGACAATGAGAGGGCGCTCATGCTGGCGACGAGGGCAACGGCCTTGAAGGAGCGAGCAGCGAGACGGCGAGGAGTAGTGTTGAAAGTCATGGTGGACCTCTCTTTCAGTTTTGCGCCCGGTCGGGCGTCTCGGATGGGGTGTTGGCGGCTACGTTCTGTTGGCGCGCGCCGGCTTGCTTGAGCTCTGCGACCCACTGTGGGTCGGCGTCGCCGATTTCGTTGTTCACGGGCAGATAACGTTCAGGGAACTCCCAGATCAGCACCTGTGGCGGGCTGTTCTTGAAGGCATCACTCTTGAGGTAGCTGAGCATCGGCAGGATCGGGCCATGGCCGTCCTCGGCGTAGTTGATGACGTCGCTGTGCAGGGCTTGCTTGAGTGCACCGACGAAGTTCCAGTTGGGGTTGGCGCTGTAGCTCGTGCCGATCAGGGCCACGGGCACCTGGGCGTCGGCGAACAGCGCGTCGTCGCCGGCTGGCTGGTCGTCGGCTTCGCGGGTGTTGCGCTTGACCAGCGGCTCCTGGGCGGGCATCAGGTTTTCGAACAGCGGGTCCAGGGGCAGGAACTGGCGCAGGTCACCCTTGTGGGTGATTTTTTCCGCAGGCTCAGTGACGAAGCGCTGTGGTTCGCCATTGAGCGGCGCCTTTTCCGCGATGGCCTTGGCTAGGTTCTCGGCAGCGACCTGGGCACCTTCCGGGGTCCAGTGGGTGTCGGTGCGCAGGAACACTTGCTGGCCGCCTTGCTTGGCCTGTTGCAGCGGGCCGAGCAGGTCAGGCGCGAGGATCTTGTCGGCCGCCACGCGAGCATGGAAATCCTGGTAGAGATTGGCGTGAATGCTCGATGGCTTCACGTCACCCAGGTGCTCGGGGTACAGCCGCGCCTTGGCCGGCAGGATCGCCATGACCAGGGTGATGCCTTGTTCCTTGAGCTTCTGGCGCACGCCTTCGACCAGCGCGTAGTTGCCTTGCAGGTTCAGCTCTTCGTTGACGATCGGGTTGAACTCTTCGTCGCTGTACAGCCACTGGTCACGGCCCAGGACCACGCCCTTGCGGCCTTCATTGAACAGCTTGTAGTCCAGCGCCGCCCAGATGTTGGTGCCCAGGCGCTTGATCGGGAACTCGTCGTCGTAGTGCGTTTCCACGGCCTTGGCCCAGCGCCCGTTGAGCACGGTGGCGTCGGGGTTGGTGCTGAAGCCGAAGAAGCTGCGCATCGACCACAGGCCCAGCGCTGTCAGGATCAGCATGAACAGTGCGATGTAAAAGATGCGTAATGAGCGGGTCATGTTCAGATCCCTCAGAACTGGAAGTAAAGGAACGGCGAGAAGCTTTGCGCCGAGAGTTTGAGAATCGAAGCGATGAACAGCAGCAGCACCAGGGCGCGCATCACGTAGCGCGACCAGTCCACGGTCCAGTAGGCCGGTTGCACCTGGGCTTCGACACCCACGGTGTAGCCCGGCTCATGGATCGTCGATGGGTTGTCACCCGGTACGGCCTTGATCATCCCCGGTTGTGCGGTGGCCGGGCCGTTGGCCTCGGTATTGACCTCAGGCTTGGTCTTGACCGGCGGACGGTTGGTGTAGAAGTCCCGCAGGCCGAAGAAGGCGAGGGTGATGTAGGCCACCACCAGCGTGGCGATCTGCAGGCCGGTGAGGTTGGCGCGGGTCAGTTCCGACAGCGACCAGTCGCCGAAGCTGAACATGGCAGCGTACATGCGACCGGCCACGTGCAGGTTCTCGGCCCGGAAGATCACCCAGCCCATCACCACCAGCAGGAAGGTCAGCGCCCAGCGGATCGGGTTGATGCTGCGTGGCGTGGTGTTGATGCCCACCGCTTTCTCGATGGCCAGCCACATGCCGTGCCAGGCACCCCAGATCACGTAGGTGATGTTCGCGCCGTGCCACAGACCACCGAGCAGCATGGTCAGGAACAGGTTGCGATAGGTCATCAGCGTGCCTTTGCGGTTACCGCCCAGGGTGATGTAGAGGTAGTCGCGCAGCCAGGTGGACAGGCTGATGTGCCAGCGGCGCCAGAACTCGGTGATCGACTGGCTGATGTAGGGCTGCTTGAAGTTTTCCATGAAACGGAAACCCATCATCAGGCCCAGGCCGATGGCCATGTCGCTGTAGCCGGAGAAGTCGAAGTACAGCTGGGCGGTGTAGGCCAGGGCGCCGAGCCAGGCATCGCCCGTGGTCGGGTTCTGCAAGGCGAAGCAATGGTCGGCCACCACCGCCAGGGTGTCGGCGATGAACACTTTCTTGATGAAGCCCTGCATGAAGCGGGTGCAGCCTTCGGAGAACTTGTCCAGCGTGTGGGTACGGTTGTTGAACTGGTCGGCCAGGTCGCGGAAACGCAACACAGGGCCGGCGATCAGGTGCGGGAAAATCGCCACGAACGCTGCGAAGTCGATCAGGTTGCGGGTCGCCGGCGTGTCACCGCGATAGACGTCGATGATGTAGCTGATGGACTCGAAGATGTAGAACGAGATCCCGATCGGCAACAGCACATGGGTCAGGATGAACGGGTTGAGGCCAAAGCTGGTGATGATTGCGTTGAGGCTGTCCACGCCGAAGTTGGCGTACTTGAAGTAGCCCAGGATGGCCAAATCCACGCCCACGCCGAGCAACAGCCAGCGTTGGGCCGGTTTGGTCCGCACACCGGCGGCACCGACTTTCAGGCCGATCCAGTAGTTCCACAAGGTGACGCCGGCGAACAGCGCCAGGAAGTCCACCCGCCACCAGGCATAGAACACGTAGCTGGCGATCAG
The DNA here is from genome assembly GCF_900100135.1 of Pseudomonas sp. NFACC05-1. Taxonomy (NCBI): domain Bacteria; kingdom Pseudomonadati; phylum Pseudomonadota; class Gammaproteobacteria; order Pseudomonadales; family Pseudomonadaceae; genus Pseudomonas; species Pseudomonas sp. NFACC05-1. The sequence continues at coordinate 77,001 of NZ_FMTR01000006.1, read as the reverse complement.
CAGCAGCAGGTTGCGATAGCGTTGCCCGCTCAAGTAGTACAAGCCGAGAAAGATCGGCAAGAACAGAAACAGGAACACATTGGATGAAAATACCATCCCGATCTCTCCATGTTGAATCAACAGTCAAGGGCCAGAGCCCCCCCAAACCCCCCCATGAAAACCGGGTGGTTGATTACATTTCCGACACTTACCTGTGGCGAGGGAGCTTGCTCCCGCTCGGCTGCGAAGCAGTCGCATCGTCAGGCTTGGGGGCGCTACGCACCCCAGCGGGAGCAAGCTCCCTCGCCACAGGAAATGTGTTGTGAATCAGCTTCCTTTTTCACCTTTCTCCCGCGAAGGGTCGTACACCCGGGTCAAGTCACCGCCGAGGCGGAAGGTCTTGAACGGTTGCATCTCATGCTTGCGTTCCAGCACATCCTCGCTGCAGGTGTAGAGGCTGCAGAACGGTTCGAGCCAGGCGAATTTCGAATCGACCTTCAGGTCCTTCATGTCCTGTTTGTCGCCGTTCTTCTCTTCGAAGATGTCCGGGTCTTCCACCCCGGCCAGCACCCGGTCACCCAGTCGCTTGAGGGCGCCGTTGTTTTCCTGGCGCAGGTCCACGCCATTGACCTGGGCGAAACTGGCGATCATCGCCAACGGCGGCAGGGCATAGTTGTGGTAGGACAGGGCGCGTTGCTTGCGCTTGAGTTCGTTGGGCAGGAAACCGTCGGCATCGATCTGGTTGACGCCGACCTTGTATTCCTTGACGGCCCAATCGAACAGGTCGCGGCGGTTGATTGCCACGGAGGTGGCCATCACCGACCAGGCGGCCCAGTAGGAGTGGTTGTTGGTCTTGTCCAGCGGCAGGTTGTCCCAGTCGCTGACGACCTGGTCGGCCATCCGGCTGAACCAGCTTTCGATCAGTTGCGCCTGCTCCTGGTGATTGGCCAGTGGGCGGGACTCGGAGAACTTCAGGCGCACATAGGCCGAAGCCATGCTGCCCAGCGCCCATTTGCGCATGGACTTGCCAGTGTGGTTGAAGTCCTTGGACATCAGCGCATCGGCCTGGGCCCACGCGGTCAGCCAGTTGAGGGTGCATTCCAATTGTTCGGGACGGCCGTCACGCATGAATTGCATCACTTGTTTGCTGACGCCACGCTCGATCTTGGTGATGTCGGCGGTGCTGTCGCGGAAGGCTTTTTCCGACTGCACGTTCAGGGTCGCACGGGCCTTGTCGGAGCCCTCGTACTTGCTGCGAAATTGCAGGGAGCCAGTGTAGGGCGTCGGCGTGGCGTCGCAGCCTTGGGCCGCTTCGCCGGCCTTGACCTTTTCGATCGGTGCGAAGTAACCCTGTGGCGGGCGCAGCGGGGCCGCGGCCTGCGTGGCCCCGGCGAACATTGCCAGGGTCAGCAGGGAGGGCGCCAGCAGCGTTTTCAACGTTCGGGTGCGCGTGGTACTGGTCATGAGACGAGACCTCATTGTCCGATTTGAGCCGTTTGTTCGGCTTGCGGAGATGCGTTGCGTTTACAGATTTTCGCTTCGATCTGCTGCGGCTCTTTACCGGCTTCAGGTCCCTGGACTTCGACAGCCAGAAGGTTTTGCGAAGCCCAGTCCTCGTCGGTGCGCAGCTGGAAGGCGAAACGTCCGTCGGTTTCGGAGGTATCCGGTTTTTCGATCTTGATATCCTCGTGGCGCCCATTCATGTACCAGAGGGTGGCTTGCAAGGTTTTCACCGAGGTGTCGGCGAAGCGGATGTCGACCTGGTGGCTGCCGTTACGCAGATCCATGTTCTTGCTATTGACCATCAATTCGTTCTTGCCCGGCTTGAGCGCGGTCTTGCTGCTCATCAATGCCGGCTTGCCTTCGCAACCGTTGTTGTCCAGCAGCGCCATCATCTGGCGATAGATGGTTTCCTGGTCCAGGCGATACAGCGGCGAGAATTCCCAGATGAGGATTTTCGGCGGGTTCTTCTGGAACTCTTCGCTGCCCAGGTACTGGATCATCGCGCCCTCGAAACCGCCGCCGGGGAAGGCTACGTTGAGGATGTCGGCGCCGATGGCTTCTTCAAGGAAGCCGGCGAAGTTGTAGTTCTTGCCGCTGTGACTGGTGCCCACCAGGGTGATCTGCGGGTTCCCGGAATCGCCGAACAGATCGCCGTCACCCGCCTCGCCCTTGGGCTCGGTGGTGAATTGGTCCATGTACTGGATCGCATAGCTGGTGCCGCACAGCTGCCCGGCCATGTTGTGCAGGGTGCCGGTCTTGCCCATGCGGCCGGACTTCTTGGTCTCGAACTCACGCTTGGGGATGTCGGCGAAGGCCGGGAGCTGCTTGACCTTCTCGGCGACGATCTTGGCGGTGCGCTGGGCGCCGTAGGGTGTCCAGTGCTGGTCGCCACGGAAATAGAAATCGTGGGCCGGCAGGGTTTCGGGCAGGTTTTCGTTGGTCAGCGGCGACAGGTCCGGCACCACGTAACCCATCTGGGCGAAACGCCCTAGCATGGATTTGTAGTTGGTCAGGGCTTTCTCATAGTCGAAAGCGGCCTTTTCCTGTGGGTTGAGCTTGTTGCGGTTCACCAGGCCCCGGGTCGGCTGGTAGACGAGCACCAACTCGACGCCTTTTGCCTTGAACGCATCGTGCAACTGCTGCAGGCGCTTGTAGCCGGCCGGGGTGGTGTTGAATTCGGTACGCAGGTCTTCCTGGGTCCGGAACAGCCAGTCACCCTGGGCTTGTACCAGCGTGGTGAAGTTCTGCTGGTAGCGCGTGGTGTAGTTCTTCGCATCATGGGCCGCCGGGCACAGGTTGCAGCAGGGCTCGGCAGTGAAGCTCGGGGCCTTGATTTCATCGGCGCGGGCGCCGCTTGCAGCGGCGAGAATGCCGGCAGTCAGGGCAGACAGGCCCAGGAGTTTGATCATCTGTGGGTTCATAAAGGTCATCCTCAGTCCCGCAATTCGGTCTGGCGTTCGACAGGGTCGATCAGCACGGCTTTCTGCTGGCGCACCAGCAGGTCGAGAATTTCATCCTGGCGCTCGCCGAGAATTCCCGAGAAGCTGATGCCGCTGGATTTGGTCGGCGCGAGCATGGACACGCGGTACAGCTCAACGCTCAACGGCGAGTCGATGGACAATGGGCCGCTGCCGTTGGCGGCCAGTTCGCCACCGACTACGATCAGCGAGACCTGGGCGTCGAACGGGTCGAGCTTGATGTCCCGGTCGGTGTCGGACAGGTCCTTGATGTGACCGTAGAGACCGGTCAGGCCGTTGGCCATGGATACGTTTTCGTAGAGGCGAATGTTCACGCTGTTACGAACCCGGATGCCGTGGCGGCGGTTGCTGATCACTTTGTTGCCCCACAGCAGGTTGTCACCACTCTCGTAAAGCGTGATGCCGTCTGTGTGGTTCTTGTAGATCTCGTTGTAGGCGATCAGGTTGTTGACGCTGTTACGGTCGATCACCAGGCCCGAGAGTTTGTTGTCGTAGCTGCGATTGTTGAAAATGAAGCTGTCGTTGACCTCACGGGAAATAATGATCCCGTGCTTCTTCTTGGTCCCGTAGACGGTGTTGTCGGCGATGATCAGCCGATGGGAACGGTCGTGGGGGTCGATGCCGTAGACGATGTTGTCTTTGTAGGTATTGCCCTTGATGACAAAGTCGCGGGTCTCGTAGCAGTAGAAGCCGTACCACATGTCCGAGAACTCGGAACCGATGATCCAGCCGGTCGGTTCCGGGCGCTTGAGGACCTTGGCCATGTTCGGCGTGTACTGGGAAATACTCACCCCGTACGACTTACTGTTGGCGTAGCCGAAGCTGGCCATCTTGGTGTTGACGATGTAGGTCTCGGTACCGCCCCACGACAGCAGGAACGGACGGAATTCCTTGGGCGAGCGAAACGTGGCGGGGCCATTGTCCTTTTCGCGCCAGCCGGTGACCTTGGTGTCGCGGATGAACATCTGGCCATCGTTGACCAGGAATGAGCCGCCCTCTTGGGACAGGCGCAGTTCCTGGGTCTGTTTGTCGATTTCCAGGATGCCTTTCTGGCCAACCACGATCGGAATCTTCGCCAGGTAGACACCTGGCGAAGTTTCGATGAGGTACTTGGGCTGTTTCTTGGCCAGGTCCTTGAGGTTCATGTAGCCATCGTCGAGGAAGATGGCCTGTGGGATACCGTGCTGACGCACGACCCACTCGGCCATCTTGTTGTCGCCGCCGATGAAGTCCTTCAAGGCGTTTTCCTGCATCATCCGGCGCACGCTGACCTTGCCGGGCTTGGTGCGCACGATCTTGGCCGCGACCGCTTCGGCGGTATAGCCTTTGAGGTCGGGCAAGGTCGGCTTGGCCAGTTCCAGCGGTGCGGTCGGCGCGCTGCTGACGGTATAGGTCTTGGCTCGTTGCAGTTCCTTGGCCACGTTGCCCGGCTTGACCACCGGTTCAACGTTGGCGAACGCCGGCGAGCCGGCCAGCAGCATCGCTGCGACCAACAGGCTGATCGAACCTTTCATCGCCTGGCTGTTCCTGAGGTAGCGGTTCATTTCGGGCACTCCCATGGCCATTCGCATCAGAAGCGCCAGATCACGTCGACAAAGGCGCGATGCATGTACGAATCGACCTCTTTGCCGTAGGCGTCGCCTGGCTTGAACACGCCGCCACGAAAGCGCACCAGCGCCGACGGCTCATCAATTGACTGACTCAGCGCGGCCGGCAGCAGGCCTTGCTTGAAGTACTTGGTGACGACCAGATCGACTTCCTGGCCCAGGTCCTTGTCGCCATCACGCAGCGGCAGGGTCGAGGTGGACAGGATTGCGCCGGTCACGTCGTCGGTGTTGTTTTCCACGGCATTGATACCGTTGCTGCCCACTGGCTTGTTGCCGTCCACGCGCCAGAACTTGTGATACACAAGGCTGGCGTCGTATTCGTCACGCAGTTGCCAGGAACCGAACAGGCTGGCGCTCTGGGTGTTGGCCATTTCGCCACGGAATGCTTCGCCGAAACGGTGGACGCGCGAACGGGTGCCGGTGAAGTTCGAACGGTTGCTTTGCAGGCCGTTCTGTTCGTAGTCCTCGCTGGCGCGAGCATAGGCCGCACCGACTTGCCATTGCGGGTCAAGGCGCAGGCGGATACCCAGGTCAGTGGCCCAGCCGTCCACATCATCGCTGTGCTTGGCTTCTGTCGGGCGGGTGCCGTCGGCATTGAGCGGGTTGACGGTGTCGCGGTCACCGGTCATGCCCGTGAGGCTCGCCCAGTAGTTGACGGTGTTGGTGTTGCGCCAGTTGTAGGCGTCGCTGTTGGCTTCCAGGCCGAGCCAGGTCAAGTCACCATTCTCGGTCTTGTCCAGGGTATCGGTGGGCTCGCCCGGGGTAGGGTAGTCGAGGCTGCCGTTGTCATGGGAGTGGTGGGCACGGATACCGGCCCATTGGCCTGGCATCCACTGGTAACCCACGTCGCCGTAGACGTGCATGCGGTCCTTGTCCTTGGGGGACAATTCCTTGAGGTCGGTGCGGTATTCGCTGAACCGTTCGGCCACGCCGAGGTTGGCCCGCAGCAAGGTGGTGTCGAAGGTCCAGTTCAGGGCTTCGATGTTGGTGTCACGCCATTGGCCGTCGTCGTTGCGCAGGCGCTGGCGACCGAACTTCAACTGCTCGCCCGGGTAGGGGGTCAGGCCACGGTAGCCAATCCAGAACTCGCGCATGGCCAGGTAGCTTTTCTTGGCTTCGCGGTCACCGCTGTCGGTTTGCTGGGTGCTGCCATCGGACTGTTGCAGGGTGTCGGTCTCGATGATGTCGCTGGACGTCACGGCCTGGGCCATGGCGTAGGCGCTCCAGGCGCCGCTTTCACTTTCACCGTAGACCCATGGACGCAGGTCCAGGCCGACACCGTTGACGTCGCCACCGCTCTGGGTGCCGAGATCACGGTCATCTTCGGACTGCCCGGTGATCTTCACTTCCAGGCCGAAATTCTTGCTATCGGTCAGTGCCGCCAGGGTCGGACAGGACCACAGCAGGGCAAACGACAGGCCAATACCAGCCTGCACAAAAGGGTTGAGCTTCAAAAGCTTCATAGAGGTTCCTCGCCGTCATCTTCTTTTAGGGCTTGCAGTTCCAGCGTATCGGGGCTCATTGCGCCGCGAATGGCCTGCTCTTGTTGTAGCAGGCGTTGGGCTTGTGCAAGTTGTTCCGGCGGTAATTGTGCTTCGAGGGTTTGGGCAAGCTCGATGGCTTGCGGGGTGTTCTGCGCCTTGGCCAACTGGCTGAACACATACGCGTTGACCGGGTTGGGCTTGGTGCCCTTGCCCTGGGAGAACAGCTGGGCAATGGCGAAGTCGGCGCTGTTCTGGCCGTTGCGGGCGGCCTTGAGCAGGTGGTCCAGGGCTTTTTGCGAGTACACCTGGCCCAGATAACCGCGGCGATAGATCTGGCCGAGGTAGTAATCGGCAGCCACTTCGCGGCCAACGGCGTTCTGGAAATGCGCCTCGGCGGCCTTGGCATCGGCCGGAACCCACTTGCCTTCGTAGTACAGCTTGCCCAGCAACAGCTCGGCACGAGGCTGGTCGGCGGCGCGGCCGTTTTCCAGGTATTGCATCATCTTGTCGACGTCACCCAGTTCCGGGAAGTCGTAGAGCAGTTGCGCCAGGCTGACCCAGGCAGCGGGGTAGCCAGGAGCGATGCCTTCGAGCAACGACTGGGCGGTCTTTTCATCGGTCTTGCCCAGGCTGGCGTCGGCCAGGACACGGGCGACGCTGTCCACGCGCTGGGCGGATACGACGCCACGGGCGTGACCGTCCTGCATCTGCTTGAGCAATGCGGCCTGCTGTTCCGGCTGGCCGCGTTTCTGATAGACCGTGGCGAGTTCGACGTAGCAGATGTCCGTGGTCGCCAGCGCGGCCTTGCAGACCTTCTCGACTTCATCCAGGTGCTGGTCGTAGGTGCCCTGGGTGCGGTAGAGCAGAATCTGCGCCAGGCCCGCTTCCGGGTAGCCGGCGCTGCGCCATTGGCTGATCTGCTGCTGGGCGTTGACGTTCGGGAAGCTGTGGGGATATTGCAGGTACAGCATCGCCAGCGGGATCAGGGTGTTGCCTTCCCCGTTGGCGAAGGCTTTCTTCAACAGGCCTTCGGCTTCGTGTTTTTCCGCTTCAGTGGAACCGGGCTTGGCCACCAGCAGGCGACCCAGGCGAGCCTGGGCCCGTGGCGAGATATCGGCGGCGGCGCGGTAAGTCGCCTCGGCTTTTCTCATCTGCTCGGGATCGCGGCTGTCCACCTGGATATCGGCCAGGCCGACCTGGGCTTCGCTGTAGCCCAGGTCTGCCAGCTGCTGATAGTTCTGCTGCGCCAGCGCCGTGTCGCCGCGCTTGAGGGCTTCGTTGGCCAGGCGCTGGTCGGGCAGGCCGGCACAACCGGCCAGGCTGACGGCCAGTGCCAGGGCACACAGTGTTCCCATGTGGGAACGAGTTTGCGGCATAGCATCCTGACCGCGTTGATCCTTTCGCGAGCAAGCTCGCTCCCACAGAGCCTGTGGGGTGTTCAGGATTTTTATAATGGTCACGGGCATATCCTCGACTTAAATACCGACGGCCATGGCTTTGTCGATCAGCCAGTTCAGGTTCGGACCACGGTCGCTGGTGACTTCTACCGGCCGGCCGGCCAGCGAGCTGTCCAGGGGTTCGTCAGGTTGGATCAGCACACGGATATCGGAGGACAGGTCGGCACTTTTCAGGCTGGTGCTGCTGACGATCTTGCCGGTACGGGTGGTGTCTTCGCCGGCGACCTGGAAGTTGACTGGCGTACCTGGGCGCACGTCGCCGAACTGGCGATAGGAGAAACGGGCTTCGACGTTGGCTTCGGTGCCCCGTGGGACCAGTTGGAAGATCACGTCACCCTTGCTGGCGTACTGGCCGTTGGCGACCAGTTGCTGGGACACGATGCAGTCGCACGGCGACGTCAGGGTGCCAGTCATTTGCTTGCCGAACAGCTCCTCGACCTTGGCCGGCTGCAACTGGTTGTCGTCCAGGTGACCTTTGAGCACGTCGAGCATGCTGGTGCTGAAGGTCGCCAGCGGGGCGCCTTTGGCAGCCACGCCGTCGGCCTTGACCAGGCTCTGCACGGTGCCGTCGCGCGGCATGGTAATGGCCATGCCCGGCACGTTCACCAGGCCGGCCTGGGCGTGGCTGACAAAGTACATGCCGTACACCGACTTGAAGATGAAACCGAACGCCGCCAGGCCAACGGCGAAGACCCCCAGGCTGAAGGTCACGGCGCGTAGGCGCCCCATGGCACTCATGCCGCCGTTTTCGTCTTTCTGTTTGCGGGCCTTGGTGAAGTTGTCGCGCTGCAGGGTCGCCAGCACGTCACCGACACCGACGATGTCGCCGGCCAGGTGCGAGGTGATGATGTGACGCAGTGTCGAGATGTCCCGCGGCTCCAGGTTCTGGAACTGGCAACCGGTGCGGCCGGTCTGGCGGTCGTAGGAACGGATCTGCAACTCCACGTCCATGGCCAGGCCAAGGTTGTCGATGACGAACTGCAGGCGACCTTTGTAGGACTCCCCGGTCTTGAGGGGCATCTGGCCGGCGTTGAAGCTCAGGCCGCCGGCGGACAAGTCCAGGACCTTGACTTCCATCGGCGTACGGTCAGGGCCGAAGAAGCGCAGCTTGGCCGGGATTTTGACCCGGGCGTGTTGGCGCTGGGCTTCGGATTCATGCACTACGTTGACATTCACGGCGGTGTTCATAGGGGCGATTTCCTAGTTAATTCATTCAAGTCCGGTCAGACCATCGTCAGCAGCACGGCGACAAAGATGCTGCCGGCGGAGAAGGTCATGGTCCGAGACGACCAAGTGTTGAACCAACGTTGAAAGCTGGCGAGATCACGGGTCAGTGAGGTGGGCTGGCGGGTCCAGGACTGCTGGTCGAGGCGGAAGAACACATAGATCTTCACCAGGGCACCGACGATCTGGTTGTAATAGAGAATCGCCGGGTAGGCAGGGCCGATCTTGTGTCCGGAGCACGACAGCAACAGGGTCAGCAGCAACCGGGTGATGCCGATCCACAGCAGGTACACCAGGATGAACGCGGTGCCGTACTTGAAGCTGGCGATCAGTGCCACGGTCAGGCCCAGCAGCGACGTCCACATCGACACACGCTGGTCGAGCAGCACCACCGAGGTGAACAGGCCCAGACGGCGCAGACCCAGGCCCAGTGCCCGGGAGTTCTGCCGCAGGTTGTTGCCGTACCAGCGGAACATCAATTTGCGGCTGGCCTTGATGAAGCTCTTCTCCGGCGGGTGTTCAACGGTGTTGATCGCCGCATCGGGCACATAGAACGTGTCGTAGCCCAGGCGCATCAGGCTGAACCAGCTCGACTTGTCATCGCCGGTCAGGAACTTGAAGCGACCCAGGCGCCAGTGTTGCAGCGAGTCGCTTTCCACGTCGGCGATGAAGTCCGGGTTGGTGACCACGGTGGCGCGGAACACCGACATGCGGCCGGTCATGGTCAGCACGCGCTTGGACAAGGCCATGGAACACATGTTGATGTGCCGCTGGGCGAAACGCAGCTTGTGCCATTCGCTCATGATGTAGCCGCCGCGCACTTCGCAGAACTCGTTGGTGGTCAGGCCGCCGACGTTGCCGAACAGCTGGAACCACGGCACGGTCTTGCGCACGACGCCTTCGGCGAGCACGGTGTCGCCATCGATCACCGCTACGACGGCGCGGTCATCCGGCAAGTGGCGGGAGATGGCGCGGAAACCGTAGGCCAGGCCGTCGCGCTTGCCGGTGCCAGGGATACGCACGAAGTCCAGCTTGACCCGCGCTGGCGGGTTCATGCGGGCCCAGAGGCTCTTGACCAGCAGTTCGTCGGACATTTCCACGATGGAGCAGACCACGGTGGTGGGCAGCCCGCATTCGATGGCCTCGCGAATCACCGAGCCGTACACCTGGGCGGTGGTCAGCGCATCGATCCGGAAGCTGGTGACCATCAGGTACACATGGGACGGATCCGCCGCCTTGCCCAGCTTGCGTACCTTGCGGCGCAGGTGCGGGTAGACGATGTACAGGAAGATCATGCCGCGCACGAAATGCGTTGCTCCCATGGAGTAACGCCAGATGCCCACGGCGCCGATCAGGAAGATGAAGTCCTTGGATTCGGAGTCGAACGTGGACGTGGGCAGCGCCATGGCGATGCCCATCAATAAACTCAAGTAAAACAGCCAACCGGCGGCCTGAAGCAGGCCGTGCTTTAGCCTGTGCATAATCTGCATCCGTCTCTATCTCGGGCGGGCCTTGTGGGCGGCCCGATGGGTTAAGGCAGGCGAAAGGCCGGCCGGAGCATGCCCCGGCCGGCAAACAGACTTACCAGCAGATGCCTTCGGTCCGGCCACTCGGGTTGGTGGCCTTGGACATGAAGCCGACCAGGTCGATGACCTGCTTGCCTTCCGGTACGTTCTCGGTCAGCGCGCGGAACTTCTCGTCGCGGTTGCCCAGGATGATGATGTCGGAGCTGTCGATCACCGAGTCGAAGTCGGAGTTGAGCAAGGACGAGACGTGAGGGATCTTCGACTCGATGTAATCCTTGTTCGCACCGTGGACGCGGGCGTATTCGACGTTGCTGTCGTAGATCTTCAGGTCGAAGCCCTTGCCGATCAGCATTTCCGCCAGTTCTACCAGTGGGCTTTCTCGCAGGTCGTCGGTACCGGCCTTGAAGCTCAGGCCCAGCAGGGCGACTTTGCGCTTGTCGTGGCTGGAAACGATGTCGAAGGCGTTCTGCACCTGGGATTCGTTGCTGCGCATCAGCGAGTTGAGCAGCGGCGCTTCCACGTCCAGGGAACCGGCACGGTAGGTCAGGGCGCGAACGTCCTTGGGCAGGCAGGAGCCGCCGAAGGCGAAGCCTGGGCGCATGTAGTACTGGGACAGGTTCAGGGTCTTGTCCTGGCAGACCACATCCATCACTTCACGGCCATCGACGCCGACGGCCTTGGCGATGTTGCCGATTTCGTTGGCGAAGGTCACCTTGGTGGCGTGCCACACGTTGCAGGTGTACTTGATCATCTCGGCGACGGCGATGTCCTTGCGGATGATCGGCGCATCGAGCTCTTCGTACAGCGACTGCAGAACGTCACCGGAGGCGGTGTCGAACTCACCGATAACGGTCATCGGCGGCTGGTCGTAGTCCTTGATCGCGGTGCTTTCACGCAGAAATTCAGGGTTGACCGCGACACCGAAATCGACGCCGGCTTTCTTGCCGGAGCAGTCTTCCAGGATTGGGATCACAACGTTTGCCACTGTGCCCGGCAATACGGTGCTGCGAACTACGATAGTGTGGCGGGTGGTCTTGTCACGCAGGACAAAACCAATCTCGCGGCACACCGCTTCGATGTAGTTCAGTTCCAGGTCGCCGTTCTTTTTGCTCGGTGTACCGACGCAGATCATCGACAGGTCAGTATCGCGAATCGCTTCGGCGAAGTTGGTCGTGCCGCGCAGTCGACCAGTTTGAATGCCTTGCGCCAATAGCTCACCAAGACCAGGTTCAACGATCGGCGATTTACCGGCGTTGATCATGTCGATTTTGTCTTTGGCGACATCCACGCCAACTACATCATGGCCCCGTGCAGACAGGCAACCGGCACATACTGCACCGACGTAACCCAAACCAAATATGCTAATGCGCATCGCATTTCCCTCTGTTTTTCACGCCATTAAATGGCCGGAGTTAATAGTGTTCAGCGGTCATAGTGCACTCGGAAGTGTGGAATGCAGGCGCCACAATGCCGTGTGCAGGCATACTAAGTTCCGAGTGTCTAAATAAATGCACTCAAGTTGTGCGCAATGTGGCCTAGTTGTTATGACCTGCCCTGTTATGCAGCCAGTCCTCGTTATCGGGAACGCTCGTGCAAAGGTCCTTCACTTCCGATCCCTGGCAAAAAGCCCACAAAATCAAAAGTTTGTGTGCTCGGGTGAGCACGTTATAGGGGCGCAGCCTTGGCCTTGTAGGGGATAGTAATGGTGCTTTATCTCCCATCCTTTAAGGGTGGATCCAATTAGACGACCGTTTCGCTAAGTTGTCGTGACAACTTGGTTAATCCGTTCGACGTCCTTTGTAAGTTATCTCGTACACGCTCGCCGAGAATCGTTACGGATGGTATGAGCCATGCAATTTGACATAGTTCCGATCCGCTCATCGCGATTTTCGAAATTTTTCGAAATATTATCGAAGATGGCACTGGCCTCAATATGATGGCACTTGCCGTTTTGCCCTTTATTAATGGGGAGTTAGGAGGGGTAGATAGTTTTGTGCCACTACTGATGAAAAAAATCGGTGCCACTACGCAAAAAACTGACGAGTGTCGAGTGAAAGAAAAGTTAGCGCAGGAGTGGGGCGATTTATTGGCGCCATGAAACTGGCGAAGTGGGCGATGAACTAAGATGACAAATAGGCAGATGATCGAAGCCCCCGATCAGGGGGCGGTATAGGGTCATGCCTTATTCGGGGGCGTGATCGCGCAGGAAAACCAGTTTGTCCCGGCTCGATTGTTGGGCGTTGAAGCGGTAGCCCTGTACATCGAACTGGCTGAGTGCCGCAGGGTCGCTGATCCGTTCCTGAATCACGAAACGACTCATCAGGCCCCGGGCTTTCTTGGCGTAGAAGCTGATGATTTTGTACTGGCCATTTTTCAGGTCGCGGAATTCGGTATCGATGACGCGCGCTTTCAGTGCGCTGCGCTTGACCGCCGAGAAGTATTCATTGGAAGCCAGGTTCAGCAGAACGTCGTCGCCCTGGTCGGCGAGGGCTTCGTTCAGCCATTCACTGATGCGTGCGCCCCAGAAAGCATAAAGATCCTTGCCCCGGGCATTGGCCAGCTTCGTGCCCATTTCCAGGCGATAGGGTTGCATCAGGTCCAGTGGCCGCAGCAGGCCATAGAGGCCAGAGAGCATGCGCAGGTGTTGCTGGGCGTAGTCGAAGTCGGCGTCACCAAAGCTTTGCGCATCGAGGCCCGTATACACGTCGCCCTTGAAGGCCAGCAGCGCCTGCTTGGCATTGGCCGGAGTGAACGCCGGTGTCCAACTGCCGAATCGCGCGGCATTGAGGCCGCCGATCTTGTCGGAGACATGCATCAGCTCGCTGATCTGTGCCGGGGAGAGTTCGCGCAGTTGCTCGATCAGTTCCTGGGAATGATCCAGGTACTGTGGCTGGGTAAAACGCTCGGTGGCCGGCGGTGTTTCGTAATCGAGGGTCTTGGCGGGGGAAATCACCATCAGCATGAAATCGTCTCCTTGAGGGTGCGGCGATTCTAGGGGGTTGTCCGGGTGGACTCCAGCTATTGGGGTGATAGGTGATCGGTGGTGATGCTTTTGTGGCGAGGGAGCTTGCTCCCGCTCGGTTGCGCAGCGACCGCAAAATTTTGGGGGCCGCTTCGCAGCCCAGCGGGAGCAAGCTCCCTCGCCACAAAAAGCACTTCCACCACAAAATCCTCCAACCGCAGAAGCCGCTTTGCCATGAGGCGTTCGCCGGCGGGTATTGCATCAGGATCGGCTATGATGCCGCGCGGGTTTCGTTATGGAGACATCCCTTTTGCGTATCGCTCTTGTGTTATCGGCCTGGCTGTTGAGCCTGGGTGCCATTGCCGCGCCCGCGCCCAATGATGTCGCGACCCTGGACCGCAGCACCTGGCCGGAACAACTCACCAGCCCGACGCTGTTCGACGTGGCCTCGCGGGCCGAGATCCTGATGTTCGCCCGGGTCCTGCTGGACGTCGATGCCATGGACGAGATCGCACTCAAGCAGTACTTGGGGCTGCGCTCGGTCAACATGGTTGCGATCGATGCGCTTCGCACCCGGCTGTGGCAGCGGTTGTTGGCCAGCTACAACTTTGCCCAACGCAGTTGCGATCAGGACGCTTCCTTCTGTTACTTGGTCGAGGACATGGCGACCCTGCGCGAAGAAGCGCGCAGGTTTCATCTGGATGACGATTCCTACTACATCAAGTGGGCCGCGCCGAGTCAGATCTTTCATACCCAATACCGCGACGAACTGCTGCGTAAAGCCGCGCTTTTTCCGCAAACCAGCAGCGAAATCGAACGTTTCGGCGATTACGAACGCAACGGCGAAGACATGAACGACCGCCTGTTCCTGCTGACCTTCGACAGCGCCGCCAACGTGGTGCCGGACAACACTGCGTGGCTAACCGAATACCTGCGCAAGGCGAACGTCAATGGCACCTTCTTCGTGCTGGGCAAGGACATCCAGGCGCGGTTGCAAGAGGGCTCGGTCAACCATCTCCAGGCGTTGTATTCGAGACAATGCGTGGGCGTGCAGGGCTGGGAGTTCCGCTCCCACAGTTATTGGCAGGACTGGCAAGACTCGGTCCGGCGCAGTGTCGAGCTGGTCAAGGGCAAGCTGCCCGAAAATTATGTGCCGCTGTTTCGTCCACCCCAGGGCCAGCGTCGTGGCGATGCACAAGCGTTCTTTGAGCAGCAGGGCTTGCAAGTGGCGCTGTGGGACATCGATCCCCAGGACAGCAACAATCGACTCAAGCCTGAGCAAAGTGCCCAGCGTGTGCTGACCCTGATGCTGCTGTGGCGCCACGGGGTGATCACTTTCAATGCCAAGCAGGATGGGGTGAAAACGGCGATGCCCTGGTTGATGACGCAGACGGCGCAAAGCGGGATCGGTTGGGCGGATTGCCAGGAAGCGTTTCGCTGAAACCTGAAAAGGCCCGGAAACATTGGGGGAAGAGGAAAAACCGGCGCACATTCATGACAACCGGACTTCCGACTTTAACGGCGCAATGGCGGTACGCCAAGGGTTATTCGTCACTCTGAAAAATAAACTTCAAAAAAGCGTCAAAGTGCTTTTTCCTGTCATGGTTTTTGGAGTATCAAGAAGACAGACCGCCGAAACCTGCAACACAGGTGGCGTCTTCCAAGACCCAGATTGTGTGCAGTTCACCTGAATCGTCGCGGGTGAATTCGGTGGCTACCTCGAGGCGCAGCACTGTCACGGTATTGCGTCGAATGGCCCCCACATAGGTGACCGAGTATGGATGACCACGGACGTAGCCCTTCCTCCAACCAGCCAATCCTCTATGTACTCGATACCAACGTATTGATCCACGATCCAAACGCCCTGCTGAACTTCGAAGAACACCACGTTGCCATCCCGATGACCGTGCTTGAGGAGTTGGACAAACTCAAGAGCGGGCACCACAGCGTTGCGGCCGAATGCCGGCAGGCGATCCGCCTGATCGACAAGACCCTGGGTGACGCCTCTCCGGAGGACGTTGAGCTCGGCGTGCCGATCCAGCGTGGTAAAAGTGGTCCCAAGGGCCTGCTTTCGATCCTGATGAGCAAGCGCACCGAACCCAACCTGGTGCTGCCAGAACACCTGAACGACAACATCATCATCAACCAGTTGATCGACCTGCACGCGCGCACCAAGGACCAGGCCGTGGTGCTGGTGACCAAAGACATCAACATGCGCCTCAAGGCCCGCGCCTGCGGGATTGCGGCGGAGGACTACAGCACCGACCAGTTGGTCGACGACATCTCGCTGTTGCCCAATGGCTACCACACCATGACCGGCTCCTTCTGGGACCGTGTGAGCAAGGTCGAGACCCGCCAGGACCACGGCCGCACCTGGCACCAGGTGCAACTGATCGACAACCTGCCGGCCGTGCACATCAACGAGTTCATCATCGACGAACAAGGCTTCGTCGGCTGGATCAAGGAAATCCAGGTCGACAAGCTGCTGATCCTCGACCTGCACCAGGAGCCTTTGCTGCACCAGGAAGCCTGGGGCCTCAAGCCCCGAGACATCTACCAGAGCCTGGCGCTGTTCGCCTTGCTCGACCCGGATATCCACCTGGTCAACCTGTCCGGCGCCGCCGGTTCCGGCAAGACCATCCTGGCCCTGGCCGCTGCCATCGAGCAGACCATGGTCAGCAAACGCTACCGGCGCATCATCGCCACCCGCAGCGTGCAGGGCCTGGACCAGGAAATCGGCTTCCTGCCCGGTACCGAAGCGGAAAAAATGGAACCTTGGCTCGGCGCCATCACCGACAACCTCGAAGCCTTGCACATGGATGACGAAAGCACCCATGGCAGCGTCGACTACATCCTCAGCAAAGTGCCGTTACAGTTCAAATCCCTCAACTACATTCGAGGCCGCAGCTTCCAGCAGAGCCTGATCCTGATCGACGAATGCCAGAACCTGACCCCGCACCAGATGAAAACCATCATTACCCGTGCCGGTGCCGGTTCCAAAGTGGTGTGCCTGGGTAACCTGGCGCAGATCGATACCCCTTATCTGTCCGCGACCAGCTCCGGGCTGACCTACCTGACGGAACGCTTCAAGGACTTCCCCAACGGGGTCCACATCACCCTGCAGGGCGTACCGCGCTCGATCCTGGCCGAATACGCCGAATCCCACCTGTAACCCCTGCCAAACCGGGCGGCCTTCTAGCCGCCCGGTTTTTATGCTGTACAAAAAAACTGTGGTAGCGCTGACTTTCGACTCCAAGACCCAAGTGGGGTGCGACAATCGACCCTGCCGGTTTCTGACTTACGGGTTTACAATCGACACTCCCGATCAGGAGTAACCCTGTGCTGACTCATCTCGATTCCCAAGGTCGCGCCAACATGGTCGACGTGACCGACAAGGCCGTGACGTTCCGTGAAGCCACGGCCGAAGCCTTTGTGCGCATGTTGCCCGACACGCTGCAGATGATCGTCAGCGGCGGTCACCCCAAAGGCGATGTGTTCGCCGTCGCACGCATTGCCGGCATCCAGGCGGCCAAGAAAACCAGTGACCTGATTCCGCTCTGCCACCCGCTGTTGCTCACCAGCGTCAAGGTCGAGCTCAATGCCGAAGGCGAGGACCAGGTACGCATCGTCGCCCGTTGCAAACTGTCCGGGCAGACCGGCGTGGAAATGGAGGCCCTCACCGCCGCCAGCGTCGCTGCACTGACCATCTACGACATGTGCAAGGCCGTCGACCGTGGCATGACCATCGAAGGCGTGCGGGTGCTGGAAAAACTCGGCGGCAAGAGCGGCCATTTCCAGGCGGATGCGTCATGAAAATCAACGTGAAGTTCTTTGCCCGTTACCGTGAAGCGCTGGGTGTGGACTCGGTAAAGGTGGAAGGCGATTTCGCCACGGTCGACGATGTGCGCGTGCTGCTTGCCCAGCGTGACGGGGCCGAGGTGCTGAAGGAACAAAACCTGATGTGCGCGCGCAATGAAGACCTGTGCCAGCTCGACGAACCGCTGGCGGACGGCGACGAAGTGGCGTTTTTCCCCACCGTGACCGGAGGCTGAACCATGGCGATTCGTGTGCAGGTCGCACCGTTCGACGCAGGGGGCGAAGTCAACGCGATGCACGCGGCCAATGTCGGCGTGGGGGCGGTGGTGAGTTTTGTCGGCTACGTGCGCGACTTCAATGACGGCCTCGATGTGTCCGGGATGTTCCTGGAGCATTATCCAGGCATGACCGAGAAAGCCCTGGGCAAGATCGCCAGCGAGGCCGAGCAGCGCTGGCCGTTGCTCAAGCTGGAGGTGCTGCACCGTATCGGCGCCCTGGAACCGGGCGAGCCGATCGTCTTCGTCGGGGCCGCCAGTGCCCATCGCCAGGCGGCATTCGACGCCTGCGCCTTTGTCATGGACTACCTCAAGACCCGAGCGCCGTTCTGGAAGAAGGAAAACACTGTCGACGGCCCGCGCTGGGTTGAAGGGCGGGACAGTGATCATGCGGCAGCGGATCGCTGGAAGCAGTAAACCCCCCGTCTTTTTTTCGCAAGCCACGAGCCCGCCATCGCGAGCAAGCTCGCTCCAACACTGGATCTTCGTTGTACACAGGTCCTTTGTGGGCGCGAGCTTGCTCGCGATGAGGCCGGCAGCCTCCCATCACTTTCCCCTGTTTCCCCAATTGACGCTTTGTACATAAAAGTCCAGTATGGATTTATAAGTACATAAAAGTCATCGCCCCACCTTTCTCTGCCAAACCAACAACAACCCGCGAGAGATCGATCATGAAGAAACTCCCCCTCATCACTGGCCTGGCCTTGAGCCTGTTGGCCTCCAGCAGCCTGTTCGCCGCTGAGAAAACCTTGCGCATCGGCATCGAGGCGGCGTACCCGCCTTTTGCTTCCAAGACCTCGGAAGGGAAGATCGTGGGGTTCGACTACGACATCGGCAATGCCCTGTGCGCGCAGATGCAGGTCAAGTGCGAGTGGATCGAAGGTGAGTTCGACGGGCTGATTCCGGCGCTCAAGGTGAAGAAGATCGACCTGGCGCTGTCGTCCATGACCATCACCGAAGAGCGCAAGAAGTCGGTGGATTTCACCCACAAGTACTACTTCACCTCGTCGCGCCTAGTCATGAAGGAAGGGGCGGTGGTCGATGACCAGTACGTCAGCCTCAAGGGCAAGACCGTCGGTGTGCAGCGGGCCACCACCACTGACCGCTACGCCACTGAAGTCCTCGAGCCCAAGGGTGTGGTCGTCAAGCGCTATGGCAACAACGAAGAAATCTACATGGACCTGGCGTCCGGTCGCCTCGACGCGATTTTTGCCGACACCATCCCCCTGGAAGACTTCCTGTCGATGCCCCGTGGCAAGGGTTACGCCTTTGTCGGCCCCGAGCTCAAGGACCCGAAATACGTCGGCGAAGGTGCCGGTATCGCGGTGCGCAAGGGCAATACCCAACTGGTGGCGGATTTGAACAAGGCCATCGATGGGATTCGCGCCAATGGGGAGTATCAGAAGATCCAGGGCAAGTATTTCAAGTCGGATATCTACGGCGACTGATTGACCGCCATCGCGAGCAAGCTCGCTCCCACAGGGCCTGGGTACAAAGATCCAGTGTGGGCGCTTGCTCGCGATGGCGGCAGACCTGGCAAAGCAGATTTCAGCCCTTCAACTCCTTCAAATGCTTGTACACCGTCGCCCGCCCCATATTCAGCACGTTGGCCACGTAGTTGGACGCGCTCTTGCCCTTGAACGCGCCTTCGGCATGCAGCGCCAGCACCAGCTCGCGTTTGTGGTCGCGAGTCAGCAGGTTCAGGCTCAATTGACGCTCGCGCATCCAGGCATGCAGGAAGGTGTTGATCCGCTCCTGCCAGTCATCGCGAAACAGTGAGTCTGGCTGGGGGATCAACTTGCTTGGCGACAGGAACAGATCCAGCGCGGCCTTGGCGTTCTCGAACAGCGAAATATTCAGGTTGATGCACAGCACCGCCAGCGGATGTCCGTCGGCGTCACGCAGTACGCTGCTGAGGCTGCGAATCTTCTGTCCGTCCCAGTTCAGCTTCTCGTAGGGCCCGATATTACGTTCGCTGACATCCTCGCTGAGCATGTCTTCCAGGGACGAGTCATCGCCAATTTCACGCTTGGACAGGTTATTGGCGATGTAATCGACTTTTTGGGTGCGCAGGTCGTGCAGCACCACTTCGGCGTGGGGGTAGAACAGCGTGGCGATAGCGTCGGCGATGGTGCGGAAGTTTTCCAGCGCCGGATCGGGTGGCGAAGCAGTCATGACAGGGCTCCAGGCAGCGTCAGCGCCCCGTGAAACAGGGGCGCGGGGGAGTGTGCCGCAATCGCGGCGATGCGTCACCTCAAGGTGGTTCAGCCCAGTCGTTCGGGTGACAGCATGGCGATGCTCAGGCCGAAACGGGCCAGGGCCTCGGGTAGCGGTTCGCCACGCACCAGCGCCGCGCTGGCCTGGCCCATGGCCGGCGACGTCTGGATGCCGTAGCCACCCTGGGCCGCGACCCAGTACAGTCCGGGCACCTGTGGATCGAAGCCGGACAGCAGGTCCCCATCGTGTACGAAACTGCGCAAGCCGGCCCAGGTGCGGGTCGGGCGGCGGATGGTCAGGGTGGTGGCTTCTTCGATCTGGTAGATGCCCATGGCGATGTCCAGCTCTTCGGGCTGTACATCGTGAGGTTCCACCGGGTCGGCGTTGGCCGGCGAGCCGAGGAACATGCCGGCGTCGGGCTTCATATAGAAGGATTCGTCCAGGCTCACCAGCATCGGCCAGTCGTGGATGTCCACGCCCTCGGGCCCGGCAAAAATGAATGCTGCACGCCGCTTGGGTTGCAACCCCAGCTTCCGGGCGCCGGACATCTGGGCAATGTGATCGGCCCATGCGCCGGCTGCATTGATCAGGACCGGTGCTGTGAACGTCTGGTTGGCGGTGTTCACTTGCCACAGCCCCTGATCATCGCGGCTCAATTGCTGCACTTCGCTGTCGGTGTGCACTTCACCGCCATTGCGACGAATACCGCGCAAGTAGCCCTGGTGCAGCGCATCGGTGTCGATGTCGCAGGCCGTGGGGTCGTAGATCGCTCCGTGGACCTTGTCCCGTCGCAGGATCGGCAGCCTTGCACAGGCCTCGTCGGCGCTGAGCAGTTGCATCTGCGGCACCGTGGCCTTGGCGCTGAGGTACTGGTTGTTCAACTCGGCCGGGTCACCGGTGAAATCCACCGTCATTTCGCCCCGAGGGGTCAGCAAGGGGTGTTCGCAGAAACCGGCCGGCGGGGCGTCGAAAAAATCCCGGCTGGCCTGGGTCAGCGCTCGCACCTGAGGGGTGCCGTAGGCGGCGGTATACAGTGCCGCCGAGCGTCCGGTGGAGTGATAGGCCGGATGGGATTCGCGCTCGAGCACAATCACACGGCCGTGGGGGGCAAGCCAGTAACCGGTGGATGCACCGGCAATGCCGCCGCCGATGATGATGAAGTCTGCTGAGGTCATGAAGCTCTCCTGTGGAGCACATTGCCGGGCGTTCGCGGAACCTGTGGGAGTCGAGTTGTGTCAGTGGTGGTGCAATCGGTAAAGGGCATTCGCCAGTGCAACATCCTCCAGCCCCAGGCCGATGGAGCGGAAGAACACGTGGCGTTGGTAGTCGGGACGCGCCACCTGTTCGCTGAGCAATTCAGGCAAATCGCCGATGATCCTCGACGCCTGCCAGCCATGCTGTTCACCGGCGATCAGCATTTCACCGGCCGAGCCTGGGGTGGTCTGACGATAGTCGCAGAACACGTCCATGTCGTTGAGGCTTTGAGGGGGGACTTCATGGGCCTGCGGAGCGTTGGTACTGATCGAGGTGATCAGCGCCGGTTTGCCCAGGGTCTGCGGGTCGAGTACCGCTTTGGCGGACGAGGTGCAGAGCATCACCACGTCGGCGTCGTGCAGCGCCGCTTCAAGGCTGTCGGCGATGTGCAGGCGAGGGTCCAGGTCGGTGACGGAGGCAAGTTCTTGTGCCGATTTGGTCTTCAGGCCTGGCGAATAGAGGCTGATCGCTTGCCAGTCCCGCAGGCCCTTGACGTATTGCACGTGTGCCCGCGCCACGGGGCCGCTGCCAATGACCACCAGGCGCCGGGCGTTGTGCGGGGCGAGGGCATCGACGGCAACAGCCGTGGTGGCAGCGGTGCGAGCGGTGGTCAGCTCGGCGGCATCGCACAGCAGCAGCGGCTGGCCGGTCTGCATCGACATCAACAAGGTCCAGGCAGTCACCAGCGGGCCTTGCTCGCGCACGATGTAGGGCGAGGTCTTGATCCCGTAGACCTGGTCTTCAGCCAGCACCCCCAGGTAGTTGATGAAGTCCCCGGCGCCCTGGGGAAACACCACCAGTTGCTGGGGTGGCTGCACCGCCTGTCCGGCGGCAAGATCGCGGAACAGCTCGCGCAGGATGTGCGGCACGTCGATTTGCCCGAGCAGTTCTCGTGCCTGGGCTTGGGTCATCACATAGGGCGTGCTGGGCATGGGGGCTCCGGATGCTCGAGTAAACTATTTTGTCCATTATGGACTTTTAGTTTACTTGGGCAATATCCCGAGGCAAAAAAAAGCGCAGCCTGTCTTGGCTGCGCTGATCCTTCCTACGCTCTGCGTCCGTCTCGATGCTAAGGGCGCTTGCGCTCGACCGGACGTAACAGGTGGGTCGGGGGCATTTCGCAACTGATCTTGCGGCCCAGCAACGCTTCGATCGACGGCAACTGGTAGGAGTCATCTTCGCCAGCGAAGCTGATCGAAACCCCGGCCGCCCCGGCACGACCGGTACGGCCGATGCGGTGCACGTAGTCGTCCGGCACTTCCGGCAGGGTGAAGTTGATCACGTGGCTGATGCCGTCGATGTGGATGCCGCGACCGGCCACGTCAGTGGCGACCAGTACGCGGATCTTGCCTTCGCGGAAGCCTTCGAGGGTCTTGATGCGCTTGTGCTGGGGCACGTCGCCCGAGAGCTGGGCCGCGTTGACGCCATCGCGCACCAGGCGTTCTTCGATGCGTCGCACTTCGTCCTTGCGGTTGGCGAACACCATCACGCGCTCCCAACCGTTGTCGTTGACCAGGTTGTAGAGCAGCTTGTACTTGTCGGCACCGGCGACTGCGTAGATATGTTGTTCGACGTTTTCGCTGGCGACGTTCTCGGCTTCGATCTCGACGATGGCCGGGTCGGTGGTCCACTGCTTGGCCAGGTTCATCACGTCCTCGGTGAAGGTGGCGGAGAACAGCAGGGTCTGGCGTTCGCTTTTCGGTGGAGTCTGGCGAATGATCTGGCGCACTTGCGGGATGAAGCCCATGTCGAGCATGCGGTCGGCTTCGTCCAGCACCATCACTTCGACCATGTCCAGGTGCACGTCGCCGCGCTGGTTGAAGTCCAGCAGGCGGCCCGGCGTGGCGACCAGGATGTCGCAGTGACGGGCTTCGAGGTGCTTGAGCTGCTTGTCGAAATCCATGCCGCCCACGAACGTCATGACGTTCAGGCCGGTGTACTTGGTCAGGTCGGCGGCGTCCTTGGCGATCTGCACCACCAGCTCGCGGGTCGGCGCGATGATCAGTGCCCGCGGTTCGCCCATGTAGCGTTCCTTGGGCGGTGGGGTCTGGAGCAGCTGGGTGATGATGGAAATCAGGAACGCGGCCGTCTTGCCGGTGCCGGTCTGGGCGCGACCGATGGCGTCTTTGCCGGCGAGGGTGTAACCGAGCACTTGCGCCTGGATCGGCGTGCAATAGGGGAAACCCAGGTCCTGGATGGCATGCATCAGTTCCGGGGCGAGCTTGAAATCGTGGAAGCGGGTCTTGCCTTCCTGGGGTTCTACGACGAAGTCCTCGAGCTTCCAGGCGACGACCGGCGGTTTCGGTGCGCGTTCGCGGCGTGGCTTGGGGGCTTCGTTGCGTGGTTTTTCCGCTGCCGGGGCGGTGACAGGCTGTGCGGTTGGCGGTGTCATCGGCTCTTTTGTCACGCCTGCAACAGGTGCGGTGCGGTGCGGTTGTTGCGCATCGGTGCGGCTCGGGCCGTGGGTCGGCGCAGTGGAGCCAGGCGCGAGTTGCTCGGCCTCGCTTTTACCGAACATCTTCTTGAGTGCTTTGAGCACGGTCATCTCATCGATTGGTTAAGGAATGTACGCCGGCCAGTGTAATGCAAGAAACGGGCGCGGCGTAGTGTGATCGTCAAAGGACGGAGTGGCGATCAGCCTCTTAGCGCAACCGCTCGGCCAGCCAGGTGCCGATGTCGCGAATCTCCTCGGGTAACACTTCGTGGCCCATTGGGTATTCTTGCCATGTCACGGTGACACCATGCTGCTTTAAATACTCTTTCGCGGTCCGCCCCATGGGGTTGAGTACCACTTCGTCGTATTGCCCGTGCAGCGCCAGGACCGGAATGCGTTGCTGGCTGGCCGACAATTGCAGCTCATCGCTGAAAGTCGGGGCATAAGTAGACAGCGCGACCACGCCGCCCAGCGGGCCCTGCCATTTCACGAATGCCGTGTGATAGACCACCGCGCCGCCTTGGGAGAAACCCGCCAGGAAAATCCGCGAGGCGTCTATTCCGCTGGCTCGCTGGGTTTCGATCAGGTCGATGACCCGTTGTGCCGAAGCTTCGAGCTGCTGTTCGTCAATGGCCCGGGCGGGGCTCAAGGCGCGGATGTCGTACCAACTGGGCATCTCATAGCCGCCGTTGATCGTTACTGGTTGGGTCGGTGCCTGGGGCAGAACGAAACGTGTGGTAAGCAAACTTTGCTGCAACATTTCGGCGACTGGCAGGAAATCAAAACGATCGGCGCCCAGGCCGTGAAGCCAGATAACGCACGCGTCGGCAGTGCTGCTGGGCTCGAGAATCAGGGGGTCGGTCATGGTTGTGCTCCAAATCTGTGCGGGCGCGCCCAATCAGTGCGTGATTACAGTGCGTGTCCGGTGTCTCAGTTAATTAGATGTCGCAAAGTTGAAAGTTTTTGTCTTGACGTGTTTTACAAGGGCTAAGCGCAGCGGTCTGGTACGGGCTTTGCTATGGGTGTACCTGAGTGATGATTCTTACGCTGTGCGGTAACACTATCAGTTCACCGCTACGCATGGGATATCAGAAATCCGGTGATGAATGTTCGCCAGCAGCCGCTACGGGCTTCGCGAACGTGAAGGGCTACAGCCCGTTCGGCCGATTGGTGAGAGATGGGCATGACCGCTGTTTACGGACATCCTCATTATTAGACTCATAGCGAAGGTCCAGACGTCGGTTGACCCTAAAAAAAGCCAACAAGGGTCGGCAATGCCTCAAAAGGGTGCGACAGGACTCGAGCTCCGACACAACAAGAGCAAAACTGGAGGTTTGAATGAAGTTACTGAAATCCACCCTGGCCGTCATGACTGCAGCAGCAGTCCTTGGTGTCAGCGGGTTCGCTCAGGCGGGTGCAACTCTGGATGCCGTGCAGAAAAAAGGTTTTGTGCAATGTGGTGTGAGTGATGGCCTGCCGGGTTTCTCGGTGCCTGATTCGAACGGCAAGATCGTCGGTATCGACGCTGACTTCTGCCGTGCCGTGGCCGCTGCTGTATTTGGCGATGCGACCAAGGTCAAATTCAGCCAGTTGAACGCCAAGGAGCGCTTCACCGCGCTGCAATCGGGCGAAATCGACATGCTCTCGCGCAACTCCACCATGACCAGCTCCCGTGACGCGGGCATGGGCTTGAAATTCCCAGGCTTCATCACCTACTACGACGGCATCGGCTTCCTGGCGAACAACAAGCTGGGCGTCAAGAGCGCCAAGGAACTGGACGGTGCAACCATCTGCATCCAGGCCGGTACCACCACCGAGCTGAACGTTTCCGACTACTTCCGCGCCAACGGCCTGAAGTACACCCCGATCACTTTCGACACCTCCGATGAAAGCGCCAAGTCGCTGGAATCCGGTCGTTGCGACGTGCTGACCTCGGACAAATCCCAGCTGTTCGCTCAGCGCAGCAAGCTGGCTTCGCCAAAGGACTACGTGGTTCTGCCGGAAACCATTTCCAAGGAGCCCCTGGGCCCAGTCGTGCGTAACGGCGACGACGAGTGGCTGGCCATTGTCCGTTGGACTGGCTACGCCTTGCTCAACGCTGAAGAAGCGGGTGTGACCTCGAAGAACGTCGAGGCCGAAGCCAAGTCCACCAAGAACCCTGACGTCGCTCGTATGCTGGGCGCTGACGGTGAATACGGCAAAGACTTGAAACTGCCGAAAGACTGGGTTGTGCAGATCGTCAAGCAGGTCGGCAACTACGGTGAAATGTTCGAGCGCAACCTCGGCAAGGGCACTCCGCTGGAAATCGATCGCGGCTTGAACGCTCTGTGGAACGCTGGCGGCATTCAATACGCACCACCAGTGCGCTGATGGTTCTATCACCCGGTGGGCCAACCACCGGGTGATGTTCTGTTCCATTCTTTGCGGGGCACTTCATGCAAAATTCAATCGGCGCACCTAAGCAGAGGCTCAGCCTCAGCGATCCACGAGTGCGTGCGTGGGTATTTCAAGTCGTCACTGTCGTGGCGGTTATCGCGCTGGGCTGGTTTCTGTTCGATAACACACAAACCAATCTTCAGCACCGAGGCATCACCTCCGGTTTCGGCTTCCTGGAGCGCAGTGCCGGTTTCGGCATCGCCCAACACCTGATCGACTACACCGAAGCGGACAGCTATGCCCGGGTCTTTCTCATCGGGTTGCTCAACACGCTGCTGGTCACGTTCATCGGCGTGATCCTGGCAACCATCCTGGGGTTCATCATCGGCGTGGCACGGCTGTCGCAGAACTGGATCATTTCCAAGCTGGCAACCGTTTATGTCGAGGTTTTCCGTAATATCCCGCCACTGCTGCAAATCCTGTTCTGGTACTTCGCGGTATTCCTGAGCATGCCAGGACCGCGGGCCGCCCATAACTTCGGCGACACCTTCTTTGTCAGCAGCCGGGGTCTGAACATGCCTGCCGCGCTGGTGGCCGAAGGGTTCTGGCCATTCGTGATAAGCGTAGTGCTGGCGATCGTCGCCATCGTGCTGATGACGCGTTGGGCCAACAAGCGTTTCGAAGCGACAGGCGAGCCGTTTCATAAGTTCTGGGTCGGCCTGGCGTTGTTCCTGGTGATCCCTGCGTTGAGCGCGCTGCTTTTTGGTGCGCCGGTGCATTGGGAAATGCCGGAGCTCAAGGGCTTCAACTTCGTCGGTGGCTGGGTGCTGATCCCGGAACTGCTGGCCTTGACCCTGGCCTTGACCGTGTACACCGCGGCGTTTATCGCCGAGATCGTGCGCTCGGGCATCAAGTCGGTCAGCCACGGTCAGACTGAAGCCGCCCGTTCCCTGGGACTGCGCAACGGTCCGACCCTGCGCAAAGTGATCATCCCGCAGGCCCTGCGTGTGATCATTCCGCCGTTGACCAGCCAATACCTGAACCTGGCGAAAAACTCCTCCCTGGCGGCCGGTATCGGCTACCCGGAAATGGTTTCGCTGTTTGCCGGCACAGTGTTGAACCAGACGGGCCAGGCCATCGAGGTGATTGCGATCACCATGAGTGTGTACCTGGCGATCAGTATCAGCATTTCGTTGCTGATGAACTGGTACAACAAGCGCATTGCGCTGATCGAGCGGTGAGGAAACGCGCATGACGACTCATACTTTCAAACCAGACATGCCCCCGCCGGGCAGCAGCATCGGCGTGGTGGCGTGGATGCGCGCCAACATGTTCTCCAGCTGGATCAACACGCTGCTGACCCTGTTCGCGTTCTACCTGATCTACCTGATCGTGCCGCCCCTGGTGCAATGGGCGATCCTCGATGCCAACTGGGTCGGTACCACCCGTGCCGACTGCACCAAGGAAGGCGCCTGCTGGGTCTTCATCCAGCAGCGCTTCGGGCAGTTCATGTACGGCTACTACCCGGCAGACCTGCGCTGGCGCGTCGACCTGACCGTGTGGCTGGCAGTGATCGGTGTGGCGCCGTTGTTCATCTCGCGCTTCCCGCGCAAGGCAATCTACGGCCTGAGTTTCCTGGTGCTGTATCCGATCAGCGCCTGGTGCCTGCTGCACGGCGGCGTGTTCGGCCTGGACGCCGTGGCGACCAGCCAATGGGGGGGGCTGATGCTGACCCTGGTGATCGCGACCGTGGGTATTGTCGGCGCCTTGCCACTGGGCATCGTCCTGGCGCTGGGGCGACGTTCGAACATGCCGGCGATCCGCGTGGTCTGCGTGACCTTCATCGAGTTCTGGCGCGGCGTGCCGTTGATCACAGTGCTGTTCATGTCCTCGGTGATGCTGCCGCTGTTCCTGCCTGAAGGCATGAACTTCGACAAGCTGCTGCGGGCGCTGATCGGGGTGATCCTGTTCCAGTCGGCCTACATTGCCGAAGTGGTGCGTGGTGGCCTGCAAGCCATTCCCAAGGGGCAATACGAGGCGGCCGCAGCGATGGGCCTGGGTTACTGGCGCAGCATGGGCCTGGTGATTCTGCCGCAAGCCCTGAAGCTGGTGATCCCGGGTATCGTCAACACCTTCATTGCTTTGTTCAAGGACACGAGCCTGGTGATCATCATCGGCCTGTTCGACCTGCTCAACAGCGTGAAACAAGCTGCCGCCGACCCGAAATGGCTGGGCATGGCCACCGAAGGCTATGTGTTCGCCGCCCTGGTGTTCTGGATTTTCTGTTTTGGTATGTCCCGCTATTCCATGCATTTGGAACGCAAGCTGGACACTGGCCACAAGCGTTAGGAGCGTAGTTTATGAGTGAAGCGATCAAACAGCCTGTGAGCCCTGAAGGCATTATTCAGATGCAGGGCGTCAATAAGTGGTACGGCCAGTTCCATGTGTTGAAAGACATCAACCTGAACGTCAAGCAGGGCGAGCGTATCGTGCTGTGCGGCCCGTCGGGCTCCGGCAAGTCCACCACCATCCGCTGCCTCAACCGCCTGGAAGAGCACCAGCAGGGTCGCATCGTGGTCGACGGTGTGGAACTGACCAACGACCTCAAGCAGATCGAAGCGATCCGCCGTGAAGTCGGCATGGTGTTCCAGCACTTCAACCTGTTCCCGCACCTGACCATCCTGCAGAACTGCACCCTGGCGCCGATGTGGGTACGCAAGATGCCCAAGCGCAAGGCCGAGGAAATCGCCATGCATTACCTGGAGCGCGTACGCATTCCAGAGCAGGCGCACAAGTATCCGGGCCAGCTCTCCGGCGGTCAGCAGCAACGTGTGGCTATCGCCCGTGCCCTGTGCATGAAGCCGAAAATCATGCTGTTCGACGAGCCGACCTCGGCTCTCGACCCGGAAATGGTGAAGGAAGTACTCGACACCATGATCGGCTTGGCCGAAGACGGCATGACCATGCTCTGCGTGACCCACGAAATGGGCTTTGCCCGCACCGTGGCCAACCGCGTGATCTTCATGGACAAGGGTGAAATCGTCGAACAGGCCGCGCCGAACGACTTCTTCGACAACCCACAGAACGACCGCACCAAGCTGTTCCTGAGCCAGATCCTGCATTGATCCGGCCTTAGGCAGTGAAATAAACCCGGACTTGTCCGGGTTTGTTTTTAATGGGCCGCTCAGCAAGCCGTGAGGGTCTCGTGTTCCTTGTGCACCGTCGTTTTGAATTGCCGCAAGTCTGCGTCTTCAGCGAAGGCATGGACATCGGCAAGCAAATGCGGATAGCGATCAAGCAGGCGCATCAGCAAGATCAACGCCTTGGGTGGCACTACCTCGCCGCGCTCGTAGCGGGAAAACGCATTGTGTCCACCGCCCGATAGCAGCAGTACCGCTTCCTTTTGCGATAGATGCAGTTTGCGCCGGACACGTTTGATCTCTTCGCCGATCATTCGCCTGGCCGCGTTGACCAGCTCATCACCTGCATGGTCGTAGCGATCCGAGCAGCTTGAATCGAGCTCGACTTCGCCGCACATCTGACATTCCCAGCCAGACAAGTCATCGACCCGGCGTTCCAGTCCCTTGACGCTCATGGTTTCGCCGCGACCTTCGAAATGCAACATGCCTTCCGGGGCACCACAGCTGAAGCATTGCTGGTGTTTCATGAGTTTCTCTCCTTGAAGGAAATTACCGGTGGGCCTCCGCTGGGGCGGTACGTCACCTTCAGGTAAATCTGCAGACCGTGTGAATTGGCGTGGTAGGCGTCATGCCAGACTCGATGATCGTCATAGGTGGTCATCGATTTGTAGAACTGTTTTCGCTCAAGCCCATGAATGACCTGCTGCATGTCCGAGACGTTTAAACCGAGCGTCCGAGCAGTGTTCTTCGCAGTGCTGGTGAACGCTTTCCCTTTAAGTCGCCTGACATCTGCCTGTATCGCCGCCAAGGCGTAGTGGGGTGTGTTCTTTTCCATGAAACGGCGTGCCTTGTCCTTAAAATTACCCTCAAAGGGTAATTTTGACTAATTGAAAATCTCGTTTCTTTACCTCCCGTTGACCCTAGGCGGTTGCCGTCCTACGCGAAGCTGACTAACATGTCAGAAAATTCATCCTATGATTGGATGAAAGGGCGAATTCTATGTCAGCTATTTCTCCATTGATGAAACGCTCCCTGGTCGACCAGGCCTTGGAACAATTGCGTCGGCGTATCAGCGATGGTGTGTGGGGCGTCGGCCAGCGCTTGCCCACCGAGCCGGAGTTGGTGGCGGAGCTGGGTATCAGCCGCAACACCGTGCGGGAAGCCATGCGCGTGCTGGCGTTTTCCGGGTTGATCGAGATCCGCCAGGGCGATGGCAGCTACGTGCGGGCGGTGGTTGATCCGCTGGATACGCTCAAGGTGCTATCCCGTTGTTCGCTGGAACAGGCCCGGGAAACCCGGCATATCCTGGAGGTGGAGGCCATTGGCCTGGCGGCGGTGCGGCGCACCGATGAGGATTTACTTGCCTTGCGCCGGGCGCTGCAAGACAGCGGTGAGCATTATCACGGCGACCTGGAGCAGTACATCGCCTGCGACCTGGTGTTCCACCGCCTCTTGGTAGATGCCGCGCACAACCCTGCGCTCAGTGAACTCTATCGCTACTTCTCCAGCGTCATCGGCGCACAGTTGCGCCAGAGCCTCAATATCGCCCCGCGTCATCAACATGTCTTCGACCTGCACGTCGAAATCCTGGACGCCGTCGAGCAACAGGACCCGCAACGGGCCAAGTCCCTGTGTCGCCAGTTGATCAATGAACCCTGAGCGCTTGAAACCCTGAGCCCCGAACCCGAGCTTTCCATGTCCCGCGACCTGCTTGACCCTGCCACTTCGACGGCGCCCAAACGCGCCGCCGAACTTGAAGAACTGTTGATCGACGCCGAGGCCGACGATGAGCAGGCCCAGCAGCGCCCTCCGTTGGTGCGCCGGCCCTGGCTGTTGCTGCTCGGGCTGATCCTGGTGGCGCTGAACCTGCGTCCGGCATTGTCGAGCATGGCGCCGTTGCTCAGCGAAGTGTCAAGAAGCCTCGACCTGTCGGCTGCCCAGGCCGGTTTGCTGACCACATTGCCTGTGCTTTGCCTGGGCCTGTTCGCGCCGCTGGCGCCGGTGCTGGCGCGGCGCTTCGGTGCCGAGCGCGTGGTGCTGGGGATCTTGTTGACGCTGGCGGGCGGGATTGTCTTGCGCAGCGCCTTCGGCCAGGTCGGGCTGTTTGTCGGCAGTATCCTGGCCGGCGCGAGTATTGGTGTGATCGGCGTGCTGTTGCCGGGCATCGTCAAGCGCGACTTCGCCAAGCAGGCCGGCACCATGACCGGCGTCTACACCATGGCTTTGTGCCTGGGCGCGGCGATGGCGGCCGGGGCGACCGTGCCGCTGAGCGAGCAGCTTGGCCACAGCTGGGCCTTGGGCCTGGGTTTCTGGGTGGTCCCGGCGCTGCTGGCCTCGGTGTTCTGGTTACCGCAAGTGGGCGAGAAACACGGTGCCCACCAAGTGGCTTATCGAGTCCGCGGCTTGCTGCGTGATCCCCTGGCCTGGCAAGTGACGTTGTACATGGGGCTGCAATCGTCCCTGGCCTACATCGTCTTTGGCTGGCTGCCGTCGATCCTGATTGGACGTGGCCTGACGCCGACCCAGGCCGGGCTCGTGCTATCCGGTTCGGTCATCGTGCAGTTGATCAGTTCCCTCGCGGCGCCCTGGTTGGCAACACGTGGCAAGGACCAGCGCCTGGCCATCGTGATCGTCATGCTCATGGTCCTGGGCGGGTTGTTCGGTAGCCTCTACGCTCCGCTCGATGGCTTGTGGGGCTGGGCGATCCTGCTGGGCTTGGGACAGGGCGGATCATTCAGCCTGGCGCTCACACTGATCGTGCTGCGTTCGCGGGACGCCCACGTGGCCGCCAACCTTTCCGGCATGGCCCAGGGTTTCGGTTATACGCTGGCGTCGCTGGGGCCGTTCGCGGTGGGTGTGGTCCACGACTTGACCGGCGGCTGGAACGCCCTGGGCTGGATCTTCGGCCTGGTTGGCCTGGGGGCGATCATCGCCGGCATCGGCGCAGGCCGGGCGTTGTACGTCGGGGTCAGCAGCGAAAGGGTCGCTGATCTTCGTTGATATCATTTTCATGGCGAATGACGATAGTCTTCCCGGCGGCGGCAGATTATCGTGCTGGCCTACTGAAACGTTTTTCGGAGCCTGTCCATGAGTGATGCCTATAACGCCTTGATCAGCCGTTTTTACCAGGCCTTCCAACGCCTGGACGCCGAAGCCATGAGCGCTTGCTACACCGACGACGTGCTGTTCAGCGATCCGGCGTTCGGTGAGCTGCGCGGGCGCGATGCCGGCGACATGTGGCGCATGCTGACGACCCGGGCCAAGGACTTTTCCCTGACCTTCGATAACGTGCGCAGTGATGAGCGTACCGGTGGTGCTCATTGGGTGGCGACGTACTTGTTCAGCCAGACCGGCAACGTGGTGATCAATGACATTCAGGCACGCTTCGTTTTTCGCGACGGCAAGATCTGCGAGCACCACGACAGCTTCGATCTGTGGCGCTGGTCTCGCCAGGCATTGGGTGCCAAGGGCCTGTTGCTGGGCTGGACACCACTGGTACGTAACGCTGTCAGGGCCCAGGCGCTCAAGGGGCTGCGGGCGTTCCAGGCCAGTCGCTGATAAGATCGCGGCTTGTCTTTGCCGACCTGTTGAACATCTAGTGACGATCGCCACCCCCTCTCCCGATCTGCCAGCACAAGGCCCCGCCGAACCGGACAAACCCTGGTTCGTCTACCTGGTGCGGGCGGCCAACGGTTCGCTGTACTGCGGCATCAGCGATGACCCGGTGCGGCGTTTCACCAAGCATCAAAGTGGCAAGGGTGCACGTTTCTTCCTTTCCAGCCCGGCAGTGGCTTTGGTGTACACCGAGGCCTGTCGCGACAAGGGCGAGGCCCTGCGCCAGGAGCGGCTGATCAAAAAACTCAAGAAAAGCGCCAAGGAATGCCTGGTGGCCAGTGCGCTGTCGCTCGATCAGCCGGGCTGATAGGCCTTTATCAGGCCGGTAGGCTGTCCCGATCAGGCGCGCTAAGCTGTAGGACTTCATTCCTGCAGTGGCTAATCTCATGTCAGAGCTGATCCTTCATCATTACCCTACGTCTCCTTTCGCGGAAAAGGCCCGGCTGCTGCTGGGCTTCAAGGGGCTGTCCTGGCGTTCGGTGAGCATCCCGCCGATGATGCCCAAGCCTGACCTGACGGCGCTGACGGGTGGCTACCGCAAGACGCCGGTGTTGCAGGTCGGCGCGGATATCTATTGCGATACGTCGCTGATGGCCCGCCGCCTGGAGCAGGAAAAAGCCTCGCCGGCGCTGTTCCCCGAAGGCCGGGAAATGCTTGCCGCATCCTTTGCTGCGTGGGCCGATTCGGTGGTGTTCCAGCATGCGGTGAGCCTGGTGTTCCAGCCGGAATCGGTGGCGGTGCGGTTCGCCAAGCTATCGCCCGAAGCGATCAAGGCGTTCATCAGCGATCGCGCCGGGCTGTTCAGTGGCGGCACGACTACACGCTTGGCCGCCGAGCAGGCCAAGCACCAATGGCCGACGATCATGGCGCGTCTCGAGCAACAGTTGCAGCGCGAGGAGGGCGATTTCCTGTTGGGTGATCCGTCGATTGCCGACTTCGCCATGGCCCATCCACTGTGGTTCCTCAAGGGTACTCCGGTCACCTCGTCGCTGGTGGATGCCTATCCGGCTGTCTCGGCCTGGTTGGCGCGGGTGTTGGGTTTCGGCCATGGTGCCTCGAGCCAGATGAGTGCCGAAGAAGCCTTGGACGTTGCCCGCAACGCGACGCCGCAAGCGCTGCCGGATGAGTCGTTCGAAGAGCCGAACGGGTTCACCGCAGGGCAGCAGGTAAGCATAGCCGCGACGGACTATGGCGTTGATCCGGTGGTTGGGGAGTTACTGTTTGCTGGCCGCGAAGAATTGATCCTGCGTCGCGAAGATGAGCGTGGTGGGGTGGTGCATGTGCACTTTCCGCGGTTCGGGTTTCGGATCGAGGCGCGCTGAGCAACGAATGACCTGTGGGAGCGAGCTTGCTCGCGATGGCGGCGACACATCCAGCATTGATGCAAGCTGACCCACCGCTATCGCGAGCAAGCTCGCTCCCACAGGGGATTTGCGGCGATGACTAGATGGCAGATAACGCCTTGAGAATATGCTCCGGCTCATACCCACGCATCAACGTGCCATTCACATCGAGGATCGGAATCCCCCGGCCTCCCAACGCCTCGTAGGCCTTGCGCGCTTCGGCATCTTTCTCGATATCGAACTCGCGAAACGGCACGCCTTTCTCATCCAGAAACCGCCGGGTGGCCTTGCAGTAGCCGCACCAGTCGGTGGCATACAGCACGACGCGGGCGTTGCTGCGAATCTGCTCGGAAACCATCTGTGACGGGTTGAATACCCGCTCGATCTTGCCCCAGTTCTGGTAGGCCACCACCACCAGCAGAATCAGCAGGAATTTCTTCAGCACCCTACCGAGCATCAATTACGCCGCTTGAGCTGGTCGGTCAGCGACGTGGGCAGGCCCTTGATGATCAGCGTGCCAGCCTCTTCGTCGTACTCGATCTTGGAGCCCAGCAAGTGCGCTTCGAAGCTGATGGACAAGCCCTCGGCGCGACCAGTGAAGCGGCGGAACTGGTTGAGGGTGCGTTTATCCGCCGGGATTTCCGGCGACAACCCGTAGTCCTTGTTGCGGATGTGATCGTAGAAGGCTTTCGGTCGATCTTCGTCGATCAGCTCGGACAGTTCTTCCAGGCCCATCGGCTCGCCGAGCTTGGCCTGGCTGCTGGCGTAGTCGACCAGGGTCTTGGTCTTTTCCCGGGCATCGTCTTCCGGCAGGTCTTCACTTTCGACGAAGTCACTGAAGGCCTTGAGCAGGGTGCGGGTCTCACCGGGGCCGTCGACACCTTCCTGGCAGCCGATGAAATCACGGAAATATTCCGAGACCTTCTTGCCGTTCTTGCCCTTGATGAACGAGATGTATTGCTTCGATTGCTTGTTGTTCTGCCATTCCGACACATTGATCCGTGCCGCCAGGTGCAACTGGCCCAGGTCCAGGTGGCGGGACGGGGTCACGTCCAGCTCATCGGTCACTGCTACACCTTCGCTGTGGTGCAGCAGGGCGATGGCCAGGTAGTCGGTCATGCCTTGTTGGTAATGCGCGAACAGCACGTGGCCGCCCACCGACAGGTTGGACTCTTCCATCAGTTTCTGCAGGTGTTCCACCGCCACGCGACTGAAGGCGGTGAAGTCCTTGCCGCCGTCCAGGTACTCCTTCAGCCAGCCGCTGAACGGATGCGCCCCGGACTCGGCATGGAAAAAACCCCAGGCCTTGCCTTGCTTGGCGTTATAACTCTCGTTGAGGTCGGCGAGCATATTCTCGATGGCCGTGGACTCTGCCAGTTCGGAGTCGCGGGCATGGAGCACAGCAGGGGTGCCGTCGGGTTTTTTGTCGATCAGGTGGACGATGCAATGACGGATCGGCATGGATTTCTCGGTTGTTGAAAGAGAGGAGGGCGCGCTCCCCGAAAAGGGGCCCAGTGTACCGCAATCACTGGTTTTGGAACCCGGCAAAGGCCCTTTCAGACCCGTCCGACATCCTATATGCATTTTTTTAACGTTTTAGCGCAAGAAAGCTGACCAAATGGGTAGCTAGAGGCGGATATTTCAGAGGCGTTGTGCTAGTTTTGCCCGGTCTTACGCGAAGTCACTGCGTTAAGCGTGCATTCAGCATCTGTCAGGTCGAACCAATCCCGGTTTTCGGCATCTATTACCCCGATCCGTCGTGGTGATTGCCGAGGGTGCCTGATCAAGAGAGATCGGGCTCGATGGCTGACACTGCACTCTGCAATCCATATGAATTTGATAGGGAAGGAACACTACATGGCTCTTACTAAAGACCAACTGATCGCTGATTTGGCTGAATCTGTAGACGCACCAAAAGCTACCGTGCGTTCGCTGCTGGACCAACTGGGCCAAGTCGTTGCCGATCAGCTGGAAAATGGCGGCGAAATCACTCTGCCAGGTGTTGGCAAGCTGAAAGTCACCGAGCGTCCTGCCCGTACCGGCCGCAACCCTTCGACTGGCGCTGCCATCGAAATCGCTGCCAAGAAAGTGATCAAGCTGGTTGTGGCCAAAGGCCTGACCGACGCGGTCAACAAGTAAGACCGCAGTAAAAAAACCGTGCCTCGGAGCGATCCGGGCACGGTTTTTTGTTGCCTCGAAAAAAGTGACCTGTGGCGAGGGAGCTTGCTCCCGCTGGGCTGCGCAGCAGCCCCCTCTCAAGCTCACTCAATCGACCTGATCCACCGCGTCGCCGGGCTCCAGGGCCGCTGCGCGCCCCAGCGGGAGCAAGCTCCCTCGCCACAGGTATTGGGCATGGCGCGGGTTAGGGGAATGCCTCGAATCAGTGTCAGTTTCACGAGCAAATCGGTTGGTCGACCGGGATGCTTTTGAGCTTTTGAGCTTTTGGGCTTTTGGGCTTTTGGGCTTTTGGGCTTTTGAGCTTTTGAGCTTTTGAGCTTTTGGGCTTTTGGGCTTTTGGGCTTTTGGGCTTTTGAGCTTTTGAGCTTTTGAGCTTTTGGGCTTTTGGGCTTTTGAGCTTTTGAGCTTTTGAGCTTTTGTGGCGAGGGAGCTTGCTCCCGCTGGGCTGCGCAGCAGCCCCTCTCAAGCTCACTCAATCGACCTGATCCACCGCGTCGCCGGGCTCCAGGGCCGCTGCGCGCCCCAGCGGGAGCAAGCTCCCTCGCCACAGGCGTGGCGACCCCGATTCAGTCCTTACGGACCCAGCGCGCCTGGCGCCAGGCCTGTTGCTGGGCCTCGGTCTGGAAGGTCCAGGCCACGAAGCGACTCTGCTTCTGGCCCTGGGACATCTCCACCACCTGGCTGTGCAGCGCCCCGGCCTTTTTCAGAGCGGTTTGAATCGCCGGCAGGTTCGATGCTTTTGAGACCAGGGTGCTGAACCACAGCACTTGCCCGGCCAACTGCGCGCTTTCGCCGATCAGTTGCGTCACGAACCGGGCTTCCCCACCTTCGCACCACAGCTCCGCAGCCTGCCCGCCGAAATTCAGCACCGGCAGCTTGCGCTTCGGATCGGCCTTGCCCAGTGCCCGCCACTTGCGCTGGCTGCCCTTGGTGGCTTCCTCCAGGGACGCATGGAACGGCGGGTTGCACATCGTCAGGTCGAACCGTTCGGTGTCTTCCAGCAGGCCCAGGAGAATCTGCTTGCGGTTGGCTTGCTGGCGCAACTGGATGGCTTTGTTCAAGCCATTGGACTGGACGATGGCCTTGGCCGAGGCGATGGCCGTCGGGTCGATCTCCGAACCGAGGAAGTGCCAGCGGTAGTCGCTGTAGCCGATCAACGGATAGACGCAGTTGGCGCCGGTGCCAATGTCCAGCACCTTGACTGCTGCCCCGCGGGGGATTTCACCGGCGTTGTGGCTGGCGAGCAAATCGGCGAGGAAGTGCACATAGTCCGCCCGACCTGGCACCGGCGGGCACAGGTAATCGGCCGGGATATCCCAGTGGGCGATGCCATAGAAAGCTTTGAGCAGCGCCCGGTTGAACACCCGTACGGCTTCGGGGCTGGCAAAGTCGATGCTTTCTTTACCGTAGGGGTTGATGATCACGAACTTCGCCAGTTCCGGCGTGCTCTTGATCAACGCTGGGAAGTCATAGCGGCCCTGGTGGCGGTTGCGCGGATGCAGGCTGGCCTTCTCACGCGGCGCCACGGTTTTAGCCTCTGGGGTGGACTTGGGCTTCTGGCGGGCTGGTTTGGGTGTGCGGGGGGCGGTCATGGGCGGGTCGATTCGGGGATGGCTCAAAAAGTGGCGGGCATTGTCCCACATCCGGCCTGGTCTTGAGGCTTGTGCCGATTAAATGTGGGGGCGGGCTTGCTCGCGATGGCGGCGACACATCCAGCATTGATGCAAGCTGACCCACCGCTATCGCGAGCAAGCTCGCTCCCACAGGGGCTCAGCATGAGTGAGAAAGTGCCAGGCAAAAAGAAGGAGGCCACCAGGGCCTCCTCCTTCAGCGACGAACCCTCGTTACAGACTGGAGATCCGCGCGTGCTGCTCGGCCAGTTTGCCCAAGGCCTGTTCCGCCTCGGCCAGTTTGGCCCGTTCTTTCTCGATGACTTCGGCCGGCGCCTTGTCGACGAAGCCGGCGTTGGACAGCTTGCCGCCGACCCGCTGCACTTCGCCTTTGAGGCGCAGGATTTCCTTGTCCAGGCGCGCCAGTTCCGCGGCCTTGTCGATCAGGCCCGCCATTGGCACCAGCACTTCCATCTCGCCGACCAGGGCGGTGGCCGACAATGGTGCTTCTTCGCCGGCAGCCAGGACGGTCACCGATTCCAGCTTCGCCAGTTTCTTGAGCAGCGCCTCGTTCTCGTTGAGGCGGCGCAGGTCTTCGGCGCTGGCATTCTTCAGGAACAGGGTTAGCGGCTTGCCCGGGCCGATGTTCATTTCGGCGCGGATGTTACGCAGGCCGAGCATGAAGGTCTTGAGCCATTCGATGTCGTCTTCGGCCGCCGGATCGATGCGGCTTTCGTTGGCCACAGGCCAAGGTTGCAGCATGATCGTCTTGCCTTGGGCGCCGGCCAGCGGTGCGATGCGCTGCCAGATTTCCTCGGTGATGAACGGCATGAACGGATGCGCCAGGCGCAGGGCCACTTCCAATACGCGCACCAGGGTGCGACGGGTGCCGCGCTGGCGCTCGACCGGGGCGTTTTCGTCCCACAGCACTGGCTTGGACAGCTCCAGGTACCAGTCGCAGTACTGGTTCCAGATGAACTCGTACAAGGCTTGTGCGGCCAGGTCGAAACGGAACTGATCCAACTGGCGGGTCACTTCGGCCTCGGTGCGTTGCAGCTGGGAGATGATCCAGCGATCAGCCAGGGTCAGCTCGAAGGCTTCGCCGTTCTGGCCGCAGTCTTCACCTTTATCCAGCACGTAGCGCGCGGCGTTCCAGATCTTGTTGCAGAAGTTGCGGTAGCCTTCGACGCGACCCATGTCGAACTTGATGTCGCGACCGGTGGACGCCAGCGAGCAGAAGGTGAAGCGCAGGGCGTCGGTGCCGTAGCTGGCGATGCCCTCGGCGAACTCTTCGCGGGTGGCCTTCTCGATCTTCTTCGCCAGTTTTGGCTGCATCAGGCCGGAGGTGCGTTTCTGCACCAGGGTTTCCAGGTCGATGCCGTCGATGATGTCCAACGGGTCGAGGACGTTGCCCTTGGACTTGGACATCTTCTGGCCCTGGCCATCGCGCACCAGGCCGTGGACATAGACCGTCTTGAACGGCACTTGCGGTGTGCCGTCTTCGTTCTTCACCAGGTGCATGGTCAGCATGATCATCCGGGCGACCCAGAAGAAAATGATGTCGAAACCGGTGACCAGCACGTCGGTGGAGTGGAATTTCTTCAGGAACTCGGTCTGTTGCGGCCAGCCCAGGGTCGAGAAGGTCCACAGGCCCGAACTGAACCAGGTGTCGAGGACGTCGTTGTCCTGCTGCAACGTGACGTCCGGACCGAGGTTGTGCTTGGCGCGGACTTCGGCTTCATCGCGGCCGACGTAGACCTTGCCCGACTCGTCGTACCAGGCCGGGATGCGATGGCCCCACCACAGCTGGCGGCTGATGCACCAATCCTGGATGTCACGCATCCACGAGAAGTACATGTTTTCGTATTGCTTGGGCACGAACTGGATGCGGCCATCTTCCACGGCGGCAATCGCAGGTTCAGCCAGCGGCTTGGTGGACACGTACCACTGGTCGGTCAACCACGGCTCGATGATGGTGCCGGAGCGGTCGCCTTTCGGAACTTTCAGGGCATGATCGTCGACGCTGACCAGCAGGCCGGCGGCGTCGAACGCCGCGACGATCTGCTTGCGCGCCTCGAAACGGTCCAGGCCGGCGTATTCAGCCGGGATCTGGCCGTCGATGCTCTCGTTCAGCGTGCCGTCCAGGTTGAACACCTGGGCTGCCGGTAGGACGTTGGCGTTCTTGTCGAAGATGTTCAGCAGCGGCAGGTTGTGGCGCTTGCCGACTTCGTAGTCGTTGAAGTCGTGGGCCGGGGTGATTTTCACACAGCCGGTGCCGAATTCCGGGTCGCAGTAGTCGTCGCCGATGATCGGGATACGACGGCCAACCAGGGGCAGCTCGACGAACTTGCCGATCAGCGCCTGGTAGCGTTCATCGTTCGGGTTCACCGCCACGGCCGAGTCGCCCAACATGGTTTCCGGACGCGTGGTGGCGACGATCAGGTAATCCTTGCCTTCGGCGGTCTTGGCGCCGTCGGCCAGTGGGTACTTCAGGTTCCACAGGAAACCTTTCTCGTCATGGTTCTCCACTTCGAGGTCGGAAATGGCCGTGTGCAACTTGGTGTCCCAGTTGACCAGGCGCTTGCCGCGATAGATCAGCCCGTCTTCGTGCAGGCGTACAAAGGCTTCTTTCACCGCTTCGGAGAGGCCATCGTCCATGGTGAAGCGCTCGCGGCTCCAGTCTACCGACGAGCCGAGGCGACGGATCTGGCGGCTGATGTTGCCACCGGACTCGTCTTTCCATTCCCAGACTTTCTCCAGGAATTTTTCGCGACCCAGGTCATGGCGATTCTGGCCCTGGGCTTCGAGGCGACGCTCCACCAGCATCTGCGTGGCGATACCGGCGTGGTCGGTACCCGGTTGCCACAGGGTGTTGCGGCCTTGCATGCGGCGGAAACGGATCAGGGCGTCCATGATCGCGTTGTTGAAACCGTGGCCCATGTGCAGGCTGCCGGTGACGTTCGGCGGCGGGATCATGATGGTGTAGGAATCGCCCGCGCCTTGCGGAGCGAAATAATTCTCGGACTCCCAGGTGTTGTACCAGGAAGTTTCAATGGCGTGCGGCTGGTAGGTCTTATCCATGCGCGGCGGGACCCTATTGGCATTTATTCAGGAAAAGCCGGGAAGTATAGCGGGGCGAAGGACGCAGGGCGAGCCAGTACGCAGTGAGCGCGTATTAACAGGCGCAACAAATCCTGTGGCGAGGGAGCTTGCTCCCGCTGGGGCGCGAAGCGGCCCCCAAAAGTGTCAAGGTGAGTGAGAGGGGGCTGCTCGCCAGTGTTACGGCTGCTTTGCAGCCGAGCGGGAGCAAGCTCCCTCGCCACAAAAAGCGGGGGAGTGCTTTTATTCGTACTGACTGAGCAAGCGCTCCATCCGTGCATCCAGCCGACGCTTGATCTCGGTCTCGATGTGCGGGGCGAAGTCGTCGATGACGTCTTGCATGATCAACTGCGCAGCAGCACGCAGTTCGCGGTCCAGGTGCAACAGGGCGTCGGGCCCTTTGGCTTCGATCTTGGCAGCAGGCTTGGGTTCCGGCTGGCCGTTGATCGGGTCGAACAGCAGGGGGATCTGTTCGTCATGCACTGGCTCGTGCACGACCGTGTCGGTCAGCAGTGGCGGTTGCAGATTGTCGTCGCCGAGCAGTTGGCGGATCGACTCGAGGTCATCCAGCAGGTGCGCGGGTTTTTGTGGCGGTTTTGGAGTGTCCATCGTAGGGCTCAGAGTCGCTGTAAACGGTGGTCTTGCAGAGGATAGCCCTGTTCGCGGTAGAAACGGAAACTCTCCCGCGCGGCTTGTCGGATGGCCGGGTCTTCGACCACCACTTCCGCCACACGGGCGAAGCGCTGGGCAAAGGCCGGTACTTTCAGGTCGAGATTGACCAGCAGGTCCTGGTGCTGGCCGCAGTCGTTCCCCAGTCCCAGCACGATCACCCCCTCGGGTTCGCTTTCGGCCGGGCCGTGGGGCACGAAGCTCTCGCCCTTGAAAGCCCACAGGCGTGCGTCCAGGTCCTCGCGCTGGGCGGCATCGCTGCAATGCAGGTAGATGCGGTGGCCCATGCGCCAGGCCTTTTCGGTGAGCTTGCAGGCGAAATCCAGCCGCGCCGACGGGTCGGCGCTGGGCAGGATATAGAAATCGACTTTGGTCATTGCGGTTCCTGAGCCGCCGATGACCCCACCCGAGGGTGAGGCCAACGACGGTCATTGGTGTCAGGCCTTGGCGCGGTCCAGCAGGTACTGGGTCAGCAGGGGCACCGGACGACCGGTGGCGCCCTTGTCCTTGCCGCCGCTGGTCCACGCCGTGCCGGCGATGTCCAGGTGCGCCCAGTTCAGGTTCTTGGTAAAGCGCGACAGGAAGCACGCCGCGGTGATGGTCCCGGCTTTCGGGCCACCGATGTTGGCGATGTCGGCGAACGGGCTGTCCAGTTGTTCCTGGTATTCGTCGAACAGCGGCAGCTGCCAGGCGCGGTCGTCGGCTTGTTGGCCGGCGCTGAGCAGTTGGCCGATCAGCTCGTCGTTGTTGCCCAGCAGGCCCGAGGTGTGGGAGCCCAGGGCGACGATGCAGGCGCCGGTCAGGGTCGCGATGTCGATCACCGCTTGCGGCTTGAAGCGCTCGGAGTAGGTGAGGGCGTCGCACAACACCAGGCGGCCTTCGGCGTCGGTGTTGAGGATTTCAACGGTCTGGCCGCTCATGGTGGTGACGATGTCGCCCGGACGCGAGGCCGTGCCGCTGGGCATGTTCTCGGCGCAGGCCAGGATGCACACCAGGTTGATCGGCAGTTGCAGTTCGAGCACGGCGCGCAGGGTGCCGAACACGCTCGCGGCGCCGCCCATGTCGTACTTCATCTCATCCATGCCAGCGCCCGGCTTGAGGCTGATGCCGCCAGTGTCGAAGGTGATGCCCTTGCCGACCAGGGCGTACGGCTTCTCGGATTTCTTGCCGCCGTTGTATTGCATGACGATCAGGCGCGGTGGCTGGGCGCTGCCCTGGCCAACGGCGTAGAACGAGCCCATGCCCAGGTCCTTGATCTTTTTCTCGTCGAAGACTTCGACCTTCAGGCCCTTGAATTCCTTGCCCAGTGCCTTGGCCTGTTCGCCGAGGAACGTCGGGTGGCAGATATTCGGTGGCAGGTTGCCCAGGTCGCGGGTAAACGCCATGCCGTTGGCAATCGCGGTGGCGTGGGTCACGGCGCGCTGGACTTCAGCCTGGGCGGCTTTGATGGTCAGCACGGTGATTTTTTTCAGGGTGCGGGGTTCGGCTTTCTGGCTCTTGAACTGGTCGAACCGGTATTCGCCGTCTACCAGGGTTTCGGCCAGCAAGCGGTTCTTGCCGTAGCTATCGCGGCCCTTGATCACCAACTCGTCCAACGCCAGGGCGGCATCAGCGCCGCCAAGGCCGTTGAGGGTGCCCAGCACGCCGGCGATGAGTTTACGGAACGGACGATCGCCCAGTTCAGCGTCCTTGCCCACGCCCACCAGCAGCACGCGCTCGGCCTTGAGGTTGGGCAGGTTGTGCAGTAACAGGCTCTGGCCGACCTTGCCGGCCAGGTCGCCGCGCTTGAGTACGGCGCTGATGGCCCCGCCGCTCAGGGTATCGAGCTGGGTGGCGACCACGCCGAGCTTGCGGTTTTCACCGACGGCAACCACCAGCGTGGCGGTTTTCAACGTTTCTGGGCTGACGCTTTTTACAACCAGTTCCATGTCCGGATCCCTGAGTCAATGGTCAAGATGCCAGGCGCTGACTTGTGGTGAGGGAGCTTGCTCCCGCTCGGTTGCGCAGCAACCGCAAAAAAGCGGGGTCTGCTACGCAGCCCAGCGGGAGCAAGCTCCCTCGCCACAAGTCCTGAGTGAAACGGTCACGGTCGCGCCGGCGACAAAGGCCGCAGTTTGAACCTCGGCGCCCGAGCCTGACAACCCTCGACGGCGCTAACTTTTGGCTTTAAGCACCGGCTTAAAGCGTGCGAAGTGACAGGCGCCTCCAATCACAGGATAATGCGGCTCTTTTTTCGGCGGCTCGCGTTGGCGGGCCGACTCGATACGTTTGCTTGTTTGGCCGCCTTAAGGGTTTTTATGCAAAGTCGCCGAACGGCGATCAGGCAAGGCGAAAACAGGCGAGGAAGCGGAGTTGACTGGCTGTCAATGAGCATTCCGAGCCTGTTTTCAACGCAGCATGATCGTCGCGCAGGCACTTTTCATACAAAACCCAGCCTGACAGCCCTGGAGTGTCTGGTGTGATCGTCTTTCGTTATTTATCCCGTGAAGTCCTGCTGACCCTGAGCGCCGTCAGCGCCGTGCTGCTGGTCATCATCATGAGCGGGCGCTTCATCAAATACCTCGCCCAGGCGGCTTCCGGCGCCCTGGACCCGGGCTCGCTGTTCCTGATCATGGGGTTCCGCCTGCCGGGCTTCTTGCAATTGATCCTGCCGCTGGGGTTGTTCCTCGGCATCCTGCTGGCCTACGGGCGCTTGTACCTGGACAGCGAAATGACCGTGCTGTCGGCCACTGGTATGAGCCAACAGCGCCTGTTTCGCATGACGCTGTTCCCGGCCACGTTGGTGGCGTTGGTGGTGGCCTGGCTGAGCCTGAGCCTGGCCCCCCAAGGCGCCAACCAGTTCCAGTTGCTGATCAACCAGCAGGACGCCATGACCGAGTTCGACACCCTGGTGCCAGGGCGTTTCCAGGCCCTGCGCGACGGCACGCGGGTGACCTACACCGAACAGCTCTCGGACGACCGGATCGACCTGGCCGGCGTCTTCATTACCCAAAAGAACCTGTCTTCGGATACCAAGAAGGACCGTGGCATTTCCGTGCTAGTGGCCGAGAAGGGCCGGCAGGAAATCAACCCCGACGGCAACCGCTACCTGATCCTGGAAAACGGCTATCGCTATGACGGCAAGCCGGGACAGGCCGATTACCGGGCCATCAAGTACGACACCTATGGCGTGCTGTTGCCCAAGCCCGAGGTCAGCGACGAAGTCACTGATCGCGACGCGATGCCGACTGCCAGCCTGCTGGGCAACAAGGACATTCGTGCCCGTACCGAGCTGCAATGGCGCCTGTCCTTGCCGCTGCTGGTGTTCATCGTGACCCTCATGGCGGTCCCGCTGTCGCGGGTCAACCCGCGCCAGGGGCGTTTCCTCAAGCTGCTGCCGGCG
This sequence comes from Pseudomonas sp. NFACC05-1, assembly GCF_900100135.1. Taxonomy (NCBI): domain Bacteria; kingdom Pseudomonadati; phylum Pseudomonadota; class Gammaproteobacteria; order Pseudomonadales; family Pseudomonadaceae; genus Pseudomonas; species Pseudomonas sp. NFACC05-1. The sequence goes on along the minus strand of NZ_FMTR01000006.1, from coordinate 32,373 downwards.
ATTCTTCTGTATATGGCTTACCTGACCATCCTGATTTCCGCTCGCAGTGCGTTGGAGAAAGGCAAGATCCCGCCCGCCTTGGGCCTGTGGTGGGTGCACTCGATCTTCCTGGCCATCGGCCTGGGGCTGCTCTATTGGGAGCCGCTACGCCTGAAGCTGGCCAGTCGTCGCAGCGCGCTGGAGGTGGCCCGTGGTTAAACTCGATCGGTACATCGGCAGCAGCGTGTTCATGGCGATCCTTGCGGTGCTGGGGATCATCCTCGGTCTGGCGACCCTGTTTGCCTTCATCGATGAAATGAGCGATGTCAGCGACACCTATACGCTGACGGACGTGGCGAGCTACGTGCTGCTGACGGCACCACGGCGTTTGTACGACATGCTGCCGATGGCCGCGCTGATCGGTTGCCTGATCGGCCTGGGCAGCCTGGCCAGCAACAGCGAGCTGACCATCATGCGCGCCGCCGGCGTGTCCATTGGTCGGATCGTCTGGGCGGTGATGAAGCCCATGCTGGTGTTGATGCTGGTGGGTGTGCTGATCGGCGAATACATCGCCCCAGCCACCGAAAATACTGCCCAGGCCAACCGTTCCCTGGCCCAGGGCGGCGGCGATGCGCAAAGCGCCAAGCACGGCCTGTGGCACCGCCAGGGCGACGAGTTCATCCATATCAACTCGGTCCAGCCCAACGGCATTCTGTACGGGGTGACCCGTTATCGCTTCGACGACCAGCGGCACATGCTGTCGTCGAGCTTCGCCAAGCGCGCCAAATTCGCCGAGGACCACTGGCAGTTGATCGGTGTCACTACCACCTTGTTCCATGACAAGCGCACCGAGGTGGTCGCCGCCCCGCGGGAGCGTTGGGACGTGTCGATCAGCCCGCAACTGCTCAGCACCGTGGTGATGGCGCCCGAATCCCTGTCGATTACCGGCTTGTGGGGGTATATCCACTATCTGGCGGACCAGGGCTTGAATAACGGCCGCTATTGGCTGGCTTTTTGGGTCAAGGTGTTGCAGCCGTTGGTCACCGCCGCCCTGGTGTTGATGGCGATTTCCTTCATTTTTGGTCCGCTGCGTTCGGTGACCCTTGGCCAGCGGGTGTTTACCGGTGTACTGGTGGGCTTCACTTTCCGCATTGCCCAGGATCTGCTGGGGCCGTCGAGCCTGGTGTTCGGCTTCTCACCGCTGTTTGCGGTGCTGGTGCCGGCCGGTGTCTGCGCGTTGGCCGGGCTTTGGCTGTTGCGTCGGGCGGGTTGACCCCGATTCTTGTGGCGAGCGGGCTTCTGTGGCGAGGGAGCTTGCTGTGGCGAGGGGATTTATCCCCGCTGGGCTGCGAAGCAGCCCCCTGCGCCCTGCCTGGCACATCGCGATGGCTGATGGATCGTGGGGCTGCTTCGCAACCCAGCGGGGATAAATCCCCTCGCCACAATGGCGTCTGTATCAGGTACAATTCCCGGCTATTTTTCGGCGGGCTATGCCTGCAGCCTTTTTGAGTGTTGATCCGTGAGTGATTTGAGTCATATCCGCAATTTCTCCATCATCGCCCACATTGACCATGGCAAGTCGACGCTGGCCGATCGCTTCATCCAGATGTGCGGCGGCCTGGCCGAGCGTGAAATGGAAGCCCAGGTCCTGGACTCCATGGACCTCGAACGTGAACGCGGGATCACCATCAAGGCCCACAGCGTTACCCTCTACTACAAGGCCCGCGACGGCATCACCTATCAGCTGAACTTCATCGATACCCCGGGCCACGTCGACTTCACCTATGAAGTCAGCCGGTCGCTGGCGGCCTGTGAAGGTGCGCTGCTGGTGGTCGATGCCGGCCAGGGCGTCGAAGCCCAGTCGGTTGCCAACTGCTACACGGCCATCGAGCAGGGCCTGGAAGTCATGCCGGTGCTGAACAAGATCGACCTGCCCCAGGCCGATCCGGATCGCGTGAAGGAAGAAATCGAGAAAATCATCGGCATCGACGCCACCGACGCGGTCACCTGCAGCGCCAAGACCGGCCTGGGCGTGGACGAAGTGCTCGAGCGCCTGGTGCACACCATTCCCGCGCCGACCGGCAACATCGAAGATCCGCTGCAAGCGTTGATCATCGACTCCTGGTTCGACAACTACCTGGGCGTGGTGTCCCTGGTTCGCGTGCGCCATGGCCGCGTGAAGAAGGGCGACAAGATCCTGGTCAAGTCCACCGGCAAGATCCACCTGGTGGACAGCGTCGGTGTATTCAACCCGAAACACACCGCTACCGTAGACCTGAAGGCCGGTGAAGTGGGCTTCATCATCGCCGGTATCAAGGACATCCACGGGGCGCCGGTCGGCGATACCCTGACCTTGAGTTCCACCCCCGACGTCGATGTGCTGCCAGGTTTCAAACGCATCCAGCCGCAGGTCTATGCCGGCCTGTTCCCGGTCAGCTCCGACGACTTCGAGGATTTCCGCGAAGCCCTGCAGAAGCTGACCCTGAACGACTCGTCCCTGCAATACACCCCGGAAAGCTCCGATGCCCTGGGCTTCGGTTTCCGGTGCGGATTCCTGGGCATGTTGCACATGGAAATCATCCAGGAGCGCCTGGAGCGCGAATACGACCTGGACCTGATCACCACGGCACCGACGGTTATTTTCGAGCTGTTGCTCAAGAACGGCGAGACCCTCTACGTCGACAACCCGTCCAAGCTGCCGGACCTGTCGGCCATCGAAGACATGCGCGAACCGATCGTGCGGGCCAACATCCTTGTGCCTCAGGAGCACCTGGGCAACGTCATTACGTTGTGCATCGAGAAGCGTGGCGTACAACACGACATGCTGTTCCTCGGCACGCAGGTCCAGGTGACCTACGACCTGCCGATGAACGAGGTGGTACTGGACTTCTTCGACCGCCTCAAATCCACCAGTCGCGGCTATGCTTCGCTGGACTATCATTTCGATCGTTACCAATCGGCTAATCTGGTGAAGCTGGATGTGCTGATCAACGGTGAGAAAGTCGATGCCCTGGCATTGATCGTGCACCGTGACAACGCGCACTACAAAGGTCGTGCATTGACCGAGAAGATGAAGGAACTGATTCCGCGGCAGATGTTCGACGTGGCAATCCAGGCCGCCATTGGCGGGCAGATTGTGGCGCGTACAACCGTCAAGGCGCTCAGAAAGAACGTATTGGCCAAATGCTACGGTGGCGACGTCAGCCGTAAGCGCAAGCTGTTGGAAAAGCAGAAGGCCGGTAAAAAACGCATGAAGCAGGTCGGTAACGTGGAAATTCCACAGGAAGCCTTCCTTGCGGTGCTCAGGTTGGATAGTTAGGTCCTATGTCGCTAAATTTCCCGCTGTTGCTGGTTATCGCCGTGTTTGTCTGCGGCCTGTTGGCGTTGCTTGATCTGTTGTTCCTGGCGCCTCGGCGCCGGGCGGCCATCGCCTCTTATCAGGGCAGCGTCAGCCAGCCTGATGGTGTGGTGATCGAAAAGCTCAACAAGGAACCGCTGCTGGTCGAATACGGCAAGTCGTTCTTCCCGGTGTTGTTCATCGTGCTGGTGCTGCGCTCGTTCCTGGTGGAACCCTTCCAGATTCCCTCCGGCTCGATGAAGCCGACCCTGGACGTGGGCGATTTCATCCTGGTGAACAAGTTTTCCTACGGGATCCGCCTGCCGGTGATCGACAAGAAAGTCATCGAAGTCGGTGATCCGCAACGCGGCGATGTCATGGTGTTCCGCTTCCCGAGCGACCCGAACGTCAACTACATCAAGCGTGTCGTCGGCCTGCCGGGCGACACGGTTCGCTACACCGCCGACAAGCGCCTGTTCGTCAATGGCGAATCCGTGGCCGAACAGTTGCTCGGCTCCGAGCCGGGTACGCTGGGCAGTGCCGAGCTCTACCGGGAAAAACTCGGCGAGGCCGAGCACCTGATCCGCAAGGAAATGAGCCGCTACCGCGCGACACCGGACCATTCGTGGACCGTGCCGGCGGGGCACTACTTCATGATGGGAGACAACCGCGACAACTCCAACGACAGCCGGTACTGGGATGATCCGAACATTCCCAAGGACCTGCTGGGCATGGTCCCGGACCGGAACATCGTCGGCAAGGCCTTTGCGGTCTGGATGAGCTGGCCGGAACCCAAACTCAGTCACCTGCCGAATTTCTCGCGGGTTGGCCTGATCAAGTAATCACCCACGGCGCTGTTGAACACAGCGCCGAATGCTTTTCTGGAGCCTGCGCAAGGTTGCCCGAAGGCATGAAGCCAACGATAGTCAGGACGTATTTTTGAACACAGCGTTAATTGTCCCAAGCCAACGGCGCCTTGCCGCCGTGGCGGTGGAATCCAGCCACGAACTCAGCGTGGGTAAACCGTGAGCGTTTCTCTAAGCCGTCTCGAGCGTCAGCTCGGCTACACCTTCAAGGACCAGGACCTGATGCTCCTGGCCCTCACTCACCGCAGTTTTGCCGGGCGCAACAACGAACGCCTGGAATTCCTCGGTGATGCCATCCTCAACTTCGTGGCCGGTGAGGCGCTGTTCGAGCGTTTCCCGCTGGCCCGCGAAGGCCAATTGTCGCGTTTGCGCGCGCGCTTGGTAAAAGGTGAGACCCTGGCCGTACTGGCCCGTGGTTTTGACCTGGGCGACTACCTGCGCCTGGGCTCCGGCGAGCTGAAAAGTGGCGGTTTCCGTCGCGAATCTATCCTGGCCGATGCCCTGGAAGCCTTGATCGGCGCGATCTATCTGGACTCAGGCATGGAAATGGCGCGTGAACGCGTGCTGGCCTGGCTGACGTCCGAGATCGACAGCCTGACGCTGGTGGACACCAACAAGGATCCGAAGACCCGTTTGCAGGAATTCCTGCAATCGCGCAGTTGCGAGCTGCCGCGCTACGAAGTCGTGGATATCCAGGGTGAGCCGCATTGCCGTACCTTCTTCGTCGAATGCGAAGTGGTCCTATTGAATGAAAAAAGCCGGGGTCAGGGTGTGAGTCGTCGTATTGCCGAACAGGTAGCGGCCGCCGCAGCATTGATTGCCCTGGGTGTGGAGAATGGCAATGACTGATACAACCGTCACCCGCTGCGGCTATGTCGCCATTGTCGGTCGGCCGAACGTGGGTAAATCCACGCTGCTGAACCACATCCTGGGCCAGAAGCTGGCGATCACCTCGCGCAAGCCCCAGACGACCCGCCACAACATGCTGGGCATCAAGACCGAAGGCGCCGTCCAGGCGATCTACGTCGACACCCCAGGCATGCACAAGGGCGGCGAAAAGGCCCTGAACCGCTACATGAACAAGACTGCTTCGGCGGCGTTGAAAGACGTCGACGTGGTGATCTTCGTGGTCGATCGCACCAAGTGGACCGACGAAGACCAGATGGTCCTCGAGCGCGTCCAATACGTCACCGGCCCGCTGATCGTGGCGCTGAACAAGACCGATCGGATCGAAGACAAGGCGGAACTGATGCCGCACCTGTCCTGGTTGCAGGAACAGTTGCCGAACGCCCAGATCATTCCGATCTCTGCCCAGCACGGCCATAACCTCGACGCGTTGGAGCGGGTCATTGCCGAACATCTGCCGGAAAATGATCATTTCTTCCCCGAAGACCAGATCACCGACCGCAGCAGCCGTTTCCTCGCCGCCGAGCTGGTGCGCGAGAAAATCATGCGTCAGATGGGGGCCGAGTTGCCCTACCAGATCACGGTCGAGATCGAAGAGTTCAAGCAACAGGGCAAGACCCTGCACATTCATGCCTTGATCCTCGTCGAACGTGACGGCCAGAAGAAAATCATCATTGGCGACAAGGGCGAGCGCATCAAGCGCATCGGCACCGAGGCGCGCAAGGACATGGAACTGCTGTTCGACTCCAAGATCATGCTCAACCTGTGGGTCAAGGTGAAGGGTGGCTGGTCCGACGACGAGCGGGCGCTGCGGTCGTTGGGTTACGGCGACCTGTAATCCCAGGATCATGGTGGGCGGGCTCTTGTGGCGAGGGAGCTTGCTCCCGCTCGGCTGCGAAGCAGTCGTAAAATCAGGCAACTCGGTGTGTCTGGTAGATCCAAGGGGCAGCTTCGCAGCCCAGCGCGAGCTTGCTCCCTCGCCACAAGGCTCTCTTTCATAGTCGATATCTTCTGATATTCAGGCCCCTGATGTCCCCAAGCCAACCCATCGCCCAACCCGCCTACGTCCTCCACAGCCGCGCCTACCGCGAAAGCAGCGCCCTGGTGGACTTCCTCACGCCGCAAGGGCGGCTGCGGGCGGTGTTGCGTGGAGCGCGGGGCAAGGCCGGGACACTGGCGCGGCCGTTCGTGCCGCTGGAAGTCGAGTTCCGTGGTCGAGGCGAGTTGAAAAATGTCGGGCGCATGGAAAGCAATGGCGTCGCGGCGTGGCTCAACGGTGAGGCGCTGTTCAGCGGCTTGTACCTCAATGAACTGTTGATCCGCCTGCTGCCGGCCGAAGATCCCCACCCGGCCGTCTTCGACCACTACGCCGCCACGCTACTGGCCCTGGCTGAAGGGCGGCCGCTGGAGCCGCTGCTGCGCTCCTTTGAGTGGCGGCTACTGGATGACCTGGGCTACGGCTTCGCTCTGAACACTGATCTGCACGGCGAACCCGTCGCGGCGGACGGTCTTTACCGCTTACAGGTGGATGCTGGCCTGGAGCAGGTCTACCTGTTGCAACCGGGGCTGTTCAATGGGGCTGAGCTGCTGGCGATGGCCGAGGCCGACTGGAGTGCGCCAGGCGCCTTGTCGGCAGCCAAGCGGCTGATGCGCCAGGCCCTGGCTGTGCACCTGGGCGGGCGGCCACTGGTCAGTCGCGAGTTGTTTCGCAAGCCCTGATCAACCCGTATGCTGTGGGCCGACTATTCGTCCATTCAGGAGCCTTTTTGTGAGCACCAGCAATCGCATTCTTCTCGGCGTGAACATCGACCATGTCGCCACCCTGCGCCAGGCCCGGGGTACGCGTTACCCGGATCCGGTCAAGGCCGCATTGGACGCGGAAGAGGCGGGTGCCGACGGCATCACCGTACACTTGCGTGAAGACCGTCGTCACATCCAGGAGCGAGATGTGCTGCTGCTCAAGGACGTGCTGCAAACCCGCATGAACTTCGAAATGGGCGTGACCGAAGAGATGATGGCGTTCGCTGAGCTCATCCGCCCGGCGCACATCTGCCTGGTGCCGGAGACTCGCCAGGAGCTGACCACCGAAGGCGGTCTCGACGTGGCGGGGCAGGAGGCGCGGATCAGCTTGGCAGTGGAGCGCTTGTCGAAGATTGGCGCCGAGGTATCGCTGTTCATTGATGCCGACGAACGGCAGATCGAGGCTTCCAAGCGTGTTGGCGCGCCGGCCATCGAGCTGCACACGGGCCGTTACGCTGATGCCGAGACTCCCACGGATGTGGCCGATGAGCTGCAGCGAGTCGCTGACGGTGTCGCCTTCGGCCTGGCCAAGGGCCTGATCGTCAACGCCGGCCATGGCCTGCACTACCACAACGTCGAAGCCGTCGCGGCGATCAAGGGCATCAACGAGCTGAACATCGGCCACGCGTTGGTGGCCCATGCGTTGTTCGTCGGGTTCAAGTCGGCTGTATCGGAAATGAAGGCGCTGATCCTGGCTGCCGCCAAGTCCTGACCGCGGCCATAAGACTGGCTGCTCACTTAGGGCTTGCCTGATTCATTGTGGCGAGGGAGCTTGCTCCCGCTGGGCTGCGCAGCAGCCCCTTGGATCTGCCAGACACACCGGGTTGCCAGGGAGTTACTAGGGCCGCTTCGCGCCCCAGCGGGAGCAAGCTCCCTCGCCACAATGGTTCATCACTGCATCAGGGCTGCGCAGCAGCTTCTTGGATCTGCCAGACACACCGGGTTGCCAGGGAGTTACTAGGGCCGCTTCGCGCCCCAGCGGGAGCAAGCTCCCTCGCCACAGATTCATCACTGCATCGGGATGGTGTACAGCTGTCAGAGCTGCGGGCTTTCCTGGTTAGGCTTGCTCTTGTCGACTCCCGGCACGTGCAGATTGCCCTCGGCCACCTGGTTGCCTTCGAGCTGCGGCTGCGTCACCCAGGTCAGGATGTCGTAGTAGCGACGGATGTTCGCCACGAAATGCACCGGCTCGCCGCCCCGGGCGTAGCCATAGCGGGTCTTGCTGTACCACTGTTTCTGCGACAGGCGCGGCAGGATCTTCTTCACATCCAGCCACTTGTTCGGGTTCAGCCCTTCCTTGGCCGCCAGTTTGCGCGCATCGTCCAGGTGACCGCTGCCCACGTTATAGGCGGCGAGGGCGAACCAGGTGCGGTCGGGCTCCTGGATGCTTTCGTCCAGTTGATCCTTCATGTAGGCCAGGTACTTGGCGCCGCCCATGATGCTCTGCTTCGGATCCAGGCGGTTGGACACGCCCATGGCCTGGGCGGTGTTCTGGGTCAGCATCATCAGGCCGCGCACGCCGGTCTTGGACGTGACCGCCGGTTGCCACAGCGATTCCTGATAGCCAATGGCGGCCAGCAGGCGCCAGTCGACTTTCTCTTTCTTGGCGTAGGCCTTGAAGTGCTGTTCGTATTTGGGCAGCCGTTGCTGCAAATGCTGGGCGAAGGTGGTGGCGCCCATGTAGCCGAGGACATCGACGTGCCCGTAATAGCGGTCTTTGAGGCGCTGCAGGGTGCCGTTCTTCTGCACTTTGTCCAGGTAGCTGTTGATCTCGTTGAGCAGGCTGTTGTCTTCACCGGGGGCGACCGCCCAACTCTGGCTGCGGGCATCACCCAGGTCGAACGCCACGCGCACGTTGGGGAAGTACACCTGGTTCATCGCCACTTCGTTGGAGTCCACCAGGGTCAGGTCGATCTGGCCCTCATCCACCATGCGTAGCAGGTCGACCACTTCAACCGCGTCGGACTCTTCGTATTCGATGCCCGGGTATTGCTGTTTAAGCTGTGCCAGTTGTTCGGCGTGAGTGCTGCCCTTGAGCACCATGATTTTTTTGCCGGCCAAAGCGGCGGCGTCGGTGGGGCGTGACTGGCCGTTGCGGTAGATGATCTGCGGGGTGACTTCCAGGTAGGAGCGGGAAAACCGTACCTGCTTCTTGCGCTGTTCGCTGCTGACCAGGCCCGCGGCCGCCAATACCGGACCGTTGGGCTTGCCGATCTGGCTGAACAGATCGTCGAGGTTGTCGGCGGTCTCTATCTTCAGTTCCACCCCCAAATCGTCGGCGAAGCGCTTCACCAGCTCGTACTCGAAGCCGGTTTCACCGTTACGATCCTCAAAGTAGGTGGCGGGGCTGTTTCGGGTAACCACCCGCAGCACGCCATCCTCCTTTACGCGCTCCAGTGTGTTGGGTTTCTCAACACAACCACTGAGCACCAGGAAGAGTCCGGTTGCGATCAGCCATCTGGCATATCGCGGACGCAAAGCCGTTGGGGAAAACATCTGCGCAGTATACGCAAACGGCCCCTACCGCCATATCTCGACAGCAAAAGGCCAGTCTGCTAGCCATTGCAAAACATGTCCGCAACACAGGCCGGCCGGGGCGCGCAGGGCTTTGCATCGCTGAAAAATATCTCTTCGGCAGCCTTGGCGCGGGTGTCCGATACCGTCGCGCACGCAAAGACCGACATTCGGCCAGCACTGCGCGTGCCGTTTCGGGTGCCGTTGCCGGCGGTTTAGGCTAGAATGCACGGCCTCAAAGCACACCCCCTTCCCGAGGCTGTCCCGAAGATGTTGATCCTGCGCGGCGCTCCTGCCCTTTCTGCCTTTCGCCACAGCAAACTCCTTGAGCAACTGAGCCAGAAGGTTCCGGCTGTCAGTGGCTTGTATGCTGAATTCGCTCACTTCGCCGAAGTCACCGGCGGTTTGACCGGCGACGAACAGCAGGTGCTTGCGCGCCTTCTGAAGTACGGTCCCAGTGTTCCTGTCCAGGAGCCGGCCGGTCGCCTGTTCCTGGTACTGCCGCGTTTCGGCACCATTTCGCCGTGGTCGAGCAAGGCCAGCGACATCGCCCGCAACTGCGGCCTGGCGAAAGTCCAGCGCCTGGAGCGCGGCATTGCCTTTTATGTCGCCGGTGAGTTCAGCGAGGCCGAGGCCCAACTGATCGCCGACGGCCTGCATGACCGCATGACCCAGGTCGTGCTGGGCAACCTGGAGCAGGCCGCCGGCCTGTTCAGCCACGCCGAACCCAAGCCACTGACCGCCATCGACGTACTGGGCGGCGGCCGTGCCGCGCTGGAAAAAGCCAACGGCGAACTGGGCCTGGCCCTGGCCGAAGACGAGATCGATTACCTGGTCAACGCTTTCCAGGGCTTGAAGCGCAACCCGCACGACATCGAATTGATGATGTTCGCCCAGGCCAACTCCGAGCACTGCCGCCACAAGATCTTCAACGCCAGTTGGGACATTGACGGCCAGAGCCAGGAAAAAAGCCTGTTTGGCATGATCAAGAACACCTACCAGATGCACAACGAAGGTGTGCTCTCGGCCTACAAGGACAACGCCGCGGTGATCGTCGGCAACGTTGCCGGTCGTTTCTACCCGAACCCTGAGACCCGCCAGTACGGTGCGGTCCAGGAGCCGGTGCACATCCTCATGAAGGTCGAGACCCACAACCACCCGACCGCCATCGCCCCGTTCCCGGGCGCGTCCACCGGTTCCGGTGGCGAGATCCGCGACGAAGGCGCCACCGGGCGTGGTGCCAAGCCCAAGGCCGGCCTGACCGGCTTCACCGTGTCGAACCTGCAGATCCCGGGTTTTGAACAGCCGTGGGAAAAGCCGTACGGCAAGCCTGAGCGCATCGTCAACGCCCTGGACATCATGATCGAAGGCCCCCTGGGGGGCGCGGCGTTCAACAACGAATTCGGCCGTCCGGCCCTGACCGGCTATTTCCGTACCTTCGAACAGTCCATCACCACCCCGCGCGGTGAGGAAGTCCGTGGTTACCACAAGCCGATCATGTTGGCTGGCGGCATGGGCAACATCCGCGCCGACCACGTGCAGAAAGGCGAGATCCTGGTCGGCTCCAAGCTGATCGTCCTCGGTGGCCCGGCCATGCTGATCGGCCTGGGTGGCGGCGCCGCTTCCTCCATGGCCACCGGCACCAGCTCGGCCGACCTGGACTTTGCGTCGGTCCAGCGGGAAAACCCGGAAATGGAACGCCGTTGCCAGGAAGTCATCGACCGTTGCTGGCAGTTGGGTGAACACAACCCCATCAGCTTCATCCACGACGTCGGCGCGGGCGGCCTGTCCAACGCCTTCCCGGAACTGGTCAACGACGGCGGCCGTGGTGGCCGCTTCGAACTGCGCAACATTCCAAACGACGAGCCGGGCATGGCCCCGCACGAAATCTGGAGCAACGAATCCCAGGAGCGTTACGTCCTGGCGGTCGGTCCGGCCGACTTCGAACGTTTCCAGGCCATTTGCGAGCGCGAGCGTTGCCCGTTCGCCGTGGTCGGTGAAGCCACCGCCGAGCCGCAACTGACCGTCACCGACAGCCATTTCGGCAACAGCCCGGTGGACATGCCGCTGGAAGTGCTGCTGGGCAAAGCCCCGCGCATGCACCGTTCGGCCGTTCGCGAAGCGGAGCTGGGCGATGATTTCGATCCATCGACACTCGACATCGCCGACTCCATCGAGCGTGTACTGCATCACCCGGCCGTGGCGAGCAAGAGCTTCCTGATCACCATCGGCGACCGCACTATCACCGGCCTCGTGGCCCGTGACCAGATGGTCGGCCCATGGCAGGTGCCGGTGGCCGACGTGGCCGTGACCGCCACTAGCTTCGACGTCTACACCGGCGAAGCCATGGCGATGGGCGAGCGTACTCCGCTGGCGCTGCTGGACGCCCCGGCGTCGGGCCGCATGGCGATCGGCGAGACCTTGACCAACATCGCGGCTTCGCGCATTGGCAAGATTTCCGACATCAAGTTGTCGGCCAACTGGATGTCCGCCGCCGGTCACCCGGGTGAAGATGCCCGCCTGTACGACACCGTCAAGGCCGTCGGCATGGAGCTGTGCCCGGAGCTGGGCATCACCATTCCGGTGGGCAAGGACTCCATGTCCATGGCCACGCGCTGGAGCGACGAAGGCGTGGACAAGAGCGTGACCTCGCCGCTGTCGCTGATCGTGACCGGTTTCGCCCCGGTCACCGACATCCGCCAGACCCTGACCCCGCAACTGCGCATGGACAAGGGCACCACCGATCTGATCCTGATCGATCTGGGCCGTGGCCAAAACCGCATGGGCGCCTCGATCCTGGCCCAGGTGCACGGCAAGCTCGGCTCGCAAGCGCCGGACGTCGACGATGCCGAAGACCTGAAAGCGTTCTTCGCCGTGATCCAGGGCCTCAACGCCGATGGTCACCTGCTGGCCTATCACGATCGTTCCGACGGCGGCTTGTTGACCACCGTGGTGGAAATGGCCTTTGCCGGTCACTGCGGCCTGAGCCTGACCCTCGACAGCGTGGCCGAGTCCATGGCTGAAATCCCGGCCATCTTGTTCAACGAAGAGCTGGGTGCGGTGATCCAGGTTCGCCAGGACGCCACCCCGGACATCCTCGCCCAGTTCAGCGCGGCTGGCCTGGCCGACTGCGTTTCGGTGATCGGCCAGCCGATCAACAACGCCCACATCAACATCACCTTCAACGGCGACACCGTCTTCGAAGGCCAGCGCAGCCTGTTGCAGCGCCAGTGGGCGGAAACCAGCTACCAGATCCAGCGCCTGCGGGACAACGCCGACTGCGCCGAGCAGGAATTCGATGCACTGCTGGAAGAAGACAACCCGGGCCTGAGCGCCAAGCTCAGCTACGACGTCAACCACGACGTGGCCGCGCCCTACATCAAGAAAGGCATTCGCCCACAAGTGGCGGTCCTGCGCGAGCAGGGCGTCAACGGTCAGGTGGAAATGGCGGCGGCATTCGACCGTGCCGGTTTCAACGCGATCGACGTGCACATGAGCGACATCCTGGCCGGTCGTGTCGACCTGAATGACTTCAAGGGCATGGTCGCCTGTGGCGGTTTCTCCTACGGTGACGTGCTGGGTGCCGGTGAAGGCTGGGCCAAGTCGGCGCTGTTCAACAGCCGTGCCCGCGATGCGTTCCAGGGCTTCTTCGAACGTACCGACAGCTTCACCCTCGGCGTGTGCAACGGTTGCCAGATGATGTCCAACCTGCACGAACTGATCCCGGGCAGCGAGTTCTGGCCGCACTTCGTGCGTAACCGTTCCGAGCAGTTCGAAGCGCGCGTGGCGATGGTCCAGGTGCAGGAATCGAACTCGATCTTCCTGCAGGGCATGGCCGGTTCGCGCATGCCGATCGCCATCGCCCACGGCGAAGGCCATGCGGAATTCGAAAGCGAAGAGGCGCTGCTCGAAGCGGATCTGTCCGGTTGCGTGTCGCTGCGGTTCGTCGACAACCACGGCAAGGTCACCGAAACCTACCCGGCCAACCCGAACGGCTCGCCGCGCGGGATCACCGGCCTGACCAGCCGCGACGGCCGCGTCACGATCATGATGCCGCACCCGGAGCGGGTGTTCCGCGCGGTGCAGAACTCGTGGCGTTCGGACGACTGGAACGAGGACGCGCCATGGATGCGCATGTTCCGCAACGCGCGCGTCTGGGTGAACTAAGGCGGTGTACAAGCTCTGCTTCTTCGTTCCGGCCAGCCATCTGGACGTGGTCAAAAGCGCCGTATTCACTGCCGGTGGCGGGCGAATCGGCGACTATGACCATTGTGCCTGGCAAGTGTTGGGCCTGGGCCAGTTTCGCCCGTTGGACGGCAGCCAGCCGTTCATCGGCGAGGCGGGACAGGTCGAGCAGGTCGAGGAATGGAAAGTGGAGCTTGTCGTTGCCGATGAGCTGATTCGTGGGGTAGTGGAGGCGTTGAAACAGAGCCATCCCTACGAGACACCGGCGTATGAAGTGTGGCGGTTGGAGGATTTTTGATCCCGGGCCGTTGAAATGAAAAACCCGCTGATGAATCAGCGGGTTTTTTATTGGGCGCTATTTGAAGCCGATTTATCTATGTACACGACCCCTGTGGCGAGGGAGCTTGCTCCCGCTGGGCTGCGCAGCAGCCCCATAACACTCTGGCAACTCGGTGTGTCTGGCAGATCCAAGGGGCTGCTTCGCACCCCAGCGGGAGCAAGCTCCCTCGCCACGGGGATTGTACTTTTCCAGAGAGAGTGGTGTGGATCACCGGTCGAACAACACAAATTCTCTGTGGGAGCTTGCTCGCGATAGCGATTCACCGGTGTAAACGGAACCACAGAGATTGGGGGACTAGGCTTTCACATCGGCCTGACGGCTCAGCACCATTCCCTCCAACACTTGCCACAACCCCGGCGCTTTCTCCCCCAGCAACAGGTGCCAGACACCGCCTTCCAACGGGCTGACCCCCTGGCATCCCAGTGCCCTGAGGCCGCTTTCCGACAGTCTTTTGCCATCGGCCAGGCGCACCCGCAACCGGCTCATCGCCACGCAATCGAGCTGCAACACATTGCCACCGCCACCCAGTGCATCCAGCCACTGTTGCGCTTCGACCCCGGACACGCTGGTCGCGGTAACCGGTTCAACCACCGTGGCCACGGGCGCAGCGGCAGGGCGGTCGGAGGAAGGCAGGGCCAGGCGGATTTCATCGGCGATGCTGTCGGCCATCGGCCCGACCACCACCTGCAAACTCCCGCCATTGCCGGGACGCACCACGGCCATGGCGCCCAGGGCCTTGAGTTGCGCGTCGGAGGCCTTGTTGCGATCCACCATGTCCAACCGCAGCCGAGTGGTGCAGGCGCCGACGGTGATCAGGTTGTCGGCACCGCCGAGTGCTTCGATGTAGGCCCCGGCTCGTTGGTTCTGGGCGATGACCGGTTTGTCACCGGCGGGCACTTCTTCACGCCCTGGGGTTTTCAGGTCGAAGCGGCGAATGCAGAAGTCGAACACCGTGTAATAGATCACGGCATAGACCAGTCCCACCGGCACCACCAGCCAGCCGTTATTCGACTTGCCCCAGCCGAGCACCATGTCGATGAAGCCGCCGGAGAAGGTAAAGCCCAAGCGGATGTTCAGCCAATCGGTGATCGCCATCGACAGCCCGGTGAGCAAGGCATGCAACAGGAACAGCAGCGGCGCAAGGAACATGAAGGCGAACTCGATCGGTTCGGTGACACCCGTGAGAAACGACGTCAGCGCCATGGACAGCAGGATCCCCCCCATGACTTTGCGCCGCTGGGGCAGGGCATTGCGGTACATCGCCAGGCACGCAGCGGGCAGGCCGAAGAGCATCACCGGGAACATGCCGGTCATGAACTGGCCGCTATTCGGGTCGCCGGCAAAGTAGCGGGTCAGGTCGCCGGTGACCACCGCGCCGGTTTGCGGATCGGTGAAGCTGCCGAAGATGAACCAGGCCATATTATTGAGAATGTGGTGCAGGCCGGTGACGATCAGCAGCCGGTTGAACACGCCGAACACGAAGGCACCGAAACTGCCGCTTTCCATCAGCAAGGCGCCGAAACTGTTGATGCCCTGCTGGATCGGCGGCCAGATCAGGCCGAACACCACCCCCAGGCCCACGGCGCTGAAACCGGTGACAATCGGCACGAAGCGCCGACCACCGAAGAACGCCAGGTATTCCGGCAGCTTGATGTCCTTGAAACGGTTGTACAGCGCGCCGGCCAGCAGGCCACTGATGATCCCGGCGAGCATGCCCATGTTGATGCTGGCATCGAGCACCTTCAAGGTCGCGATCATCACCAGGTAACCGATGGCCCCGGCCAACCCCGCCGTCCCGTTGTTGTCCCGGGCGAAGCCCACGGCGATGCCGATGGAGAAGATCAGCGGCAGGTTGGCAAAAATCGCCTGGCCGGCATCGTGGATGATGGCGATGTTCAACAGGTCGGTGTCGCCCAGGCGCAGCAACAGGCCGGCGATGGGCAGGATCGCGATGGGCAGCATCAGTGCCCGGCCGAGGCGTTGCAGTCCTTCGATGAAATGCTGGTACATGGCGTCTCTCCCTTTATTGTTCTTCGACGTGGCTCAGCCCAGGGGCCAGTGTTGATGACAGGCCTGGCGCACGGCGGCGGCACTGCCCAGGTTCAGCAGCTCGCCGCTGAGGCGGGCGCACTGGGCGGCGTCGAGGTGCCGCACGCGGTCCTTGATTGCGCCGATCTGCGGCGGACTGACCGACAGTTCACGTACACCCAGCCCGATCAGCACCGGCATCGCCAGTGGATCGGAGGCCAGGGCGCCGCATACACCCACCCAGCGACCATGTTTCGCCGCGCCGGCACAGGTCTGGGCGATCAGCCGCAGCAGCGCCGGGTGCAGGGCATCGACCCGGGCGGCGAGGCCGGCGTGGTCGCGGTCCATGGCCAGGGTGTATTGCGACAGGTCGTTGGTGCCGATGGACAGGAAGTCCGCATGCTCGGCCAATTGTTCGGCCAGCAACGCGGCGGCCGGCACTTCGATCATCACTCCCAACTGCGGGCGTTCGCCCAGGCCCAGTTCGGTGCCGAGGGCATCTAGGCGTTGGCGGATGTGCAGCAGTTCGTCGACTTCGGTGACCATGGGCAACAGGATCCGGCAGCGCCGCAGCGGACGGGTTTGCAGCAAGGCCCGCAGTTGCTGGTCCAGCAGATCCGGTCGCACCTGGGCCAGGCGAATGCCGCGCAGGCCCAGCACCGGGTTGGCTTCGGTCGGCAGCGGCAGGTAATCCAGCTGCTTGTCACCGCCCACGTCGATGGTGCGGATGATCACCGGCTTGTCGCCCATGGCCTCGAGCACGGCTTGGTAGGCCTGGCGTTGTTCCTCTTCGTCGGGCGCGGTATGACGGTCGACGAACAGAAATTCGGTGCGCAGCAAGCCAACACCGTCGGCACCGTTTGCCCAGGCCTGGGCTGCATCGTCGCTGGAGGCGACGTTGGCCGCCACTTCCACGGTGACGCCGTCAAGGGTCTGGGCCGGGGTGTGGGCGAGCGCTTGTTGTTGGGCGCGTCGGCTGGTCTGCCGGAGCTGCTCTTGATGCACCTGGGCCAGGCGCTCGGCGCTGGGCCTAAGTTCGAGGCGACCGTCGTCTGCATCCAGCACCACCCCTTGCCCCAGCGCCTGGGCAAGCAGCTCGTCACCCAGCGCCACCAGGCACGGCAAGCCTTTGCCCCGGGCCAGGATCGCCACATGGGAGGTTGCGCCGCCCTCGACCATGCACACGCCGGCCACGCCTTGGGCGCTGAGTTGCAGCAGGTCCGACGGGGTCAGTTCCTGGGCGGCGACGATGGCGCCGGGCGCCACGTCGAATTGCCAGGCCTCACCCAGCAACACCCGCAGGACCCGTTGGCGCAGGTCGCGCAAATCATTGGCGCGCTCGGCCAGCAATGTGCTGCCCAGTTGTTGCAGCACCTGGCATTGCCCATCGATGGAATGGCTCCAGGCGTGGGTCGCGGCGCTGCCTTGTTCGATAAAGAGGTAGGCGGCATCCAGCAACACTGGGTCTTCGAGCAACGCCAGATGAGCGCTGAAGATCGCTTCTTCGTCGCGGTGGCGTCGGGCCTTGGCGTTTTCCAGGGTGAGGCGGATTTCGCCACTGACCTGAGCCAAGGCATTGTCCAAGCGGTGTCGCTGCTCTTCGACGTCATGGCCGCCAGTGTCCTGGGGCAATTGAATGCCATTCAGCCGAACCAGCGGCCCGGTCACCAGGCCGGGGGCGGCACACACGCCATGGAGCACACCGTTTTCGGCGGCAGGGCGTTGCGGCTTGATGGCCGGCGCCACGGCATGGGCTTCTTCCGCCAGGGCTGTGGATAAGGTCGCCAGCAAGGCTTGCAGCGCCGCCTCGGCATCGCTGCCCTGGCAACTGACGTGCACTTGCGCTTGTTCGGTGATGGCCAGGCCCATCATCCCCATCACGCTGTCGCAAGAGGCCGACTTGCCTTGAAAATGCAGGTGCGAGCGGCTCTTGAAGCCCTGGGCGGTCTGGCGAATCAGTGCCGCCGGCCGGGCATGCAGGCCGCCGCGATGGGCGATGCGGACCTGGCCGAAGACTTCGTGGCCGATCTCCTGGTCATCGTGTGACGTTTCGCCCGGGGCCTTGGCGATGATATGCAGCAGTGGTTCGCCGACCTTCACCCCCTTGAGCGTGATGGGCCGCGCCTGGAAGTGTTCGCCGTTGGTGATGACCAACAGGCTGACCAGGCTCTTGCAGCGCAGTGCCACTTTGTCCACGTCGTAACGCAGCAGCGGCTGACCATTGCTGACCCGCGCCCCTTCCTTGACCAGCATGGAAAACCCGTCGCCCTGCAGCTCGACCGTGTCCAGGCCCAGGTGCAGCAACAGTTCGGCGCCGTTGTCGGCCCGCAGGGTCACGGCGTGGCCAGTGCGGGCGACGTGAATCACTTCACCAGCGCAGGGCGCGTAGAGGGTGTCGTTCAGCGGGTCGATGGCGATCCCGTCGCCCATGGCGCCGCTGGCGAACACCGCGTCCGGGACGTTGGCGAGGGTGAGCACCGGGCCGCTGAGCGGGGCGCTGAGGGTCAGCTCTTTATTATTGTTGGGCATGGGGCGCTCTCATCAGACTCTCTATAAAAAGAAAACCGTCGGTTCAGTGCGTACGGGTGACCTTGCTCAAGTACCGTGGCTGGTCCGGATCCAGGCCTCGGGCCACGGCCAGGCTCGCGGCCATCCCATAAAAGCTCTGGATCGCCAGGATCGGGTCCAGGGACGGGTGTTCGGCGCGGGTCAGCGTCAGGTCGCGTTCGGCGATGTCATCCGGCGCCGCCAGCAACACCCGGGCGCCGCGCTGGCGCATGTCGGCGGCCAGGCTCAACACGCCGGCCTGCTCGGCACCGCGAGGGGCAAACACCAGCAACGGGTAGTTTTCATCGATCAGCGCCATCGGCCCATGACGAACCTCGGCACTGCTGAAGGCTTCGGCCTGGATCGCCGAGGTTTCCTTGAATTTGAGCGCCGCTTCCTGGGCGATGGCGAATCCGGCGCCACGGCCAATGACCATCAACCGCTGGCAATCGCGCAGGGCCTCGACGGCAGCACGCCAATCCTGGCGGGCGGCTTCTTGCAAACCTTCGGGCAGGGCGCTGCCGGCTTCCAGCAACTCGGCGTCGTCCTTCCAGTGCGCCACCAGCCGAGCACTGGCGCTGAGGGTGGCGATGAAACTCTTGGTGGCGGCGACGCTGTTTTCGACGCCGGCACACAGCGGCACGCTGAATTCACAGGCGGCTTCCAGGGGCGAATCGGTGGCGTTGACCAGGGCCACGCTCAAGGCGCCACGCTTGCGCAACAGGCGCAGGCTGTTCACCAGGTCCGGGCTCTGTCCCGATTGGGAAAACGCGAATGCTACCTGGCCACTGACCTTCAGCGGCGCCTGTTGCATGGTCACCACCGACATCGGCAACGAGGCCACCGGGATGCCCAGTTGCTGCATGGTCAGGTAGGCGAAGTAGCTGGCGGCGTGGTCGGAACTGCCGCGGGCGACGGTCATCGCCACTTGCGGTGGCTGACGGCGCAGGCGTCCGGCGATTTCCTCGAAGGCCGGGTCCAGTTGCTGCAACTGGCGCTCGACGGCTTCCCACGAGGCCAAGGCCTCTTCAAGCATTTTTGAAGTCAATGGCTTCTCCTTCGACCATCACGTCGGTCAGGGTCAGGGAGCGGTCAAGGCGCACGCAGTCGGCCCAGGCGCCGGGTTGCAAGCGGCCGCGCTCGGGCAGGCCGAGGTAATCGGCGGGAAATTGCGACAGGCGCTGGGAGGCTTCGGCGATGGGCAAGCCGATTTTCACCAGGTTGCGCAGGGCCTGGTCCATGGTCAGGGTGCTGCCGGCCAAAGTGCCATCGGCCAGGCGCACGCCGCCCAGGCACTTGGTCACGGTGTGGCTACCCAGCTTGTATTCGCCATCGGGCATGCCCGCGGCGGCGGTGGAGTCGGTGACGCAATACAGGCACGGAATCGAACGCAAGGCCACGCGCATCGCACCGGGGTGTACGTGGAGCAAGTCCGGAATTAACTCGGCATATTGAGCATGGGCCAGCGCCGCGCCGACGATGCCTGGCTCGCGGTGATGCAACGGGCTCATGGCGTTATACAAATGGGTGAAACTGCTGGCCCCGGCGGCCAACGCCGCGACGCCTTCTTCATAACTGCCCAGGGTATGACCGATCTGCATGCGCACGCCCCGGGCGCTGAGGGCGCGGATCAAGGTATCGTGACCGGCGATTTCCGGGGCGATGGTAATCACGCGGATCGGCGCCAGGGCCAGGTAACTCTCCACCTCGGCCATCAGCGCGGTGTGGGCGAAATTCGGTTGCGCGCCGAGTTTTCCGGGGTTGATGTAAGGGCCTTCCAAATGCACGCCCAGGACCCGAGCGCTGCCAGTCGGGCGTTGTTCACAGAACTCGCCGAGGGCCTGGAGCACGCTGACGATTTCTTCGCTGGGTGCGGTCATGGTCGTGGCCAGCAGCGCGGTCGTGCCGAAGCGCACGTGGGTGCGGGCGATGGTTTCGAACGCCGAGGCGCCTTGCATGATGTCCTTGCCACCACCGCCATGGACGTGCAGGTCGATGAAACCGGGCAGCAGGTAGGGCAGGTCATTGCTGGCCGGGTCGCAGGGGTGGCCTTCGATGGACACGACTTTGCCGTGCCCATGGATCAGGCGGCCGCGAACCCAGCCATTGGCGGTGAGGATATTGTCTTCGGACATGGGGACTCTCTGGTCGTCTAACGCCGCAGCTCTGCGACAAAGTCGTAGTAGTCGTTGCGGCAATAGGTGTCGGTGACTTCGATGGGGGTGTTGTCTTCCAGGTAGCCGACCCGGGTCATCAGCAACATCGCGGTGCCGGGGGCGATGCCCACCAGGGCGGCGAACTCGTCCGAGGCGTTGATGGCCTGGATGTGTTGCAGGGCGCGCACCACCGGCTTGCCGATGCTGTCGAGAAATTCATAGAGCGAATCGCCCACTGCCTGTGGCTTGGGAATGATCGAGGCGGGCAGGGTGCTCATCTCGATGGCCATGACCGTGTCGTCGGCCTTGCGCAAGCGCTTGAGCCGCGCGACTTTGTCGGTGGGCGACAGGCCCAGGCGGATCAGTTCTTCGTGGGTTGGCGGGGTGATGTCCCGCTCCAGCCATTGGGAGCCCGGGACAAAACCCTTGAGGCGGAGCATCTCGCTGAAGCCGCTCAGGCGTGACAGCGGTTGTTCCAGGCGCGGTGTGATGAACGTCCCCGAACCCTGGTTACGGCGGATCAATCCTTGTTCGAACAACACTTCCAACGCCTTGCGCGCGGTCACCCGGGAAATGCCCAGTTGCTCGCTCAAGCTGCGCTCGGACGGCATCGCCTGCTCGGCTTTCCACTGGCCGGCATGAATCGCCGTCTCCAGGTTACGCGCCAATTGCAGGTACAGCGGCGTGGGTTGGGTGTCGTCGGGGCGCAGGGCCAGGATGTCGTTCATGTGGGTGTCCGATGCGGTTATTGAGTTGTTTGTCGCCCGGTAAGTGAGGTGGAAGCTAATACCACTTGAATACCATGTCAACGCCGCTTGCCCTGGGTGTAGAGGGGTTATTGGAGGGTTTTGGTGGGGTGGGATTGAAGTGGTATTAGAGGTTGGGGGTTCGAAAGCAAAGATCGCAGCCTGCGACAACGGCCGCTGGGTGAACTGGTATTCATCTGTAGGTAATTTCTGACTTTGCGATTTTTTTGATTTTATTTTTCGATGCTGACGGGCGGTCACCCGAGCCTTGGGCTAACGGGCTGTTGTGGCGAGGGAGCTTGCTCCCGCTGGGGCGCGAAGCGGCCCCAAAACCTGACAACGCGGTGTATCAGGCAAATTGAGTTAACGGCCTTGGGGCTGCTGCGCAGCCCAGCGGGGATAAATCCCCTCGCCACAGAAACTGCGGTCTGTCAGGCGCACCGAAGTTTCCGACAGGTTTTTAAGGTTGTCCCTCGGAAGTGGGGGCTCTAGCTTTCAGAACTCGCGGTCCCTCGGGCATGAGCCCCCAACATCTCCAGGCGTAAGCAGTCACTCACTGGCCGGTGGCAAGGCAGGGTGGCCGCTCTGCGCTCCAAGGAGCAACATCAGCATCTGAGGTCAATATGGAATTGCCGGACATGATCATCCCCCGTCTTAATACGAAAACCGCTCTGGGTCAGGCTTTGGTTTCAATGTTCAAGTCCGTCGAAGCGGAGCTGACGGTTGAAAATGCAAAACCAGGGGCGGTTAAAGTCATCGTGTTCGGTGGGTGCGCAGTGCACCTTTATACAAATCATCGTGTTTCTACGGATGTTGACGCCGAAATTTATGAGGCCAGCCTCCCGGAAGACTTCCATCTTCGAACGTTACTCGCAGAGGTACCCGAGCGATTTGTCGATGAGAGGTCTGGCCGGTTAATGGAGCTAAACTACGACCTGCAATACAACACAAGCTTTGGTCCGATTCACGAGGACTATTGGGCCCGAAGTCTCCCCCTTGAAGAGTTTCCGCTAGAGTCCCCTCTCCACGTTCACATTGCTGCACCTGTGGATATTGCAATTTCAAAACTGGGTAGGGCAACGGATCAGGACATTGGCGATATCATGGCCCTCCTGAGAGCAGGCTTCATATTGACCGCCGAGCTGCGCCGACTGGCATTGCAGGCGATTGATGTATATGTTGGCAACAAAGAGCCCCCAACCTCGGTCCTTACCTATATTTTGCAAAGTTATTTGGAGAATACAGATGGCGAAGCCTGCTAACGGCCACGTCCTCTCATCCGCGCTGGACACTCTGGTCAAACGCCCATTAAAGCAGGCAGATGACGCCGCGCTTGTGAGTGCAGCCAAGGCTATCTGGTATTCAAATTCGGACCTGATGAGTGTCGCTCAGGCTTTTCTAAGTAGGCACACTGATGAGGTCGAGGTTCGTCGCGCAGGGTATTTGCTCGAGCGATTCACCCGTTTTTCATGTGTAACCGATAGCCGGGTGTCGGAAGTCTTCAAGGCGCTTGAGCTATTCTGGCGTTCGGCACCTAAGCACGAAGTGACTTCACAAGCCGCTGTTACGCTTCGCAGTCGTCGTGATGAACTCGCCCTCTCGTGGGGGGTGAGTGAAGGTCTTGGTTTGAAGGTACAGGTCCTCATGCCTTTTCAGACTCGGCATTATGAGGCTGAGCAGCGCGCAGCATTTGTTTGAATCCAAATGTTGTGATCGAAACCCGGCTTAGGCCGGGTTTTTTGTTGTATGAATGATCCTCATGTGGCGGGGTGGTCTGTCAGACGCACCGAAGTTTCCGACATGTTTTTAGGGTTGTCCCTCGGAAGCGCGGGCTCTAGCCTTTGGGTGTCGCTGCCAATTCAGCGACCGGGTTTGACCGTCCGAAAAATCACAGGGCAACAGGCCCGGACGTTTTGTCCTGGGCTCCATTAGATAAAGGAGCTTCCATTGAAAAATTCTGACATTCCCAAACCCGCCTCGACCTTTCCCTACGGCGATTACGCTCCCGAAAGACTGAAAGAAGCGGCCGACCGCGCGATGGACCATTACCTCAAGCCTGAGGACAGCGCATCAGAAGCCAAACCACCGGCGCAATTTTTCACCGTAGTGGACAGTGTCGATACTGAAGCCCTGTTAGCCAACCTCAGCGAAACCCTGGCGTCAGCCAACGCAATGCTCAGCGACCTTGCCTTCGACCTGGAAGGCTCGCGGCGGCATGTGGCGTTGGGGGTGGCGCAGATGATTGAGTTGGGGGCTTTGTTGGCGAACAAGGCTTTGGACCGGGTAGAGCTTCGGGCTTGATGCAATAAGTGCCGGCCTCATCGCGAGCTCGCTCCCACAGTGGATTTGAGTCGTTCACAAATATACCCATCGACACCAAACTCCTGTGGCGAGGGAGCTTGCTCCCGCTGGGGCGCGAAGCGGCCCCAAACCTTGACACCCCGATATGTCAGGTAAATTGAGTGGCCTGCCTTGGGGCTGCTGCGCAGCCCAGCGGGAGCAAGCTCCCTCGCCACGGGGAATGGTGTTGTGGCGAGGGAATTTAGCGAAACGTCGTACCGCCCCGCTGGGGCGCGAAGCGGCCCCAAACCCTGACACCCCGATGTGTCAGGTAAATTGAGTGGCCTGCCTTGGGGCTGCTGCGCAGCCCAGCGGGAGCAAGCTCCCTCGCCACGGGGAATGGTGTTTTGTGGCGAGGGGATTCATCCCTTGAGAACTATTGGTGGAGGTTCTCAAGCCGGCACACTTCTTTTTCGATGCCAATGCACTCGACCGGTTGGCTCACGCCTTTCTCGAAACGGCGTGCATTCATCAATAGACCGCCTTTGATACCGCCGATGAATGCGTAGGCGCCTTCACGCGAGCCAGCGCTAGGTATCGACAAATCAACCGCCACGCTGTTGGGCCTGACCTCATATACCCAGCCGCCATTTTTTGCTTCCTGGGTTGCCCAGAGCTTGGCTTCGCTATAATCGCGAAACGCTACAACGAGCGATCGGGCCGTGGAGTCCTCCAGCCAGCGCGCCGATCTCAAACTTGGTGGCAAAGAGTTCCAGCCCCGTAGCCCGTTGCTAAGCGCATCCGCTCCCTGCACTGGGTTGATCGTCGTAGAGCCGACGGCCCAAACGGATTGCTTGGTCGTTACCCATGCCAGCCCCTCTGGAGGCGTCAGCCGGCTCCAATTGATGGAAATCGCGGCGACGTCCTGCATCGACTCGCGGCCGGTGGGGGCTCGGTAGTTTGGGTTCGGCCTGCATTTGGCAAGATCGTCTTTGTGACAGGCCTGCTTGATGAAGTGTCCCTTGACCCCGCCCGGGAAGCTGATTTCCTGGTCTCTTGGAAAGGGCCCCCCCGATGGCACCTGATCGATTCCGTGGGGGGCAGTGAACTCGTACACCCATTCTTTGGCATAGTTTTGGGCCCAGGCCAGGCTACGCGTTGTACTGCTGAACACCGTTCCCGCGCTTCCACTCGCGTGGGTGATCCAGTCATATATCCATTCGTTTTCAGGGACGCCCACAGCTTTGGGCAACATCCCCTTCTCGAAGGCATCGAGGCCCTGACCCGTCGTATCTCCCCGATAGAGCGTGTCCATGTCGGTACGCCAGCGCAACAATGGCGTGGTTTTGTGAATATCCACGCTCGGATCCGCCGTAACCTGAAGCCAGGCTTGATACCACGGCTCCTCTTTACCCTCCGCAGGCGCCCCGGCCCCCCACGCATCGGCACCCGACTGCCAAACACCCGCCAACGCCACCACCGCAACCGCGGTCGTCCGTATAAAACTGTTATGAGTTGTCATGATTTGATGTCCATCTGGAACGGTGAAGCCCTGTCGAATCACATACGTCATGACTGCCTATGCTTCGACGTGACACGTCTCACTATGAATTCTGCGGGGCGTCGCGCCACCGCATCAGTTTTGAGGGTAGATCAAAGCTGATAAGGCGGTTGCGCTCCGCTTCCGGGACTTGTAGCAAGATGTGAGATCGACACCGTCCCTTGTGGTGAGGGGATTTATCCCCGTTGGGGCGCGAAGCGGCCCTGATTCCGGCAACGCGGTGTGTCAGGTAAATTTGAGTTGGCTGCCTTGGGTCTGCTGCGCAGCCCAGCGGGAGCAAGCTCCCTCGCCACAGGAGCTGCTTCGGGGCTACGGACGAATCTCAATCATGGTGCCATCCGGCACCAGGTTCCAGACTTCGCGCATGTCGACGTTGCGCATGGCAATACAGCCATCGGTCCAGTCCAGCGTATGGAACAACTGCTCAGGGTTCTCTTCCGAATCCGGCGTGCCGTGGATCATGATCATGCCCCCCGGTTCCACGCCTTCACGGCGGGCGCGGGCGGCGTCGCTGATGTTGGGGTAGGAAATGTGCATCGACAGGTAGAAGCGGTCGCTGGTCTTGCGCCAGTCGATCCAGTAGAAACCCTCGGGGGTGCGCTTGTCGCCTTCGATCAGCTTGGGGCCTTTCTTGGCGCCCTTGCCCAGGGAGATGCGATAGGTCTTGAGCGGCTTGCCGTCGTTGATCAATTGCAATTGATGGGCGGACTTGAGCACCAGCACTTTTTCGATGGTCTTGCCGTTGTAGGTTCCCGGCGCGGAAGCCTGGGACACAGCGGTGAACGACAAGCAGAACAGGACAAGCAACCAGCGCATTGAAACGATATCCCTAGAGGTGTCGCGGCTATTAATGGGTTTTTTATGTATTGGCAGGCTGGGCCAGTGGCGGGATCGATTCGGATCGCACGGGGTAATCTTCGGCCCGGCGGTCCGCATAGAAATATTCCAGGGTGCGGCCCACCGTGCGGAACGCCAGTTCATTCCAGGGAATGTCCGCTTCTTCGAACAACTTCACTTCCAGGCTCTCGGGCCCGGCGGCGAAATCCTCATCCACCAGTTCGGCGCGGAAGAATACATGTACCTGGCTGATATGCGGTACGTCAATCAGCGTATAGATGCTCAAATTTCGCACACGGGCGCAGGCTTCCTCGGCGGTTTCGCGCACGGCGGCCTGTTCGACCGTCTCGCCGTTTTCCATGAAGCCCGCCGGCAGCGTCCAGTAACCACGCCTTGGCTCGATGGCGCGTCGGCACAACAAGACTTTACTGCCCCAGGTCGGTACGCAACCGGCGACGATGTTGGGGTTCTGGTAATGAATGGTGTGACAGGTGTCGCAAACAAAACGCAGGCGCGAGTCGCCTTCGGGTATGCGCTGGGTCACCGGGTTACCGCACTGGCTGCAGAATTTCATGCTTGGATTCCTGAATGCTGCGCCTATCTTGGCGTGCGTGGGCCGGTGCGGCAAGTTGTCGTTTCGCGACACGACGCGGTGCGGGGGTTGGGCCGCTTGAACGATTGGTGCATGATGCAAGGTAGCGAATAAATCGAGAAGTCTCATGCTGGACGAGCTACTGCATCGAGTAAGCAACCATACCCCGCACGATCTGCAGGCTGACCGACGTTTCCCTGAAGCCGCGGTGCTGGTGCCGATTACCCGCAGCGATGAACCGGAGCTGGTACTGACCCTGCGCGCCAGCGGGCTCTCGACCCATGGCGGCGAGGTGGCGTTCCCCGGCGGGCGCCGCGACCCGGAAGACCCGGACCTGATCTTCACCGCCCTGCGCGAAGCC
This sequence comes from Pseudomonas sp. NFACC05-1, assembly GCF_900100135.1. NCBI lineage: Bacteria > Pseudomonadati > Pseudomonadota > Gammaproteobacteria > Pseudomonadales > Pseudomonadaceae > Pseudomonas > Pseudomonas sp. NFACC05-1. Next base: position 5,338 of record NZ_FMTR01000006.1, on the reverse strand, counting down.
GAGGAAGAAATCGGCCTGCCGCCCGGCCTGGTGGAAGTGATTGGCCCCCTCAGCCCGCTGATCTCGTTGCACGGCATCAAGGTCACGCCTTATGTCGGAGTGATTCCGGACTACGTCGAATACCAGGCCAACGATGCCGAGATCGCTGCGGTATTCAGCGTGCCGCTGGAATTTTTCCGCAAGGACCCACGCGAACACACGCACCGCATCGATTACCAGGGCCACAGTTGGTACGTGCCCAGTTATCGCTTTGGCGAATACAAGATATGGGGACTGACGGCGATCATGATCGTCGAATTGGTCAACCTGCTGTACGACGCCGAAATCGACCTGCACAAACCGCCCAAGAGTTTCATCAATACCTGACGCCCCGAGGACTCTCATGAAATATCGCCTGGGCGATGCCCGTGTCGAAACCCACCCACAGAGCTGGGTCGCGCCCAACGCCACGCTGGTGGGCAAGGTCCGCCTCGAAGAGGGCGCCAACGTCTGGTTCAACGCCGTGCTGCGCGGTGACAACGAACTGATCCTGATCGGCAAGAACAGCAACGTGCAGGACGGCACGGTGATGCACACCGACATGGGCTATCCGCTGACTATCGGCACCGGCGTGACCATCGGCCACAACGCCATGCTCCATGGCTGTACGGTGGGCGACTACAGCCTCATCGGCATCAACGCGGTGATTCTCAACGGCGCGAAGATCGGCAAGAATTGCATCATCGGCGCCAACTCGCTGATCGGCGAGGGCAAGGAAATTTCCGACGGTTCGCTGGTGATGGGCTCGCCCGGCAAGGTGGTGCGTGAACTGACCGAGGCCCAGAAGAAAATGCTCGAGGCCAGTGCGGCGCACTATGTGCACAATTCCCAGCGCTACGCCCGCGACCTGTTCGAGCAGGAACCATGAGCGCCCCTGAACGCCCGGTGCCTTCGCCCTGCGTGAACATCTGTGCGCTGGACGATGAAGACATCTGCACCGGTTGCCAGCGCACCGTGGCGGAGATCACCCGTTGGAGCCGGATGGACAACGAGGAACGCCGTGGGGTTTTGGCGTTGTGTCATGAACGGGCCAAGGCCAGTGGGTTGGTGTGGATGTTGCCGGCCAGGCGGTGATGTCCACTTGCGAACACAAAAACCTGTGGCGAGGGAGCTTGCTCCCGCTGGGCGTGAAGCAGCCCCAATAACGCACTGACAACTCGGTGCGCCTGGCAGATCCAAGGGGGGGCTGCTGCGCAGCCCAGCGGGAGCAAGCTCCCTCGCCACAAGGGCATCTCACAAGGCTTTAGTCGATCGTCGTCCAACCCACCGATCCAACCCCACCACCACCAGCGCAATCCCGACAAACCCCAGCAATATCCCCCCAGCATTGATGAACACCTGCGGATAACCCAGGTTCGCCACATCGATGAAAGGGTAGGGATAAGCCGCCAATAGATCCCCGCGCAGCAGGACATAGGCGAAATACACCAAGGGGTAGATTACCCACAGCCCGATGTGGCCCAGGCGCAAGGTACCTTTGGGCACCCACAGCCACCAATAGGCGATGTACAGCAAGGGCACCACGTCGTGCAGCAACTCGTCGGCTACGAACTGCCAACCTTCGGGTTGCCAGAGGTGGCGCAGCAGCAGGTTGTAGGCCAGCCCGACCAGGGCGATGCTCACGGCGATGCCGCTGCGCACACTGGGCAGCAGGAACCAGCGCCGGGCCGCCGATTCGCCAGGGGTCAGTTCCCAGGTCAACACCACGGCCACCAGGGTGTTGGTCAGGACCGTGAAGAAACTGAAGAAACTCACCAGCCCGCCCAACAGGCTCGCGTCCAGTTTCCAACGACCCAGCAGGATCAGATACAACTGGATGCTCAATCCCACCCAGCCCAGCAGTGCCGTCACCGAGACAAAACGCTGTCGCAGCGTGAGGTGACGACCCTGATCACTGCCCACGGCTCAGACCGGCCGCTTGGTGCGCATCAACTTGATGTACAGGCGCTCGACTTTCTCCCGCGCCCATGGCGTCTTGCGCAGGAAGGTCAGGCTCGACTTGATGCTCGGGTCGCTCTTGAAGCAACGGATGTCGATGCGCTCGGCCAGCCCCGACCATTCATAGTGCTGCACCAGGGCATTGAGAATCTGCTCCAGCGTCACGCCGTGCAGCGGGTTGTTGTTGGGTTCGGTCATGGGAGGTCTTCGCGGTAAAGGTGTAAAGCCGCGCACCTTAGCCGAGGTGCCCCTTTGGTGGAAGCATAGCCTTCATCATGGCCGCCAGCGCCCAGCGCACTGTTACCGAATCCGAGATGATTCATGTCAGCAAAAGCCCTTTCTCTATTGAGAACAGGACATTATCCTTGCCCGCTTGCTGAAACGCTTCTTCTGGCGTGCCGAAGTCTCTGCGTCCAGCTCAATCCTGCTGAAAGATCAAAGAACGCCCAGTGTTCAGATTTTGAAAGACAGCGCTGTCTTTCAGGATTTCTGTAGGAGCGAGCTTGCTCGCGATAACGATTGCACATTCAACATTGAAGCCGGCTGACACACCGCATCGCGAGCAAGCTCGCTCCCACAAGGGATCGCGGCAACCGAATTTGCCTTTTTTCAACTGAACCATGCCCCTGCAAGATCGTCATCTACAGTGACTACTTGCGCGGAACTCCTTAAAACGTCACGGAGAAACACACTATGAGCACTGAGGGTGCTTTGAGTCGAAGCCGTCTGCTACCGAGTTTGCTCGGCATTCTGCTTCTATTGATGGGCCTGGCCCTGTTGGCCGGGGGAGTCAAGCTGAGCACGCTTGGCGGCTCGTGGTATTACCTGCTGGCCGGTATCGGCCTGGCGTTGACTGGCGTGCTGCTGATCATGGCCCGCCGCGCGGCCCTGGGCCTGTACGCGCTGGTGCTGTTCGCCAGCACCGTGTGGGCGTTGTGGGAAGTGGGCCTGGATTGGTGGCAACTGGTGCCGCGCCTGGCGCTGTTGTTTGCCCTGGGCATCGTCATGTTGCTGCCGTGGTTCCGCCGCCCGCTGTTGACCGCCGATGCCTCGGCCACCGGAACCCGCGCATTGGGCGCCGCCGTGGTCATCGCCGGTGTCGCCGCCCTCGCCAGCCAGTTCACCAACCCAGGTGAGATCAAGGGCCAACTGGATCGTGACAGCGTGCCGGGTATGGCCAACACCGCACCGGCCATGCCGGACGGCGACTGGAACTCCTACGGGCGCAGTGCCCATGGCGATCGCTATTCGCCGCTGGCGCAGATCACCCCCGAGAACGTCAGCAAACTGGTGCCGGCCTGGACCTATCGTACCGGCGACCTGCCAGGGCCGAACGACCCTGGCGAGACCACCGCTGAAAACACCCCGCTGAAGGTCAACGGCATGCTTTATGTGTGCACGCCCCACAGCCAGGTGATTGCCCTGGAACCTGAAACCGGCAAGGAAATCTGGCGTTTCGATCCGAAGCTTTCCACGCAAAAAGCGGAGAACTTCAAGGGTTGGGCCCACATGACCTGCCGTGGCGTGACCTATCACGATGACGCCGCGTACGCCTCTGCCGAGCAGAGCCCGACCGGCGCCGCCAGCACCACGCCCGTCAGCACCGTCTGCCCGCGGCGGATCTTCCTGCCGACCGCCGACACCCGCCTCATCGCCCTCAACGCCGACACCGGCAAGATGTGCGAAGACTTCGGCGACAAGGGCCAGGTTGACCTGACTGCCAACATCGGCGGTTTCACGGCCGGCGGTTACTACTCCACGTCGCCACCGGCGGTCACCCAGAACCTGGTGGTGATCGGCGGCCACGTCACCGATAACGTCTCCACCGACGAGCCAAGCGGTGTGATCCGTGCCTACGACGTGCACACCGGCAAGCTGGTGTGGAACTGGGACAGCGGCAACCCGGACGACACCGCGCCGATTGCCGAGGGCAAGACCTACACCCGCAATTCGCCGAACATGTGGTCCATGTTCAGCGTCGATGAAAAACTCGGCATGCTCTACCTGCCGATGGGCAACCAGACCCCCGACCAGTTTGGTGGTTTCCGTACGCCGGAATCGGAAAAATATTCAGCTGGACTGACCGCCCTGGACATCGCCACCGGCAAGGTGCGCTGGTACTTCCAGTTCACCCACCACGACCTATGGGACATGGACGTCGGCGGTCAACCGACCCTGATGGACATGAAGACCGCCGATGGTGTGAAACCCGCTGTATTGGCGTCGACCAAGCAGGGCAGCATCTACGTGCTGGACCGCAGCAATGGCCAGCCGATCATCCCGATCAAGGAAATCCCGGTGCCCCAAGGCGCGGTGGAAGGTGACCACACCTCGCCGACCCAACCGATGTCCGACCTGAACTTCGTGCCGCCGGTCCTCAAGGAACGCGACATGTGGGGCGTGACCCCGTTCGACCAGATGCTCTGCCGGATCGACTTCAAGTCGCTGCGTTATGAGGGCATGTTCACGCCGCCGTCGCTGCAAGGCTCAATCGTTTACCCGGGTAACTTTGGTGTGTTCGACTGGGGCGGTATTTCGGTGGACCCGGTGCGCCAGATCGCCTTCGTCAACCCGAGCTACATGGCGTTCAAGTCCAAATTGGTGCCGGCAGCCGAAGTGGCTGGCGGTCCGGGGCGCAAGAGCGAAACCGAAGGCGTACAGCCGAACAAAGGCGCGCCGTATGGGGTGATCCTCGAAGCGCTGCTCTCGCCGATGGGCCTGCCTTGCCAGGCGCCGGCCTGGGGTTATGTGGCGGCGGTGGACCTGACCAACAACAAGACCTTGTGGAAACACAAGAACGGCACCGTGCGTGACAGCTCGCCGGTACCGATCCCGCTGAGCATGGGCGTACCGAGCCTGGGCGGCACCTTCACCACTGCCAGCGGCCTGGCGTTCCTCAGCGGCACCCTCGACCAGTACCTGCGTGCCTATGACGTGAAAAACGGCAAGCAACTGTGGGAAGGTCGCCTGCCAGCGGGGGCCCAGACCACGCCGATGACCTACACTGGCAAGGACGGCAAGCAATATGTGCTGGTCGTTGCGGGTGGTCATGGCTCCCTGGGGACCAAGCAGGGTGATTATGTGATTGCCTACAAGCTGCCGGATTAAGCCCAACCGGCGGCAATGAAAAAGGCGACACCTTGGCGGGTGTCGCCTTTTTTGTAGCTTGAACACAGGCCTTTTTGAGCTTTTGAGCTTTTGAGCTTTTGGGCTTTTGGGCTTTTGGGCTTTTGGGCTTTTGAGCTTTTGGGCTTTTGAGTTTTTGGGCTTTTGTGGCGAGGGAGCTTGCTCCCGCTGGGCTGCGCAGCAGCCCCCTCTCAAGCTCACTCAATCAACCTGATCTACCGTGTCGCCGGGTTTT
>NZ_FMTR01000013.1:0-159245 GCF_900100135.1 Pseudomonas sp. NFACC05-1 | reverse complement strand
GTAGCCGAAGGTGGCTCGGATCGACTGATCGAAAACCGCGTAGCCGAAGGTGGCTCGGATCGACTGATCGAAAACAGAGTGAGCTGAACAAGCCCTTCACCACGCCAAAGCCGGTCGAATCAACCCATGTTGTCTCCAAAACAAAAAACGCCGCTTATCTCTCATGAGGAAGCGGCGTTTTTTTGCAACGTGTCGCGGGATCCTAAACGATGCTATCCACCACACCCCCATCAACCCGCAACGCGGCGCCAGTGGTGGCCGAGGCCTGTTCCGAGCTGGCATAGATGATCATGTTGGCGACTTCCTCGACGCGCGCCGCGCGCTGGATGATCGAGGTGCTGCGGTGCTCATTGACGAAATCCGCCGCGACCTTTTCCAGGCTGTCCCCGGTGCGCTCGACGTCTGCCTGGAGCATCTGGGCAACCCCTTCGGACAGCGTCGGCCCAGGCAGCACCGAGTTCACCGTAACGCCTGTACCAGCCAGGCGCTTGGCCAGGCCACGAGCGATGGACAGCTGGGCGGTCTTGGTGAAGCCGTAGTGAATCATGTCGGCAGGAATGTTCACGCCCGACTCCGACGAAACAAACACAATCCGCCCCCAGCCCCGCTCGACCATGCCCGGCGCGTAGGCCCTGGAAACCCGCACGCCGGACATTACGTTGGTTTCGAAGAAGCGCTGCCATTCGCTGTCCGGCGTTTCGAAAAAGTCTTCCAGTTTGAAAATGCCCAGATTGTTGATGACGATATCGAAGCGTGGGTATTTGGCGATCAGTGCCTCGCAGCCCGGCGCGTTGCTCAGATCGCCAACAAAGCCATCGGCCCTTGAAGCTAGGGCGCCCAAGCGCTGCAACGCGTCCTCCACGCTGCTCCCGCTGCGACCGTTGATAACCACGTGGGCGCCGGCTTCGAGGAAGCCTTTGGCTGTGGCAAAACCGATACCGCTGGTGGAGCCGGTGACGAGGACGTGACGGCCGGTGAAGTCGATGTTCATGAGGGGGACTCCTTGATTAATGAGCCAGAGGAAGTGCGATATTTCTGACTGGACGGTAATCCGACGGATCGAGGGATGGCTTTGCCATCCCAACGTCGCCGATATCGCAGGCCCTTAATCATGGACACGATTGAGGCTTTGCGCCTCCTCGTGATCAATCAACCATCAGGAAGCCGACCATACCGCCAGCTCATAGCCATCCGGGTCGATGAAGTGGAAACGCCTTCCACCCGGGAACGCGAACACTTCACGGCTGATGAGCGCCCCCGCGGCCTTGAGCCGGAGTTGGGTAGCCTCAAGGTCATCCGCGTACAAGATGATCAACGGACCACCCGGGCGCACCGGTTCACCGGTCGTGAAACCACCGGTCAGGCGACCGTCGCTGAATTCGGTATAGGTCGGGCCGTAGTCGACGAAACTCCAGCCGAACACGCTTGCATAGAAGGCTTTGCTGCGGGCGATGTCGCTGACATTGAACTCGATGTTATCGATCTGACTGTCTTTACCTTGAATGCCCATTGTCGCTTCCTTGGCTGATTTGGGAGTAAGCGAGCTTAGGCCATTTCCCCCTCACCGAGCTTGGAAAAATCGATCCGGACGACAGGGGTTGAGGGCCGAGCAAGCCTTGTCGCCGACGATATCCTCACTGGCAAGACGACCCACGATCGCGGCCAGGGTTACGCCGGGGTGCATGACGCACACGTATACGCCGCCAACCTGCGGAAGATAACCAATGATGGGGATGTCATCAGCAGGCATGGGTCTGTATCCGACGCGAGCCGATTGTAGGTCCAGGGAGACGACGCCGTGGAGTTCGCTTTTGATGGCGTTGGCGGTGCGCAGCGCGATCTCCGATGGTTGGTTTTCCAAGGCGTCGTCCAGGTAGTCTTCGGCCGCCAGCAACGCACCCTCCGGGGTTTGCCTCACTTCCATTTCAGGGCTGGAAATGAGGCTGCGTACCAGGTTGGGTGGCGAGGTGTAGCGGATGAAAATTGCCGGGGAGGCGTCTATGGGCAGGCAGACTTCAAGCAGGTCGGCCAGCTTCGTGATGCCTGTGCCGGCTGCCAATACGACGATATCGGCTTCAATGACGCCCGTGGCGGTTTCAACGCCCCACACGGTGGAACCCTGGGTTTTAAAGCCGAGAACCGACGTTTGAGTGAGCACTTTCGCGCCATTCGCTTGAGCACCGGCGATCAGCGCATGGGTTGCTGCTACGGCGTCCAGCGCTCCTTCTTCCGCCGCATACGAAGCTTGCTGAGGAGGGTTCTTGAGGTTCGGCTCAAGTTCACGGATCTGTGATTGGGATATCCGGCTAGCCGACGCTGTTGAACTCGAGCCGTAAGAGAGGGCGCCAGTCCAGCGGATCTTCAGGCCAGGCAGTTGCGTTTCGAGTCGGCGGTATTCCTGGATGGCAGCACCGCGCAATGGCGCAATGGGGTCGGGTTCGCCATGGGAGGTGTTGATCCAGGCGAATGAGCTGCCGGTCACGCCTGACGCGATACCTTCGGCCTCGACCACAGTGACTTTCGCGCCTTTGGTCGCCAGGTGGTAGGCCAGGGATGCGCCTACGATGCCCGCACCGATGACGATGACGCGTTTGCCTGGAGCGTTATCCATTTCGCCTCCGTTGGATTGTGCGCCTGGTCGGTTGGGGCTGCTTCGCAGCCCAGCGGGAGCAAGCTCCCTCGCCACGGGGGAAGGATGGAGTCAGTTGTTTATGCGGCGGCTGTTAGGCCGCTATCGCGAGCAAGTTCGTTCCCACAAGGATCGGTGGTGTGCTTCAGTACCACCGCGCCTCGCCAGGCGGGCGTTTCTTGAAGCGTTTCATGCTCCACATGTACTGGCTGGGGTAGGCCCGCACGTAGCGCTCCACCACTTGGCTCATGGCGGCGCAGGCGGTTTCGGTGTCGGTGCTGTACATGGCCTCGGGCGCGGCTTCGAGGATGACTTTGTAGCCGGAGCCGTCCGGCAGGCGCAGGGCGTGGAGGAAGACGCCGACCGCTTTGCCGCCGGCGAGCATGTTCGGCACGAACTTGCTGGTCAGGGCCTGGGTGGCGAAGAAGGGCACGAAGATACCGGCGGATTCGGCCGGTTCCGGGTCGGCGGGGATGCCCACCTGGCCGCCCTTGCGCACTTCCTTGATGACGCTGAGGATGCCTTCCTTGGTCGATGCCGCGACTTTATTGCCCAACTGCACCCGCTGCTTGCGCAGCAATTCATCCACCGCCTTGAGCTTGGGCGGACGGTAGAAAATGATCGGCTTGCACTGGCTGCAATAGAAGTGGTTGAGCACTTCCCAGTTGCCCAGGTGGCTGGTGATGCCGACTACGCCTTTGCCGGACGCCAGGGCCTCTTTCAATACGTCCAGGCCCTCGACTTCACGCACCAGGTCGATGGAGCGCTGGGCCGGCCAGATCCAGGCGCAGGCGCTTTCGGTCAGGGATTTGCCAATGTCCTTGAGGCTCTGGCCCACCAGGCGTTCGCGCTCGGCCGGGTCCATCTCGGGAAAACATTTGGCGAGGTTGATCCGCACCACGTCGCGGGAACGGTTGGGAAATTTCCACATGAGCCAGCCAATCGCCGAGCCCACTGCCTGCACCGCTCGCCAGGGCAGCAGCGCAAACAACCGCAGAGCGCCGACCAGCAAGGCGCCTTTCAACTTATCCACAGGTCACTCCTGAATGTATGGGCCGTGTTGCGAGCCGGCTATTCTAACCGCCGTTTGCCAGCTCGGCGTAGCGGTCGCAGTCCTGGGTGTGGTCCATGACCATGCCCGAGGCCTGCATCAAGGCGTAGCAAATGGTCGGCCCGACGAAGGTGAACCCGGCCTTTTTCAGACCTTTGCTCATTGCCAGAGCCTCGGGCGTGATGGCCGGCACTTCGCTGCGGTCCTTGAAATGGTTGATGATGGGTTTATCGCCGACGAACGACCAGAGGAACGCCACCGGATCCTCCAGGGCCAGCCAGGCCTGGGCGTTGCGGCGGGCGGCCTTGAGTTTGAGGCGGTTGCGGATGATGCCGGGGTCGAGCATCAGCTCATCGATTTCCGCGTCGCTCATCTGCGCCACGCGCTGCACATCGAAGCCGTACAACACTTCCCGGTAGCGCTCGCGTTTACGCAAAACGGTGATCCAGGACAGACCGGCCTGGAACCCTTCGAGCAAAAGCAACTCGAACAAACCCTGCGCATCGCGCAGCGGCGTGCCCCACTCCTGATCGTGATAAGCCATGTACAAAGGATCGTCAGAACACCAAAAGCAGCGTGGCATAAGGCTCCAGGGGGCGTGCGCACGAACGAATCGGGTATACTCCCGCTCTTTAAATCGCAGCCCAAGAAACAGGTGAATTTCGTGAGCCAGCCTACGCCAGCCGTGCGTACCTTCCAAGACTTGATCCTCGCCCTCCAGCAATACTGGGCCGAGCAAGGTTGCGTGGTACTTCAGCCCTACGATATGGAAGTAGGCGCCGGCACTTTCCACACTGCCACGTTTCTGCGTGCCATCGGCCCGGAAACCTGGAACGCCGCTTATGTGCAGCCCAGCCGCCGCCCGACTGACGGCCGCTACGGCGAAAACCCGAACCGCCTGCAGCACTACTACCAGTTCCAGGTCGTGCTGAAGCCGAACCCGGAAAACTTCCAGGAGCTGTACCTGGGCTCCCTCAAGCACGTGGGCCTCGACCCACTGGTGCACGACATCCGTTTCGTCGAAGACAACTGGGAGTCGCCAACCCTGGGCGCCTGGGGCCTGGGCTGGGAAGTCTGGCTCAACGGCATGGAAGTGACCCAGTTCACCTACTTCCAGCAGGCGGGCGGCATCGAGTGCTACCCGGTCACCGGCGAAATCACCTACGGCCTCGAACGCCTGGCCATGTACCTGCAGGGTGTGGATTCGGTCTACGACCTGGTGTGGGCCGACGGTCCGTTCGGCAAAGTGACCTACGGCGACGTGTTCCACCAGAACGAAGTGGAACAGTCGACCTACAACTTCGAACACGCCAACGTCGACAAGCTGTTCGAGCTGTTCGATTTCTATGAAAGCGAAGCCAAGCGCCTGATCGAGCTGGACCAGCCGCTGCCGTTGCCGAGCTATGAAATGGTGTTGAAGGCGTCCCATACCTTCAACCTGCTGGATGCACGCCGGGCGATTTCCGTGACCGCGCGCCAGCAATACATCCTGCGTGTGCGCACCCTGGCGCGTTCCGTTGCGCAAGCCTACCTGCTGGCCCGTGCCAAGCTGGGCTTCCCGATGGCGACCCCGGACCTGCGTGATGAAGTGTTGGCTAAGCTGGAGGCTGCACAATGAGTGCTCAAGATTTTCTGGTTGAACTGGGCACCGAAGAACTGCCACCCAAAGCCCTGAACACCCTGGCCGATGCGTTCCTGGCCGGTATCGACAAAGGCCTGCAAGCTGCCGGCCTGAGCTACGAAGCCAAACAGGTGTACGCCGCGCCGCGCCGCCTGGCCGTGCTGATCACCGCCCTGGCGACCCAGCAGCCAGACCGCAGCATCAACCTCGACGGCCCGCCACGCCAGGCCGCGTTCGATGCCGACGGCAACCCGACCCAAGCCGCCCTGGGCTTCGCCAAGAAGTGCGGCGTGGACCTGAGCGAAATCGACCAGAGCGGCCCGAAGCTGCGCTATAGCCAGAGCATCAAGGGCAAGCCGACCGCCAGCCTGTTGCCGACCATCGTCGAAGACTCCCTCAATGACTTGCCGATCCCCAAGCGCATGCGCTGGGCCGCGCGCAAGGAAGAATTCGTACGTCCAACCCAGTGGCTGGTGATGTTGCTCGGTGACCAGGTCATCGATTGCACGATCCTGGCCCAGAAGGCCGGTCGCGATTCCCGCGGTCACCGCTTCCATCATCCACAGAGCGTGCGCATCACCTCGCCGGCCAACTACCTGGCCGACCTGCGTGCCGCCTACGTGCTGGCCGACGCCAACGAGCGCCGCGCACTGATCAGCAAGCGCACCGAAGAGCTGGCCACCCTGCAGGAAGGCACCGCCATCGTGCCGGCCAACCTGCTGGACGAAGTGACAGCGTTGGTGGAATGGCCAGTGCCGCTGGTGTGCTCGTTCGAGGAACGTTTCCTTGAAGTGCCGCAGGAAGCGCTGATCACCACCATGCAGGACAACCAGAAGTACTTCTGCCTGCTGGACGCCGAAGGCAAGTTGCTGCCGCGCTTCATCACGGTCGCCAACATCGAAAGCAAGGACCCGCAGCAGATCATCGCCGGTAACGAAAAAGTCGTCCGCCCGCGCCTGACCGATGCCGAGTTCTTCTTCAAGCAAGACAAGAAGCAGCCGCTGGAAAGCTTCAACGAGCGTCTGCGCAACGTGGTGTTCCAGGAAAAACTCGGCAGCGTCTATGACAAGGCCGAACGCGTATCGAAACTGGCCGCGTTCATCGCCCCACGCATCGGCGGCGACGCCCAGCGCGCAGCCCGTGCCGGCATCCTGTCCAAGTGCGACCTGTCCACCGAGATGGTCGGTGAGTTCCCGGAGATGCAAGGCGTCGCCGGTTACTACTACGCCCTCAACGATGGCGAGCCGCAGGACGTGGCCCTGGCACTGAACGAGCAGTACATGCCCCGCGGTGCCGGCGCCGAGCTGCCGACCACCCTGACCGGTGCGGCCGTGGCGATCGCTGACAAGCTCGACACCCTGGTCGGCATCTTCGGTATCGGCATGCTGCCCACCGGCAGCAAAGACCCTTATGCCTTGCGTCGTGCGGCGCTGGGTGTGTTGCGGATCCTGATCGACAAGCAGCTGGACCTGGACCTGAACGACGCCGTGGCATTCGCCGTCAATGCGTTCGGCAGCAAGGTCAAGTCTGCCGGCCTGGCCGATGCGGTGCTGGAGTTCATCTTCGACCGCCTGCGTGCGCGTTATGAAGACGAAGGCGTCGATGTTGCTACCTATCTGTCGGTGCGTGCCCTGAAACCAGGTTCGGCCCTGGACTTCGACCAGCGTGTACAAGCGGTGCAGGCGTTCCGCAAATTGCCGGAAGCGGCAGCGCTGGCGTCGGTGAACAAGCGTGTGTCGAACCTGCTGAGCAAGGCCGAGCCTTCCGTCAAAGCCGTTGAAGCACGTTACTTTGATAATGCCGCCGAGTTTTCGCTCAACTCGGCGATTCAACAGGCGTATGCGTCGGTACAACCGCTCATGGAAAAACGCGATTATGCCGAGGCACTGGCGCGCCTGGCGGCACTGCGCGAGCCGGTCGATGCGTTCTTTGAAGCCGTGATGGTGAATGCGGACAACGAAGACGTTCGCAAGAATCGTTATGCATTGCTGGCACGCCTGCGCAGCCTGTTCCTCAATATTGCCGATATTTCCGTGCTGGGTTGAGGAGCTGCTGTTGAAACTGCTGATTCTCGATCGGGACGGGGTGATCAATCACGACTCCGACGCTTACATCAAATCGGTGGAGGAGTGGTTGCCGCTACCCGGTTCGATCGAAGCCATCGCGCAGTTGAGCAAGGCCGGCTGGACGGTGGCGGTTGCCACCAACCAGTCGGGCATTGCCCGCGGTTATTATGACCTCGCCGTGCTCGAAGCCATGCACGAGCACCTGCGTGCATTGGTGGCGGAGCAGGGCGGGGAAGTCGGGCTGATCGTTTATTGCCCGCATGGGCCGGACGAAGGTTGCGATTGCCGCAAACCCAAGCCGGGCATGTTGAAAACCATTGCCACGCATTACGGCGTGACACTGGCGGGTGTGTGGTTCGTCGGCGACAGCCTCGGTGACCTGGAGGCGGCCAAGGCCGTCGATTGTCAGCCAGTTTTGGTAAAGACCGGGAAAGGCGAGAAGACTCTGGGCAAGACCCTACCGGTGGGCACCTTGATTTTTGACGACTTGGCGGCGATTGCCGCTGAACTTATCCACAATTAGAGCTCCCAAGACAACCTGATCAAGGATTGTTCGGGAAGCGCTTGAACAGGCGGGCATTGCCCGCAACGGTAAATGCCGCTATGTCTATATTGCAGGCCATCAGAGCCTTTCTCTTTTACCTGCTGTTGGGCACCAGCTCCTTGCTGTGGTGCTCCTTGAGTTTTTTTATCGCGCCTTTCTTGCCGTTCAAGGCGCGCTACCGTTTCATCAATGTGTACTGGTGCCGCTGCGCACTGTGGTTGAGCAAAGTGTTCCTGGGCATCCGCTATGAGGTCAAAGGGGCCGAGAACGTGCCTGACCGGCCCTGCGTGATCCAGTCCAACCACCAGAGCACCTGGGAAACGTTCTTTCTCTCGGCCTATTTCGAACCGTTGAGCCAAGTACTCAAGCGTGAACTGTTGTTCGTGCCGTTCTTCGGCTGGGCCATGGCGATGCTGCGCCCGATCGCTATCGATCGCGACAACCCCAAGGCAGCCCTCAAGCAGGTCGCGAAGAAGGGCGACGAACTGCTCAAGGATAACGTTTGGGTGCTGATCTTCCCCGAGGGCACCCGTGTTCCTTATGGAACCGTCGGCAAATTCTCCCGTAGCGGTTCGGCATTGGCCGTGAACGCCGATCTACCCGTGCTGCCGATTGCACACAATGCCGGCAAATTCTGGCCCAAGGCTGGCTGGATCAGAACACCAGGCGTCATCACTGTGGTGATCGGCGCGCCGATGTATGCCGAAGGCACTGGGCCCCGCGCCATCGCCGACCTCAATGACCGTGTCCAAGCCTGGAATGAACAGACACAACGGGAAATGGGCTCGCTGCCCCCGACCCCGACAACACCGGCCACCACCGACCAGCTCGCTGTTTGAGATCTGTGGATAACCTGTGTACCGTTTTTTCTAAATCCGGTGCTTTTATGCTGTAGGTCTATGTTTTTAATACATATTTCCTAAACACATAAAACCCACCTTCAGGTGCATAAGTTTTTTATAGCACCCAAAGATCGCAGCCTTCGGCAACTCATGCAGACGAAGGCTGCGATCTTTTCAATCTTCCAATAACGGGAAACGCAGGCTAAACGTCGTGCCTTTACCCACCACGCTATGGCACTCGATTTTCCCCTCGTGATGGTCAACCACAGCCTTGACCATCGACAACCCCAAGCCAATTCCATCGACCCCGTGAGCCGAGGAAAACCGTCGGTACTGACTAAACAGGTCTGGTAGTTCTTCGGCGCTGATGCCTTTGCCCTGGTCGGCGACATTGCAGATCAACCAGCCCGGGGTGCAATGAACCTGCAGCGAAATGCAGGCGTCGGGCACACTGTACTTGATGGCATTTTCCAGCAGATTGAACAGGGCACGAGTCAGCAACGGCTGATCCGCCCTCACCATTGCCTCTTCATCCTCTATTTCATGAATCAACTGGATGCGTTTTGCCTGGGCGATGGGCAGCGCCTGGTCGAGCACATCCAGAACCAGCATGGCGAACAGCGTCGGCTGGAATTGATACGCCTCGGATTCGGCCTTGGCCAATTGCACGAAGCCCTCGGTCAGGTCCAGGGCGCGACGTACCTGGCACTCGATCTGGTCGAACAGCGGATTATCCCCACCGACCTGATGCCGCTGCACATCGAGCAATGCAAGGATCGCCGAGTGCGGGGCACGCAAATCATGGGAAAGGAAACGCAGCATGACGCTGCGCTGTTCTTCAGCCTCACGTTCGGCACTCAGGTCCGTGAGGCTCAACAACCAGCCAATCGGCGCATCGCCATCAACCGGCAACAACGCCGCCCGTTCCAGGCGCAAGCTGCGCTCGCGAATGTCGCGAAACTCCACCAAGGGCAATGTGGATAACCGGTGATGCGTCCCCTGCTCCAACCCTGGGTAACCCAATTGCCCGAGATGCTCCAGCACGTCGCCACCCGCCAGGCCATGGCCGAACAACTCGCGCGCCTTGCGATTGCCGAGCAACAGCTTGCCTTGAGGGTCACAGATCATGGTCGCCACCGGCAAATATTCCAGGCCGTCGGCAATGAAGCGTCGGGTGTCGCGGGTTCGACTCATGGCCTGCTCCAGGGCCATGATCTGCCCCTGCAAGCGGTCGCTGCCGGTGTAGGAGGCGCGGCGACGTTCCGGGAAGACCTTGGGTTCCGCGTCCAGGCGTGCCAGCTCCCAGCCGAAATAGGCCAGTACCACGCTCAGGCGGCGCCAATTCCAGATCAGGTAGCCGAACAGGATGCCCAGCACACTTGCCATGGGCGACCACCACCAGCCTCGCGCGCCCAGCACGGCACTGATCAACAGAGCCAGGCTCATGCCACCCACTGTTGTCCACAAGGCCAGGTGCGGGCGCAGCAGCAACAAGCCCAATACACAGGCCACCAAACACACCGACAGCAACACAGCGCCTGGATGGTTACCCGTCGCTTGGCTGCTCAATGACAGCAAGGCCGTCAGCGGCAACAACAACAAACTTATCCACAACCACTCCCGCACCAACTGACGAAACAACCGCTGGACCTGGGTTGGCTCACGACTTTCACGGCGACGCTGGTTACTCATAGGCCTCCTGGCCAACCTTAAGAATGGGGATTTCTTTACGGGCCTGCAAAGCCCATGACTATAACGGGACTCGATAGGTGGCGCGCTGCTGCCTTTCCCTCTGTGCCGCGAGCCGGTATTGTCGCAGCCAGCGACAGGTCAATGACAACGAATCCGCCACCGGCTGCGTTTCATTGCCACCTGAAGATGTCCGTTACTCTCGAGATCAAGGAATCGCATTCCATGCGTGTCGCCATACTGGACGATGAACCGGCCGAGCTGCGCCGGGTAGAACAGACCCTGCAACAAATCCCCGGCAGGGGCGAGCAGGCCTGGACCCTGCACAGCTTTGAACGAGGCGAGGACTTGTTGCGGCAACTGCGCCGGGAAACCTTCGACCTGTTGATCCTCGACTGGCAACTGCCGGACATCAGCGGGCTTTCATTGCTGCGCTGGACCCGCGAGCACATGGATTCACCACCGGCCGCCATCATGCTGACCAGTCGCGACGGCGAGCACGACATCGTCCAGGCCCTCAACGCCGGTGCTGACGACTATGTGAGCAAACCCTTCCGGCCCAACGAGCTCAAGGCCCGGGTCACCGCTGTGCTGCGCCGCCACAACCTGCAACGCGCGCCAGCCAACGACGTGCTGGTGTTCAATGACCTGGCGTTCGACGACGCCGAGCTGACCATCACCCGCGCCGGCATTCCCATCAGCCTGACCGAGCGGGAATACCGCCTGGCCCGGTGCCTGTTCGCCAACCTGGGCCGGCCGCTGTCTCGGGAGTATTTCTACGAACGCTTCTGGACCCACGAGGAAATGACCTCGTCCCGCCCGCTCGACACCCATATCTATCGCCTGCGCAACAAGCTCGGCCTGACGGCAGACCGGGGTTGGCAATTGCTGACGATTTATGGGTACGGGTATCGATTGGAGAGTGTGGCGGCGGGGAGCGAAGCGTCTGTCGCGAGTTAGGTATTGGATACATCTGTGGTGAGGGGATTTATCCCCGCTGGGCTGCACAGCAGCCCCCAACCAGGCAACTCGGTGTGCCTGGAAGATTGAATTCACTGCTTTAGGGCTGCTGAGCAGCCCAACGGGGATAAATCCCCTCGCCACAACAGGATCAACCGATCGTCGGTACCCAGCTTCCTGCTTTTGCGATCCGACGGCGCTGTACCAGCACGCCGGATATCACCACCAAGACACTCAGCAGACCGGTCGCGAGGATTTCCACGCGATGGGCTTCCTGGAACAGCATGATGGTCAAGGCCCCGACGATGAAGACAATCACCGTGTAGGTCAGGCCAGGGAACAGCCACATGCTGAAAGCGACTTTTTCACCACGCGCCATGCGTTGTTTGCGCATGCGCAGCTGCGAAACCGCGATGACCAGATACACCAGCAATGCAATGGCGCCGGAGCTGGCCAGCAGGAAATCAAACACAGCAGCCGGTGCCACATAGTTGGCGAATACCGCCAGGAAGGCCGCCCCGGTCGACAGCATCACCGCCCAGTAAGGTGTACCGCTCTTGTTTGTGCGCTGGGAAACGGCCGGCGCATCACCACGCTTGCCCAACGAGAACATCATCCGCGAAGCCGTATACAGCGCCGAGTTCAGGCAGCTCGTGACTGCCACCAGGACGACGATATCGACGATCAGTTTGGCATTGGGGATGCCCATGCGTTCCAGCACCGTCTGGTAGGAACCGACGCTGGCCAGGAGCGGATCGTTCCACGGCACCAAGGCAACGACGATGAAGATGGAGACGAGATAGAACAAGCCAATCCGCCAGATGACCGAGTTGGTCGCCTTGGAAATCTGCTGGCCAGGGTTCTTCGATTCGGCCGCCGCGATGGTCACGATCTCGGTGCCCATGAACGAAAACATGGTGGTCAGGATGGCCCCCAACACCGCGCCCATGCCGTTGGGCAGGAAGCCCTGGGTGTCGAACAGGTGCGAAACACCGCTGACCTGGCTGGTGGGCAGCACGCCGAAGATCGCCATCACACCCAAGCCAATGAAGCCGATGATCGCCACCACCTTGACCAAGGCGAACCAGAATTCGAACTCCCCGTAATTTTTCACGCTGAACAGGTTGGTGACCGTCAGCAGCAGGGTGATGACCAAGGTGAAGGCCCAGATCGCCACGTTCGGAAACCAGGCATGCAGGATCGTTGCGGCGGCGTTGGCTTCCAGCGGAATCACCAGGACCCAGAACCACCAGTAGAGCCAGCCGATGGTGAAACCGGCCCAATGACCAATCGCACGGTCAGCATAGGTGGAGAAGGAACCGGTGTCCGGCGATGCCACTGCCATTTCACCCAGCATCCGCATCACCAGCACCACGAGGGCACCCGCCGCAGCGTAAGCCAGCAGCACGGCTGGACCGGCCGCTGCGATAGCGTGGCCGGAGCCCACGAAAAGGCCAGCGCCGATGACGCCGGCGATAGATAGCATCGTCACATGCCGGGGTTTGAGCCCTTGCTCCAGATGATTGGAAGTTTGCGTACCGCTCATTGAGACTACCCTTGGTGTTGGATTTATTCGTGTCACCTCGTACCCACCGCTTCCCTGTCAATTTAAAGAAACGATGTGTAATTTATTTAACACGCAAGTTCTGCGCCAAAAAACCTGAGGCCCCGTTATCCGGGGCTCTCACTCAATTCCTAACCTATTGAGCGTTAAGGCTTTGTGCCAAGGTGTTACCGAGTTACCCGGTTTTTTATCCACAGGCCTGAAAACGGTGCAGGTTTTTCAAATGTAAAAAAAAGCCAACGCATAAGCGTTGGCTTTTTTTGGAGCGGTGCAACTGAAGGGATCAGAAATCCAGGTTGGACACCGCCAGCGCATTGCTCTCGATGAAGTCACGACGAGGCTCGACTGCATCACCCATCAGGGTGTTGAAGATCTGGTCCGCGCCAATGGCGTCTTCGATGGTGACTTTCAGCATCCGGCGCGAGCCTGGGTCCATGGTGGTTTCCCACAGCTGATCCGGGTTCATCTCACCCAGACCTTTGTATCGCTGGATGGTGTGGCGCTTGGTGCTTTCGGCCATCAGCCATTCAAGGGCTTCCTTGAACTCGGTCACGGACTTCTTGCGCTCACCGCGTTGGATGTACGCACCTTCGTCCAGCAATGTGCTGAGTTGCGCACCCAGGGATACGACGGTCTTGTAGTCGTTGCTGCCGAAGAAGTCGCGGTTGAAGGTGACGTAGTTCGACAGGCCGTGGGAGATCAGCTCGACCTCCGGCAGCCAGACGTTACGTTCACGGTCTTCACGCAGGCTGGCTTTGTAGACCAGGCCGGATTTCTCGACGGTGCGCAGGCGTACTTCGTACTGGGCCAGCCAATCTTGCATCGCTGCGTGATCGGACAGTTGCTCCAGGCTCACGGCGGGCAGGTAGATGAAGTGCTCAGTCAGTTCCTGTGGGTACAGGCGCGACAGACGCTTGAGGGTCTTCATCACCAGGCGGAAGTCGTTCACCAGGCGCTCGAGGGCTTCACCGGAAATGCCTGGGGCATCTTCATTAAGGTGCAGGCTCGCGTCTTCCAGGGCCGACTGCGTCATGTACTCTTCCATGGCGTCGTCGTCTTTGATGTATTGCTCTTGCTTGCCTTTCTTGACCTTGTACAGCGGCGGCTGGGCGATGTAGATGTAGCCGCGCTCGATCAGCTCCGGCAACTGACGGAAGAAGAACGTCAGCAGCAGGGTACGGATGTGCGAACCGTCGACGTCAGCGTCGGTCATGATGATGATGTTGTGATAGCGCAACTTGTCTATGTTGTACTCTTCGCGGCCAATGCCGCAGCCCAACGCCGTGATCAAGGTGCCGACTTCCTGGGAGGAAATCATCTTGTCGAAACGCGCCTTCTCGACGTTCAGGATCTTGCCCTTGAGCGGCAGGATGGCCTGGGTGCGGCGGTTGCGACCCTGCTTGGCGGAACCGCCAGCGGAGTCACCTTCCACCAGGTACAGCTCGGACAGGGCAGGGTCCTTTTCCTGGCAGTCAGCCAGTTTGCCCGGCAGGCCGGCGATGTCCAGCGCGCCTTTGCGGCGGGTCATCTCACGGGCCTTGCGCGCCGCTTCACGGGCACGGGCGGCGTCGATCATCTTGCCAACCACCAGCTTGGCTTCGTTCGGGTTTTCCAGCAGGAAGTCGGAGAAGTACTTGCCCATCTCCTGTTCAACGGCGGTCTTCACTTCGGAAGACACCAACTTGTCCTTGGTCTGGGAGCTGAACTTCGGATCCGGCACCTTCACCGAGATGATCGCGGTAAGGCCTTCACGGGCATCGTCACCGGTGGTGGCGACTTTATGCTTCTTCGCCAGGCCTTCTTGTTCGATGTAGTTGTTCAGGTTGCGAGTCAGTGCCGAACGGAAGCCCACCAGGTGAGTACCGCCGTCGCGCTGCGGGATGTTGTTGGTGAAGCACAACAGGTTCTCGTTGAAGCTGTCGTTCCACTGAAGGGCGATTTCCACGCCGATGCCGTCTTCACGCTGGACGTTGAAGTGGAACACCTGGTTGACCGGGGTCTTGTTGGTGTTCAGGTACTCAACGAACGCCCGCAAGCCACCTTCATACTTGAATAGCTCTTCCTTGCCGCTGCGCTCGTCCTTGAGGACGATGCCGACACCGGAGTTGAGGAAGGACAGTTCACGAATCCGCTTGGCCAGGATGTCCCAGCTGAAGTGGATGTTCTTGAAGGTCTCGCTCGAAGCCTTGAAGTGGATCTGGGTGCCTGTGGTTTCGCTGTCGCCAACGATCGCCATGGGTGCCTGGGGCACGCCGTGGATATAGGTCTGCTCCCAGATCTTGCCGCTGCGGCGAACGGTCAGGACCAGTTCTTCCGACAGCGCGTTCACCACCGAAACACCTACGCCGTGCAGACCGCCGGAGACCTTGTAGGAGTTGTCGTCGAACTTACCGCCAGCGTGGAGGACGGTCATGATGACCTCGGCGGCGGAAACGCCTTCCTCTTTATGCACATCTACCGGGATGCCACGGCCGTTATCGCGAACGGTGATGGACTCATCCGGGTGGATGATGATGCTGATGTCGTCGCAATGGCCGGCGAGGGCTTCGTCGATGGAGTTGTCGACCACCTCGAACACCATGTGGTGCAGACCGCTGCCATCGTCGGTGTCACCAATGTACATACCGGGACGTTTGCGTACGGCATCCAGGCCTTTCAGCACTTTAATGCTCGTTGAGTCGTACGTATTTTCTTCGCTCAATGCCTTCACTCCCGATGGTCGTGGGTCTGGGTGATACGGCCCTGTTCCACGTGGAACAGGGCGACTGGCGTTTCCGTCTGCCAGCCTTCCCTCAATAATTCGTGGTCTACACAGGTGATGAACACCTGGCAGCGTAAGTCTTCCAACAAGCGGCAAAGCGCGCGACGGTGGGCTTCGTCCAACTCGGACGGCAAGTCATCCACCAGATAAATACACTGACCGCGCCGGGCTTGGCTGACCAGGTGCCCTTGGGCGATACGCAAGGCACACACCACCAACTTCTGCTGCCCCCGGGACAAGATGTCCGCGGCATTATGCGCGCCCAATCTGAGGCGCAAGTCAGCGCGTTGCGGTCCAGCCTGGGTATGGCCCATCTGCTGGTCCCGCTGCAACGAGCCAGCCAGCACGGTGCTCAATTCCCGGTCCTTGTCCCAGCCTCGGTAATAGCTGAGCGTCAGGCCCTCAAGCTCAACCAGTTCGCTCAAGGTCTGCTCGAAGACCGGTTTCAAGGCTTTGATGTAAGCGCGGCGGTATTCATCGATTTCAGCGCTGGCCTGGCACAGTTCCCTGTCCCAAACCGCTTGCGAAACGGCGTCAAGTGTACCATGTCGCAGCCAAGAGTTTCGCTGGCGCAGCGCCTTCTGCAAGCGCTGCCAAGTCGCCATGAAGCGCGGTTCCACGTGGAACACGCCCCAGTCGAGAAATTGCCGACGAATCTTCGGTGCGCCCTCCAACAGACGGAAGCTGTCCGGGTTGATCAACTGCAATGGCAGGATCTCGGCCAGCTGAGCAGCGCTGCGAGCGTTCTGCCCATCGATGCGGATCTGGAACTCGCCCTGCCGGTCCCGCGAGATCCCCAGGGCGCTATGGCCGCCTTCTGCCAGCTCCACCTGCCCGAACACCGTGCACGCCAGTTGATCGTACTGGATGACCGGTAACAGGCGGGTGCTGCGAAACGAACGGGCAAGCCCCAGCAGGTGCACGGCTTCCAGGACGCTGGTTTTGCCGCTGCCGTTGGCGCCGTAAAGGATATTGATGCGGGGGGAGGGGGAGAAGGTCACCGGGTGCAGATTGCGCACCGCGGTGACCGAGACGCGACTTAAGGACATCTAGCTTCTGCTGGGCATGATTACAGACGCATCGGCATGACAACGTAAGCCGAATCGTCGTTATCAGACTCTTGCACCAGCGCACTGCTGTTGGAGTCGGACAGGATCAGACGCACTTGCTCGGTGGTCATCACGCCCAGCACGTCGAGCAGGTAGCTGACGTTGAAGCCGATTTCCAGGGAGCCGCCGTTGTACTCAACGCCTACTTCTTCTTCCGCTTCTTCCTGCTCCGGGTTGTTCGCCTGGATCTTCAGCTGACCATTGGCCAGTTGCAGACGGATGCCACGGTACTTCTCGTTAGACAGGATCGCGGTACGGCTGAAGGCTTCGCGCAGGGCCTGGCGATCGCCCAACACCAGCTTGTCACCGCCTTTTGGCAGCACGCGCTCGTAGTCAGGGAACTTGCCGTCGACCAGCTTCGAGGTGAAGGTGAACTCACCGGTGGTGGCGCGGATGTGGTGCTGGCCCAACACGATGCTGACGTTGCCGTCCGGCTCGGTCAGCAGGCGGGCCAGTTCCAGGATACCTTTGCGCGGCACGATCACCTGGTGGCGATCCGGCTGACCGATATCGGCCTGCATCGAGCACATGGCCAGGCGATGCCCGTCGGTGGCAACGGCGCGGATGACGCCGGCGGAAACCTCCAGGAGCATGCCGTTGAGGTAATAACGCACGTCCTGCTGGGCCATGGCGAAACTGGTGCGTTCGATCAGGCGACGCAATTTGCTCTGGTCCAGGCTGCAGGTCAGCGAACCTGGGCCTTCTTCCACGGTCGGGAAATCGTTGGCCGGCAGGGTCGACAAGGTGAAGCGACTGCGACCGGCCTTGACCACGAGCTTCTGCTCATCGACCTTGATGTCGATCAGCGCGTCGTTGGGCAGGCTCTTGCAGATGTCCATCAGCTTGCGCGCCGGCACGGTGATGGAACCCGGATCAGCCGGTTCTTCAAGTTGCACACGACCGACCAGCTCGACTTCCAGGTCGGTACCGGTCAGCGACAATTGCTGGCCTTCGACAACCAGCAGCACGTTGGAAAGTACCGGCAAGGTCTGGCGGCGTTCGACGACGCCTGCGACCAGTTGCAGGGGTTTCAACAGGGCTTCGCGTTGAATGGTGAAATGCATGGTCTAGTCCCTTGCCTTAATAAGCTGCGCTGGTGGTCATCAAGTGGTCAGTGTACGCAGCAGGTTCTTGTAGTCCTCGCGGATGTCCGCGTCGGATTCCTTAAGTTCGTTGATCTTGCGGCAGGCGTGCAGCACGGTGGTGTGGTCGCGTCCGCCAAACACATCGCCGATTTCCGGCAGGCTGTGGTTGGTCAGTTCCTTGGACAGGGCCATGGCCACCTGACGCGGACGTGCTACCGAACGCGAACGGCGTTTGGACAGCAGGTCGGAAATCTTGATTTTGTAGTATTCCGCAACGGTTCGCTGAATGTTATCCACAGAAACCAATTTGTCCTGAAGCGCCAACAAGTCCTTCAAGGATTCGCGAATCAACTCGATGGTGATGTCGCGGCCCATGAAGTGCGAGTGAGCGATCACCCGCTTGAGGGCACCTTCGAGCTCACGCACGTTGGAGCGGATACGCTGGGCGATGAAGAATGCGGCGTCGTGAGGCAGCTCGACCTTGGCCTGGTCGGCTTTCTTCATCAGGATCGCGACCCGGGTTTCCAGCTCGGGCGGCTCGACGGCCACCGTCAGGCCCCAGCCGAAACGCGACTTGAGACGTTCTTCAAGGCCTTCGATTTCTTTCGGGTAGCGGTCACTGGTGAGAATGACCTGCTGCCCGCCTTCAAGCAATGCGTTGAAGGTGTGGAAAAACTCTTCCTGGGAACGTTCCTTGCGGGCGAAGAACTGAATATCGTCGATCAGCAGAGCGTCCACCGAACGGTAGAAACGCTTGAACTCGTTGATCGCGTTCAGCTGCAGCGCCTTGACCATGTCGGCCACGAAACGCTCGGAATGCAGGTACACGACCTTGGCATTCGGGTTCTTCTTTAATAGGTGGTTGCCCACCGCATGCATCAAGTGGGTCTTACCCAAGCCTACGCCACCATAAAGGAACAGCGGGTTGTAGCCATGCTTGGGGTTATCCGCGACCTGCCAGGCCGCAGCGCGAGCCAGTTGGTTGGATTTACCTTCGACGAAATTCTCGAAGGTAAAGGTCCGATTCAGGTAGCTGGTGTGCTTGAGCGCACCTTCGACCTGGACGGTGCGCTGTTCGGCACGCACCGGCGCCTGCTGGGAGCTGGCACCGGCCATGGGGTCGAAGCTGTCCCGGGAGGGCTCTTCGCTGACCTCGGCGACCTTTTGTGCGCTGCGTTTGCTCGGGGCAGGCGCGGGTGCCGGGGCGGCATGGTTGTTAACCGGTGCCGTTGCAGCCTGCTGGGCCTGTGACGCTGCGGCGGCCAGCGGCGCATTGGGTGCGGCGCGCGGTGCCGAGCTGCGCTTGCTGCCTATTAATAAGGACAACGCAGGCGCCATGCCATTGCCATGCTCGTCGAGCAGTTCCATGACCCGGCCCAGGTACTTTTCGTTGACCCAGTCGAGAACGAAACGGTTCGGTGCATAGACACGCAACTCGTCGCCTTCGGCTTCGACCTGTAGTGGACGGATCCAAGTGTTGAATTGTTGGGCAGGCAGCTCATCGCGCAAAAGCTCCACGCACTGCTGCCAAAGTTCCACTGACACGGATATCCCCTAAGTTGAAAGCCGGTGAGGCAAAAACAAGCGGCCATTGTAGCGAGCAGACGCCCACTTATCCACATGCAGCTTGCTGATTGCCCATGATTTATCAATGCGTTAACCGCGAGAAAGACGACGGGCGGTCAGTGGATAAGCTCTGTGGATAACCCGGCCTGAGGTCGTTGCACAAGTGGGGGCGAAAGTCGGTGGATAACCGGCCTGTGGATAACATGGCTTTCCACACACAGCTTATCCGACAGCGCAGCACAGGCTGGCCACTGCTTTCCCCTGTAGTTGTCATTCTCTGTACATGGCGTGCTACAAGGCCTGAGCATGGTTATCCACAGACAGGTGGCGGCCTTGCTTTTATAAGCTTTACAGAAAAGCTTTAAATAATTCCCTTCTTTATTTCTATATCTAGCGTCGTGTGATGAATCCGCCCAAGCGTCCGGATATCTATTTAAAGGAAACGCTGGTTGGAAATTGACCTAGAGGCTTGCTTTCTCTAGAATCCCCGGTCTCTTAAAACGGGGGCCATTCCGGCCCGTTGTGGACGAACCAGGTAACACGACATGAAACGTACTTTCCAACCAAGCACTATCAAACGCGCTCGTACCCACGGTTTCCGTGCTCGCATGGCTACCAAGAACGGTCGTGCCGTCCTGTCGCGTCGTCGCGCCAAAGGTCGTGCGCGTCTGGCAGTTTGATAATCCGGCACTGGAGGTGAGTCAGGACTTCAGTCGGGAAAAGCGTCTGCTTACACCCCGGCATTTCAAGGCAGTCTTTGACTCCCCTACCGGCAAGGTTCCGGGGAAAAATCTCCTGCTCCTTGCGCGCAGTAACGATCTCGATCACCCCCGACTAGGGCTGGTTATCGGGAAAAAGAGCGTCAAGCTCTCTGTTCAGCGCAATCGCCTCAAACGTCTGATGCGCGAATCGTTTCGCCTGAACCAGGATTCACTGGTTGGATGGGACATTGTTATCGTCGCGCGCAAAGGTTTGGGTGACGTAGAAAACCCCGAATTGATTCAGCATTTCGGCAAGCTCTGGAAACGTCTGGCCCGCAACAAGCCAGTACCAGCAGTCAACACCGAAACTGTAGGGGTAGACAGTCCCGATGCGTAAACTGGCACTCGTTCCGATCCAGTTTTACCGCTATGCCATTAGTCCTTTGATGGCCAGTCACTGTCGTTTCTACCCCAGTTGTTCCTGCTACGCGTACGAAGCCATAGAAAATCATGGCCTACTGCGCGGTGGCTGGCTGACCTTTCGTCGTTTAGGTCGCTGTCATCCGTGGAATCCCGGCGGTTATGACCCGGTTCCGCCTATCCCTACCTCCCGTTCTTCTTCGATGGCCGAGTAATCATGGATATCAAACGCACGATCCTGATCGTCGCCCTGGCAATCGTGTCCTACGTCATGGTCCTTAAATGGAACCAGGACTATGGCCAGGCTGCCCTGCCGACTCAGAATGTTGCAGCCAGCAATACCGCACCGAGCCTGCCGGATGCCCCAGTTGGCAACAATGCTGCCAGCAATGACGACATCCCGCGCGCGGCAAGCGATACCAGCGCTCCCGCCGAAGCCCCGGTGGCCGTAAGCAAAGATCTCATCCAGATCAAGACGGACGTGCTCGAGCTGGCAATCGATCCACAAGGTGGTGACGTCGCCCAGCTGAAGCTGCCGCTGTATCCACGTCGCCAGGATCATCCGGAAATCCCGTTCCAGTTGTTCGACAACGGTAACGAGCGCACCTATCTGGCCCAAAGTGGCCTGATCGGTACCAACGGCCCGGATTCGAGCCCGGCCGGTCGCCCGGTCTACTCCGCCGAGAAGAAGACTTATCAACTGGCTGACGGTCAGGACCAACTGGTTGTCGACCTGAAGTTCAGCAAGGATGGCGTCAACTACATCAAGCGTTTCACCTTGAAACGTGGCCTGTATGACGTAACCGTCTCTTACCTGATCGACAACCAGAGCGCCCAGCCTTGGTCCGGCGCGATGTTTGCGCAACTCAAGCGTGACGCCAGCGACGATCCTTCCTCCAGCACGGCCACCGGCACCGCGACTTACCTGGGCGCCGCCCTGTGGACAAGTTCGGAGCCGTACAAGAAAGTGTCCATGAAGGACATGGACAAGGGCCAGATCAAGGAAACCGTTCAAGGTGGCTGGGTTGCCTGGCTGCAGCACTATTTTGTAACTGCCTGGATCCCGCAGAAGGGCGAAAACAACGTCGTCCAGACGCGTAAAGACGGCAAAGGCAACTACATCGTCGGCTACACCGGCCCGGCATTGACCGCCGCGCCAGGTGCAAAAGTCGAAACCAGTGCCATTCTGTACGCCGGTCCTAAAAGCCAGGCGGTACTGAAAGAGTTGTCCCCAGGTCTGGAATTGACCGTGGACTACGGTTTCCTGTGGTTCATTGCCCAGCCGATCTTCTGGCTGCTGCAACATATCCACAGCATCGTCGGTAACTGGGGTTGGTCGATCATTTTCCTGACCATGCTGATCAAGGGGATTTTCTTCCCGTTGTCGGCCGCCAGCTACAAATCCATGGCTCGCATGCGCGCAGTGGCCCCGAAACTGGCGGCCCTGAAAGAACAACATGGCGATGACCGGCAGAAAATGTCCCAGGCCATGATGGAGCTGTACAAGAAAGAGAAGATCAACCCTTTGGGTGGTTGCTTGCCGATTCTTGTACAAATGCCTGTGTTCCTGGCGCTGTACTGGGTGCTGCTGGAAAGCGTGGAGATGCGCCAGGCACCGTTCATGCTGTGGATTACCGACCTGTCGATCAAGGATCCGTTCTTCATCCTGCCGATCATCATGGGCGCGACCATGTTCATCCAGCAGCAGCTGAACCCGACGCCTCCGGACCCGATGCAGGCGAAGGTGATGAAAATGATGCCAATCATCTTCACCTTCTTCTTCCTGTGGTTCCCGGCGGGTCTTGTGCTGTACTGGGTTGTGAACAACGTGTTGTCCATTACCCAGCAGTGGTACATCACGCGTAAGATCGAAGCGGCTGCGAAAAAAGCCGAGGCGTAACTTGCTCTGTGGATAACCACACAAAACGCCCCCTAGTGGGGCGTTTTGCTATCTGCCACTTTTGTCTGGATACCGGTTTATGAGCGCACCGCGTGAAACCATTGCCGCCGTTGCCACCGCCCAAGGTCGCGGCGGTGTCGGCATCGTCCGTATTTCGGGGCCCTTGGCCAGTGTCGCGGCCAGGGCAATCAGCGGTCGTGAACTCAAACCGCGGTTTGCTCATTACGGTCCGTTTTTCAGTGATGACCAGCAGGTCCTCGACGAGGGGCTGGCCTTGTATTTCCCGGGGCCGAATTCGTTCACCGGCGAAGACGTGCTGGAACTGCAAGGGCACGGCGGCCCCATCGTGCTGGACATGCTGCTCAAGCGTTGCCTGGAGCTGGGCTGTCGCCTGGCCCGGCCGGGCGAGTTCAGTGAACGGGCATTCCTCAACGACAAGCTCGACCTGGCCCAGGCCGAGGCGATCGCCGATTTGATCGAAGCCAGTTCTGCACAGGCGGCCCGCAACGCATTGCGATCCTTGCAGGGTGCGTTTTCCCAGCGTGTGCATAACCTCACCGAACAATTGATCGGCCTGCGGATTTACGTCGAGGCCGCGATTGATTTCCCGGAAGAGGAAATCGACTTCCTAGCCGATGGCCACGTGTTGAGCATGCTGGATAAAGTGCGCGATGAGTTATCCACCGTACTGCGCGAAGCCGGGCAGGGTGCCTTGTTGCGCGATGGGATGACCGTGGTGATCGCTGGGCGGCCGAATGCCGGCAAGTCCAGCCTGTTGAATGCCCTGGCCGGGCGCGAGGCGGCGATTGTCACCGAGATCGCCGGCACCACTCGGGACATCCTGCGTGAACATATCCACATCGATGGCATGCCACTGCACGTCGTGGATACCGCAGGTTTGCGCGACACTGATGACCGGGTGGAAAAAATCGGCGTTGAGAGGGCGCTCAAGGCCATCGGTGAAGCCGACCGGGTCCTGCTGGTGGTGGATGCAACCGCACCGGAAGCGGACGATCCATTTGCCTTGTGGCCTGAATTCCTCGAAGTCCGCCCGGATCCCGCGAAAGTCACCTTGATCCGTAACAAGGCCGACCTGACCGGGGAAGCGATTGTCCTTGAGGTCAGCAACGACGGCCATGTGACGATCAGCCTGAGCGCAAAGGCGGCGGGTGAAGGCCTGGAACTGCTGCGTGAACACCTCAAGGCCTGCATGGGCTATGAGCAGACCTCGGAAAGCAGCTTCAGCGCCCGCCGGCGGCATCTTGAAGCCTTGCGCCATGCCAGCGCCGCCCTGGAACACGGTCGCGCGCAGTTGACCTTGGCGGGGGCGGGTGAGTTGTTGGCCGAAGACCTTCGCCAGGCCCAACATTCCCTTGGGGAAATTACCGGCGCCTTCAGCTCCGATGACCTGTTGGGGCGGATCTTTTCCAGCTTCTGCATCGGTAAATAACCCCGCTTTTCAAACCGGGTTTGTCCTCGAAGCCTCTCGAGTCCAACGCAAACCCGGTTCCTCCTCTCTGTTTTTGAAACGATTGCCATTGATGGCGGCTTGCCTGTGGACGCTGCGGTGATCCATCGCGGCGAGTTTCTGTGGATTAAGCCCTGTGAATAACTGCCACTGAGGTCGGTTGATAAACCCCCCTCAAATCTGAAGATAACCGCCTCTGTGGATAACAGGTCCATTCATCCACAGGCTTACACCGGTTATCCAACCCCCTCATTGCCACCTGACCACAGGGTTTCGAATCTCTGTACACATTGAAAATAAAGGCCTGTGTAATGTTATCCACAGAAAGGAGGCTCAGTAAGAATAAACATAAAAACAAAGGTTTTATAAATTTCTTTCTTTTTAATTTCTTTAACCGCGAGTTTTCCACAGCTGGTTAAATTTTGTGCAAAGGGTTCTTTAGGAAAGGGGAAGTCCCTATACTTGCCGACCTGGCTCGAAAAACGCTCCGGCCAGGCTCAAGACCTATTTCCGAATTACCTGAATTAAGCAGGCACGAGGTGCGTGGTGGATTTCCCTTCCCGTTTTGAAGTGATCGTCATCGGCGGCGGTCATGCCGGTACCGAGGCAGCACTTGCATCAGCACGCATGGGGGCAAAAACCCTGTTGCTGACGCATAACGTGGAAACCCTCGGTGCCATGAGTTGCAACCCTGCCATTGGTGGGATTGGCAAGAGCCACCTGGTCAAGGAAATCGATGCCCTGGGCGGCGCGATGGCCATGGCCACCGATAAAGGTGGTATTCAGTTCCGCGTATTGAACAGTCGCAAAGGCCCAGCCGTGCGCGCTACTCGCGCCCAGGCCGACCGAATCCTGTACAAGGCCGCTGTCCGCGAAATCCTGGAAAACCAGCCGAACCTGTGGATATTTCAACAAGCAGCGGATGACCTGATTGTCGAGCAGGACCAGGTACGCGGTGTCGTCACGCAAATGGGCCTGCGTTTCCTCGCCGATTCCGTAGTGCTGACCACCGGGACATTCCTCGGTGGACTTATCCACATTGGTTTGCAGAACTTTTCCGGTGGTCGCGCGGGTGATCCGCCGTCGATCGCTCTGGCTCATCGTTTGCGTGAGCTGCCGTTGCGTGTCGGGCGCTTGAAAACCGGTACGCCACCGCGTATCGACGGTCGGTCTGTGGATTTCTCGGTGATGACCGAGCAGCCTGGCGATACGCCGATCCCGGTCATGTCGTTCATGGGCAACAAGGAACAGCATCCACGGCAAGTCAGTTGCTGGATCACCCACACCAATGCCCGCACCCATGAAATTATTGCGGCGAACCTCGACCGTTCGCCGATGTATTCCGCTGCCGGTGAAATCGAAGGCATCGGCCCGCGTTATTGCCCGTCGATCGAAGACAAGATCCATCGCTTCGCCGACAAGGAAAGCCACCAGGTCTTCATCGAGCCGGAAGGCCTGACGACCCACGAGCTGTACCCGAACGGGATCTCAACCTCCCTGCCGTTCGATGTGCAATTGCAGATCGTGCAGTCGATTCGCGGCATGGAAAACGCCCACATCGTTCGCCCGGGCTACGCCATCGAGTACGACTACTTCGATCCGCGTGACCTGAAGTACAGCCTGGAAACCAAGGTCATTGGCGGCCTGTTCTTCGCCGGGCAGATCAACGGCACCACCGGTTACGAAGAGGCCGGCGCCCAAGGGTTGTTGGCCGGTGCCAACGCGGCACTGCGCGCCCAGGGCAAGGACAGCTGGTGCCCACGCCGCGATGAGGCATACATCGGCGTACTGGTGGATGACCTGATTACCCTGGGCACCCAGGAACCGTATCGGATGTTCACGTCCCGCGCCGAATATCGCCTGATCCTTCGCGAAGACAACGCCGACCTGCGCCTGACCGAGAAAGGTCGTGAGCTGGGGCTGGTGGATGACGTGCGTTGGGCTGCGTTCTGCAAGAAACGTGAAGGCATCGAACTGGAAGAGCAGCGCCTGAAAAGCACCTGGGTTCGCCCTGGTACCGAGCAGGGCGATGCCATTGCCGCGAAATTTGGCACGCCGCTGACCCACGAATACAACCTGCTCAACCTCTTGAGCCGCCCGGAAATCGATTATGCCGGGTTGGTGGAAGTAACCGGCCAAGGGGCGGAAGATCCACAAGTGGCCGAGCAGGTCGAAATCAAGACCAAGTACGCCGGTTACATCGACCGTCAGCAAGACGAAATCGCCCGTCTGCGCGCCAGTGAGGACACCAAGCTGCCTGTGGATATCGATTACACCGGCATTTCCGGGTTATCGAAGGAAATCCAGAGCAAGCTCGGTGCGACCCGTCCAGAGACCCTGGGCCAGGCCTCGCGCATTCCCGGCGTCACGCCAGCGGCGATTTCCCTGTTGATGATTCATTTGAAAAAACGCGGCGCGGGCCGCCAGTTGGAGCAAAGCGCTTGAGTTCGATGGTCACCTCGCAACACGCTGAAGAGTTATCCACAGGTGCCCGTCAGCTTGGTGTCAACTTGACCGAAGCCCAGCACGCGCAATTGCTGGGTTATCTGGCGTTGTTGATCAAATGGAACAAGGCTTACAACCTGACCGCCGTGCGCGATCCGGATGAAATGGTCTCGCGCCATTTGCTCGACAGCCTCAGCGTCATGTCCTTCATCGAAAACGGTCGCTGGCTGGATGTTGGCAGTGGCGGTGGCATGCCGGGCATCCCGCTGGCGATCCTGTTTCCCGACTCGCAAGTGACCTGCCTGGACAGCAACGGCAAGAAAACCCGCTTCCTGACCCAGGTCAAACTCGAACTCAAACTGGATAACCTGCAAGTTATCCACAGCCGTGTCGAAGCGTTCCAGCCTGCACAGCCTTTCAACGGGATCATCTCCCGGGCGTTCAGCAGCATGGAGAACTTCAGCAACTGGACGCGCCACCTGGGCGACGCCGATACGCGCTGGCTGGCAATGAAGGGCGTTCATCCGGCCGATGAGCTGGTAGCATTGCCGGCAGACTTCCACCTCGATAGCGAACACGCCTTGGCCGTACCCGGTTGCCAAGGCCAACGCCATCTGCTGATACTGCGCCGCACGGCATGATTGGGAACACAAGCAAGAATGGCTAAGGTATTCGCGATAGCGAACCAGAAGGGTGGTGTGGGCAAGACCACCACCTGTATCAACCTCGCAGCATCCCTGGTCGCGACCAAGCGCCGGGTGCTGTTGATCGATCTCGATCCACAGGGCAACGCCACCATGGGTAGCGGTGTGGATAAGCATGGCCTGGAAAACTCCATCTACGACGTCCTGATCGGCGAATGCGATCTGGGCCAGGCCATGCACTTCTCCGAACACGGCGGTTATCAACTGCTGCCGGCCAACCGTGACCTGACGGCGGCCGAAGTGGTGCTGCTGGAAATGCAGATGAAGGAAAGCCGCCTGCGCAGCGCCTTGGCGCCGATCCGGGAAAACTACGATTACATCCTGATCGACTGCCCGCCGTCGCTGTCGATGCTGACCCTCAACGCCCTGGTGGCGGCCGATGGGGTGATTATCCCCATGCAGTGCGAATATTTCGCATTGGAAGGCTTGAGCGACCTTGTGGATAACATCAAGCGCATCGCCGAACTGTTGAACCCGGACCTGAAGGTCGAAGGCCTGCTGCGGACCATGTACGACCCGCGCCTGAGCCTGATGAACGATGTGTCGGCCCAGCTCAAGGAACACTTCGGCGAGCAGCTCTACGACACGGTCATCCCGCGGAACATCCGCCTGGCCGAAGCGCCCAGCTACGGCATGCCGGCCCTGGCCTACGACAAACAATCCCGTGGTGCGCTGGCCTACCTGGCCCTGGCGGGCGAGATGGTTCGCCGTCAGCGCCGTAACCCACGCACCGCTGCAGCCCAGCCAACTTAAGGAAACCCCATGGCCGTCAAGAAACGAGGTCTCGGACGTGGACTGGATGCACTGCTCAGTGGTCCCACTGTCAGTTCGCTGGAAGAGCAGGCCGTACAGGTCGATCAACGCGAGTTGCAGCACCTGCCGCTGGACCTGATCCAGCGCGGCAAATACCAGCCGCGCCGGGACATGGATCCCCAGGCGCTGGAAGAACTGGCCCAGTCGATCAAGAGCCAGGGCGTGATGCAGCCGATCGTGGTCCGGCCGATCGCCAACGGGCGCTTCGAGATCATTGCCGGCGAACGTCGCTGGCGCGCCAGCCAGCAGGCCGGCCAGGAAACCATTCCGGCGATGGTCCGCGATGTGCCGGATGAAACCGCCATCGCCATGGCGCTGATCGAGAACATCCAGCGCGAAGACCTCAATCCGATTGAAGAAGCCGTGGCCCTGCAACGTTTGCAGCAGGAGTTCCAGCTGACCCAGCAACAAGTTGCCGAGGCGGTGGGCAAGTCCCGCGTGACCGTGGCCAATTTGTTGCGCCTGATTGCGTTGCCGGAAGTCATCAAGACCATGCTGTCCCATGGCGACCTGGAAATGGGCCATGCCCGTGCATTGCTCGGTTTGCCGGAAAATCAACAGGTTGAAGGGGCGCGACATGTTGTCGCACGCGGTCTGACTGTGCGCCAAACTGAAGCACTGGTTCGTCAGTGGCTGAGTGGCAAACCGGCCCCTGTCGAGGCACCCAAAACCGATCCTGATATCGCTCGCCTGGAACAGCGCCTGGCCGAGCGCCTGGGCTCTGCGGTGCAGATCCGCCACGGCAAGAAGGGCAAAGGGCAACTGGTGATTGGCTACAACTCCCTCGATGAGCTGCAAGGCGTCCTTGCACACATTCGCTGAAACAATTGCTCTTGTAGCGCGCAGTCGGAAATCACTACCTGGCAGTTGAATAGGGGCAGAACCGCCCCTATACTCTGCGCGCATTTTGTCGGCACAAATTATGCCAAGTTATTGAATTATGGCGGCCGACTATTGGAGAGCAAAAGCGATGGAAACCCGCACGCCAAACCGCTTGCCGTTCCATCGTCTGGCAGTTTTCCCGGTTTTGATGGCCCAATTCGCCGTTGTATTGATCGCCGCACTGGCGCTCTGGCAATGGAAAGGAGTCGTCGCCGGATACTCAGGGCTTTGCGGAGGCCTGATAGCCTTGCTTCCCAATATTTACTTCGCTCACAGGGCCTTTCGGTTTTCCGGCGCCCGAGCAGCCCAGGCTATCGTCCGGTCTTTTTATGCCGGCGAGGCGGGGAAACTGATTTTGACGGCAGTGCTGTTTGCATTGACGTTCGCAGGTGTGAAGCCACTGGCGCCGCTGGCTGTATTCAGCGTCTTCGTGCTGACCCAACTGGTTAGCTGGTTCGCTCCCCTGCTAATGAGAACAAGACTTTCGAGACCTTAGGGCGTTTGAGGCAACCATGGCAGAGACAACCGCTTCGGGCTATATCCAGCACCACTTGCAGAACCTGACCTTCGGTCAGCTACCCAACGGCGGCTGGGGCTTTGCCCACACCGCAGCAGAAGCCAAGGAAATGGGTTTCTGGGCTTTCCACGTCGATACCCTCGGCTGGTCGGTCGCATTGGGTCTGATCTTCGTTTTTCTTTTCCGCATGGCGGCAAAGAAGGCGACTTCCGGTCAGCCTGGTGCACTGCAGAACTTCGTTGAAGTACTGGTCGAATTCGTCGATGGCAGCGTGAAGGACAGCTTCCATGGCCGTAGCCCGGTGATCGCACCGTTGGCACTGACCATCTTCGTCTGGGTGTTCCTGATGAACGCCGTCGACCTGGTACCGGTCGACTGGATTCCTCAGTTGGCCATCCTTATCTCCGGCGATGCACACATCCCCTTCCGCGCCGTGTCGACCACCGACCCGAATGCGACCCTGGGCATGGCCTTCTCGGTTTTCGCACTGATCATTTTCTATAGCATCAAGGTCAAGGGCATCGGCGGCTTCATCGGCGAACTGACCCTGCACCCGTTCGGCAGCAAGAACATCCTGGTCCAAGCCCTGCTGATCCCGGTGAACTTCCTGCTCGAATTCGTGACCCTGATCGCCAAACCGATTTCTCTGGCACTGCGTCTGTTCGGCAACATGTATGCCGGCGAACTGGTGTTCATCCTGATCGCTGTGATGTTCGGCAGCGGCCTGCTGTGGCTCAGCGGCCTGGGTGTGGTCCTGCAATGGGCGTGGGCTGTGTTCCACATCCTGATCATCACCCTGCAGGCGTTCATCTTCATGATGTTGACCATCGTCTACCTGTCGATGGCGCACGAAGAAAACCATTAAGGCCAGTCTCGACTAGTCTGATGTCCTTCCCGGTCAAACGGGAAGGAGCCCGAACCGGGCTGAGAAACGATTTGTTTTACCGCTTTAATCTAAAAAACCTAAACCATACGACGTAAAAGTCGGGAGGAAAGATGGAAACTGTAGTTGGTCTAACCGCTATCGCTGTTGCACTGTTGATCGGCCTGGGCGCACTGGGTACCGCAATTGGTTTCGGCCTGTTGGGCGGCAAGTTCCTGGAAGGCGCAGCGCGTCAGCCAGAAATGGTTCCAATGCTGCAAGTCAAAATGTTCATCGTGGCCGGTCTGCTCGACGCCGTGACCATGATCGGTGTTGGTATCGCTCTGTTCTTCACCTTTGCGAACCCGTTCGTTGGTCAAATCGCTGGCTAATTACTCGGATGTCTCGAGTAGATTGGTGTGATGGACAACGTAACTGCGAGGTGTTGGCGTGAACATTAATGCGACCCTGATTGGCCAGTCCGTTGCGTTCCTGATTTTTGTACTGTTCTGCATGAAGTTCGTATGGCCTCCGGTCATTGCGGCATTGCACGAACGTCAAAAGAAGATCGCTGATGGTCTGGACGCTGCCAGCCGTGCAGCTCGCGACCTGGAGTTGGCCCATGAGAAAGTGGGTCAGCAACTGCGCGAAGCGAAAGCTCAGGCAGCTGAAATCATCGAGCAAGCCAAGAAACGCGGTACCCAGATTGTCGACGAAGCCCGTGAACAGGCTCGCGTCGAAGCTGACCGTGTGAAGGCTCAGGCTCAAGCCGAGATCGAACAGGAACTCAACAGTGTCAAAGACGCGCTGCGTGCCCAAGTGGGTGCTCTGGCCGTTGGCGGTGCTTCGAAGATCCTGGGTGCCACAATCGATCAAAACGCGCACGCAGAGCTGGTAAATAAACTAGCTGCTGAAATCTAAGCGAGGGCGATCATGGCAGAACTGACCACGTTGGCCCGACCTTACGCTAAGGCGGCCTTCGAGCACGCTCAGGCCCACCAGCAACTGGCCAATTGGTCAGCCATGCTCGGCCTGGCTGCAGCGGTGTCGCAAGACGACACCATGCAGCGCGTGCTCAAGGCCCCGCGACTGACGAGCGCAGAAAAGGCCGCCACGTTCATTGACGTGTGCGGCGACAAGTTCGATGCCAAGGCACAGAATTTCATTCACGTCGTTGCCGAAAACGACCGTCTCCTGCTTCTGCCGGAGATCGCCACTCTTTTTGACCTGTACAAGGCCGAGCAAGAGAAGTCGGTAGACGTGGAAGTGACCAGTGCTTTCGCATTGAACCAAGAACAGCAAGACAAACTCGCCAAGGTTCTCAGTGCACGACTCAACCGGGAAGTGCGCCTGCAAGTCGAGGAAGACAAGTCCCTGATAGGGGGCGTTGTCATCCGCGCCGGCGACCTGGTTATCGATGGCTCGATTCGCGGCAAAATCGCGAAACTTGCCGAAGCATTGAAATCTTGAGTTTGAAGGGGCAGCAGAGCAATGCAGCAACTCAATCCTTCCGAAATAAGTGAAATTATCAAGGGCCGCATCGACAAGCTCGATGTGACCTCCCAAGCCCGTAACGAAGGCACTGTCGTCAGCGTATCTGACGGCATCGTGCGGATTCACGGTCTGGCCGACGTCATGTACGGCGAGATGATCGAGTTTCCGGGCGGCGTCTACGGTATGGCCCTCAACCTGGAGCAAGACTCTGTAGGTGCCGTGGTATTGGGCGCGTACACCTCTCTGGCTGAAGGCATGAGCGCCAAGTGCACCGGCCGCATCCTCGAAGTTCCGGTTGGTAAGGAACTGCTGGGTCGTGTTGTCGACGCACTGGGTAACCCTGTTGACGGCAAAGGTCCGCTGAACAACACCGAGACCGACGCGGTCGAGAAAGTTGCTCCTGGCGTGATCTGGCGTAAGTCGGTAGACCAGCCTGTACAGACTGGCTACAAGGCTGTCGATGCCATGATCCCTGTTGGCCGTGGCCAGCGTGAGCTGATCATCGGTGACCGTCAGATCGGTAAGACCGCTCTGGCGATCGACGCGATCATCAACCAGAAGAACAGCGGCATTTTCTGCGTCTACGTAGCCATTGGTCAGAAGCAATCGACCATCGCCAACGTGGTTCGCAAGCTGGAAGAAAACGGCGCCCTGGCCAACACGATCATCGTGGCTGCCAGTGCTTCGGAATCTCCTGCGCTGCAGTTCCTGGCACCGTACTCCGGTTGCACCATGGGCGAATACTTCCGCGACCGCGGTGAAGACGCGCTGATCGTTTATGACGATCTGTCCAAGCAGGCAGTGGCTTATCGCCAGATCTCCCTGCTGCTGCGCCGTCCACCAGGCCGTGAAGCCTACCCAGGCGACGTGTTCTATCTCCACTCCCGTCTGCTGGAGCGCGCATCCCGCGTTTCGGAAGAGTACGTAGAGAAGTTCACCAACGGCGCAGTGACCGGCAAGACCGGCTCCCTGACCGCTCTGCCGATCATCGAAACCCAGGCTGGCGACGTTTCCGCGTTCGTTCCGACCAACGTGATTTCCATCACCGACGGTCAGATCTTCCTGGAATCGGCCATGTTCAACTCCGGGATCCGTCCTGCTGTGAACGCCGGTGTTTCGGTATCCCGTGTGGGTGGTGCCGCTCAGACCAAGATCATCAAGAAGCTGTCCGGTGGTATTCGTACCGCCCTGGCCCAGTACCGTGAACTGGCGGCATTCGCCCAGTTCGCTTCTGACCTGGACGAAGCGACCCGTAAGCAACTTGAGCATGGTCAGCGCGTTACCGAGCTGATGAAGCAGAAGCAATACGCACCGATGTCGATCGCTGACATGGCGCTGTCGCTGTATGCCGCTGAGCGTGGGTTCCTGACTGACGTTGAAATCGCCAAGGTCGGCAGCTTTGAACAAGCGCTGATTGCTTACTTCAACCGCGATCACGCCGACTTGTTGGCCAAGATCAACGTGAAGGGTGACTTCAATGACGAAATCGACGCGGGCATGAAAGCCGGTATCGAGAAGTTCAAGGCCACCCAAACCTGGTAAGCCGCAGCGGGAGTCGCAAGGCTCCCGCTTGCTAACCTGATAGGTGTTACATGGCAGGCGCAAAAGAGATTCGCAGTAAGATTGCGAGCATCAAAAGCACGCAAAAAATTACCAGCGCCATGGAAAAAGTGGCGGTCAGCAAAATGCGCAAGGCACAAATGCGCATGGCTGCTAGCCGCCCTTATGCGGAGCGCATCCGCCAGGTGATTGGTCATCTGGCCAACGCCAACCCGGAATATCGCCACCCGTTCATGATCGAACGCGCCATCAAGCGCGTCGGTTACGTCGTGGTGAGCAGTGACCGTGGTCTGTGCGGTGGCTTGAACACCAACCTGTTCAAGGCCCTGGTCAAGGACATGGCTGTAAACCGCGAACAAGGCGTCGAGATCGATCTGTGCGTGATTGGTAGCAAGGGTGCGGCTTTCTTCCGTAACTTCGGCGGCAACGTCGTCGCTGCTATCAGCCACCTGGGTGAAGAGCCGTCGATCAATGACCTGATCGGCAGTGTCAAGGTGATGCTGGATGCTTACCTGGAAGGCCGGATTGACCGTCTGTCCGTGGTATCCAACAAGTTCATCAACACCATGACGCAGCTGCCAACCGTGGAGCAATTGGTCCCACTGGTGGCGACCCCGGAACAGGAACTCAAGCACCACTGGGACTATCTC
Organism: Pseudomonas sp. NFACC05-1; assembly: GCF_900100135.1. Classification (NCBI taxonomy): domain Bacteria; kingdom Pseudomonadati; phylum Pseudomonadota; class Gammaproteobacteria; order Pseudomonadales; family Pseudomonadaceae; genus Pseudomonas; species Pseudomonas sp. NFACC05-1. Next base: position 125,342 of record NZ_FMTR01000013.1, on the reverse strand, counting down.
TACGAACCGGATGCCAAGGAGCTGCTCGACGGCTTGATGGTTCGCTACGTGGAGTCGCAGGTCTACCAGGCGGTGGTCGAGAACAACGCAGCTGAACAAGCAGCGCGGATGATCGCGATGAAGAACGCTACCGACAACGCCGGTGATTTGATCAGCGATTTGCAGCTGATCTACAACAAGGCGCGTCAGGCTGCGATCACCCAAGAGATCTCGGAAATCGTCGGCGGCGCTGCCGCGGTTTAACGGTTCAAATATTCAGAGGATCCAGCTATGAGTAGCGGACGTATCGTTCAAATCATCGGCGCCGTTATCGACGTGGAATTTCCACGCGACAGCGTACCGAGCATCTACAACGCGCTGAAAGTACAAGGCGCGGAAACTACCCTGGAAGTTCAGCAGCAGCTGGGCGACGGCATCGTTCGTACCATTGCGATGGGTTCCACCGAGGGCTTGAAGCGCGGTCTGGACGTTGTCGACTCTGGCGCTGCCATCTCCGTACCGGTCGGTAAAGCGACCCTGGGCCGGATCATGGACGTACTGGGCAACCCGATCGACGAAGCCGGTCCGATCGACACCGAAGAGCGCTGGGGCATTCACCGTCCTGCGCCATCCTTCGCTGAACAGGCAGGCGGCAACGACCTGCTGGAAACCGGCATCAAGGTTATCGACCTGGTTTGCCCGTTCGCCAAGGGCGGTAAAGTCGGTCTGTTCGGTGGTGCCGGTGTGGGCAAGACCGTAAACATGATGGAACTGATCCGTAACATCGCCATCGAGCACAGCGGTTATTCCGTGTTCGCCGGTGTGGGTGAGCGTACTCGTGAGGGTAACGACTTCTACCACGAGATGAAGGATTCCAACGTTCTGGACAAAGTGGCACTGGTCTACGGCCAGATGAACGAGCCGCCGGGAAACCGTCTGCGCGTAGCCCTGACCGGCCTGACCATGGCCGAGAAGTTCCGTGACGAAGGTAACGACGTTCTGCTGTTCGTCGACAACATCTACCGTTACACCCTCGCCGGTACCGAAGTATCCGCACTGCTGGGCCGTATGCCTTCGGCAGTAGGTTACCAGCCGACCCTGGCTGAAGAGATGGGCGTTCTGCAAGAACGTATCACTTCGACCAAGGAAGGTTCGATCACTTCGATCCAAGCGGTATACGTACCTGCGGATGACTTGACCGACCCGTCGCCAGCGACCACCTTCGCCCACTTGGACGCCACCGTCGTTCTGTCCCGTGATATCGCTTCCCTGGGTATCTACCCAGCGGTTGACCCACTGGACTCGACTTCGCGCCAGCTGGACCCGAACGTGATCGGCCAGGAGCACTACGACACCGCTCGCGGCGTCCAGTACGTGCTGCAGCGCTACAAAGAGCTGAAGGACATCATTGCGATCCTGGGTATGGACGAGCTGTCGGAAGCCGACAAGCAGTTGGTATCCCGCGCTCGTAAGATCCAGCGCTTCTTGTCGCAGCCGTTCTTCGTGGCTGAAGTCTTCACCGGTGCCTCGGGTAAATACGTTTCCCTGAAAGACACCATTGCTGGCTTCAAAGGCATCCTCAACGGTGACTACGACCACCTGCCAGAACAAGCGTTCTACATGGTCGGCGGCATCGAAGAAGCGATCGAGAAAGCCAAGAAACTGTAATCCCGGCGCCCGGCAACGGGCGCTAATTTAGGTTGAGGCAATCAGATGGCTATGACAGTCCATTGCGATATCGTCAGTGCGGAAGGGGAAATCTTCTCCGGTCTGGTCGAGATGGTGATTGCGCATGGTGAGCTGGGTGATCTTGGTATCGCTCTGGGTCACGCACCGCTGATCACTAATCTGAAACCGGGTCCGATCCGCTTGATCAAGCAGGGCGGGGAAGCCGAGGTGTATTACATCTCCGGTGGTTTCCTCGAGGTTCAGCCGAACATGGTCAAGGTCCTTGCCGACACTGTGCAACGTGCTGCCGACCTGGACGAAGCCTCCGCTCAGGAAGCCGTCAAGGCTGCCGAGAAGGCCCTGCACGAGCGAGGCGCGGAGTTCGATTACGGTTCTGCTGCTGCACGTCTGGCCGAGGCCGCAGCCCAGCTGCGCACCGTCCAGCAGATCCGCAAGAAGTTCGGCGGCTAAGCCGTCTGCTTTCTGTGCGATTGATTAAAAAGGGTAGCCTCGGCTACCCTTTTTTCTTTTCCCGACACTCATCATCTGGTCGCAGCCGCTGACCACCCAGGATTGGTAGCCAGTCATGTCTCTCGAAATCGTTATCCTCGCGGCCGGTCAAGGCACCCGCATGCGTTCGGCGCTGCCCAAGGTCTTGCACCCGGTAGCCGGCAATTCCATGCTCGGCCATGTTATCCACAGCGCCCGGCAACTTGATCCACAGCGCATTCACGTGGTGATCGGCCACGGTGCCGATGCTGTGCGCGAACGCCTGGCCGCCGATGACCTGAATTTCGTCTTGCAGGACAAACAACTGGGCACTGGCCATGCGGTGGCCCAGGCAGTGCCATTCATCACGGCGGATACGGTGCTGATTCTCTACGGCGATGTGCCGCTGATCGAAGTCGACACCTTGCAACGCCTGCTCAAGCATGTCGCGCCACAACAGTTGGGCCTGTTGACCGTCGAGCTGGACGACCCAACCGGTTATGGCCGCATCGTGCGTGACGTCGACGGCCAAGTGACCGCCATCGTCGAACAGAAGGACGCCAACGAAGCCCAGCGCGCGATCACTGAAGGCAACACTGGGATTCTGGCCGTGCCGGCTGAGCGCCTGGGTGACTGGATGAGTCGTCTGTCGAACAACAACGCCCAGGGTGAGTACTACCTGACAGACGTGATCGCCATGGCGGTCAGCGATGGACTGGTGGTCGCCACCGAGCAGCCGTTGGACGCCATGGAAGTGCAGGGCGCCAATGATCGCCGGCAATTGGCCGAACTGGAGCGCCACTATCAATTGCGCGCCGCCCGCCGCCTGATGGCCCAAGGCGTGACGCTGCGCGATCCGGCCCGTTTCGACGTGCGCGGTGAAGTCAGCGTGGGTCGCGATGTGGTCATCGATATCAACGTCATCCTCGAAGGCAAGGTTGTCATCGAAGACGACGTGGTCATTGGCCCGAACTGCGTGATCAAGGACAGCACCCTGCGCAAAGGCGTGGTGATCAAGGCCAACAGCCATCTCGACGGTGCGGTCATGGGGGAGGGCAGCGATGCTGGCCCGTTTGCCCGCCTGCGCCCAGGCTCTGTGCTGGAAGCCCGTGCCCATGTGGGTAACTTTGTTGAACTGAAGAATGCTCACCTGGGCGAAGGCGCCAAGGCCGGGCACCTGACCTACCTCGGTGACGCTGAAGTCGGCGCCCGCACCAACATTGGCGCCGGGACTATCACCTGTAACTACGACGGTGCCAACAAGTGGAAAACCGTGTTGGGTGAGGACGTGTTCATCGGCTCCAACAATTCGCTGGTGGCGCCTGTGACCCTCGGTGATGGTTCAAGCACGGCCGCAGGTTCGACCATCAATCAGGATGTGGATAACGCTCAGCTCGCGGTGGCGCGCGCCCGGCAACGCAATATCGACGGCTGGAAGCGCCCGGTAAAAATCAAGAAGAGCTAAGTTATCCACAGCCCCCGTGTGGGAGCGGGCTTGCTCGCGAAAGCGTTGTTTCAGTTCACGTTGTACTGTCTGATTCGACCCCTTCGCGAGCAAGCCCGCTCCCACATTGATTTCATGATTTCTGAATTTTTCTTCTCCCGCCTTGACGATAGCCCTGCAATAGGTTTTGATTAGTTGCGTTATCTTTCGAATCGAAACTTACCTCGCCATGTCAAAGCGCAACACACCACAACGCCGTCACAATATTCTTGCCTTGCTCCAGGAGCAGGGTGAGGTCAGTGTGGATGAGTTGGCCAAGCGCTTCGAAACCTCGGAAGTTACGATTCGCAAGGATCTCGCTGCCCTGGAAACCAATGGCCTGCTGCTGCGTCGCTACGGTGGCGCGGTGCCGATGCCGCAGGAGTTGGTGGCCGATAACGGGCAAACCGTCTCCAAGTACAAACTGGCCATTGCCCGGGCCGCCGTGAAGCGGATCCGTGAACATGCGCGCATCATCATCGACAGCGGCAGCACCACGGCGGCCATGATTCCGCAACTCGGCCAACAGCCGGGCCTGGTGGTGATGACCAATTCCCTGCACGTCGCCAACGCCTTGAGCGAACTGGAGCACGAGCCGGTGCTGTTGATGACCGGCGGTACCTGGGATCCTCACTCCGAGTCGTTCCAGGGCCAGGTGGCCGAGCAGGTCCTGCGTTCCTATGACTTCGACCAACTGTTCATCGGCGCCGACGGCATCGATCTGGTTCGAGGCACCACCACCTTCAACGAACTGCTGGGCTTGAGCCGCGTGATGGCTGAGGTTGCCCGGGAAGTGATCGTCATGGTGGAGGCCGACAAGATCGGCCGGAAAATCCCCAACCTGGAACTGCCGTGGAGCAGCGTCCATACCCTAATTACCGATGATCGCCTGCCCGTAGAGGCCCGCGATCAGATTCAGGCGCGCGGCATTACTGTGATCTGCGCGCCTGTCAGCCAGGAGAAATAGCATGTGTGGAATTGTCGGCGCCGTAGCTGAACGCAACATCACAGCAATCTTGCTCGAAGGCCTCAAGCGCCTGGAGTACCGCGGTTATGACAGCGCCGGTGTGGCGGTGTTTACCAACGACGAGAAGCTCGAACGCATGCGTCGTCCGGGCAAGGTCAGCGAGCTGGAACAGGCGCTGGAAGCCGAACCGCTGCTCGGTCGCCTGGGCATCGCCCACACGCGTTGGGCCACCCATGGCGCGCCGTGCGAGCGTAACGCTCACCCGCATTTTTCCGGCGAGCTGGCGGTGGTGCACAACGGCATCATCGAAAACCACGAAGCCCTGCGTGAACAGCTCAAGGCGCTCGGCTATGTGTTCACCTCGGACACCGACACCGAAGTCATCGCCCATCTGCTCAACCACAAGCTCAAGGACCTGGTGGACCTGACCGTCGCCCTCAAGGCCACCGTCAAGGAACTGCACGGTGCCTATGGCCTGGCGGTCATCAGCACAAAACAACCTGACCGCCTGGTGGCGGCCCGCAGCGGCAGCCCATTGGTTATCGGCCTGGGCCTGGGGGAAAACTTCCTGGCGTCCGATCAGTTGGCGCTGCGCCAGGTCACCGACCGCTTCATGTACCTGGAAGAAGGCGATATTGCCGAAATTCGCCGCGACAGCGTGCAGATCTGGGACCTCGACGGCAATGACGTGGTACGTGAAACCGTCCAGTACCGCGACGGTGCCGATGTCGCCGACAAGGGCGAGTTCCGCCACTTCATGCTCAAGGAAATCCACGAACAACCGGCCGTGGTCCAACGCACTCTGGAAGGCCGCATGAGCCAGAACCAGGTACTGGTCCAGGCGTTCGGTCCACAGGCGGCCGAGTTGTTCGCCAAGGTCCGCAACGTGCAGATCGTGGCCTGCGGCACCAGTTATCACGCCGGCATGGTCGCCCGTTACTGGCTGGAGGAACTGGCCGGTATTCCGTGCCAGGTCGAAGTGGCCAGCGAGTTCCGCTATCGCAAAGTGGTGGTGCAACCCGATTCGCTGTTCGTCACCATCTCCCAGTCCGGCGAAACCGCCGACACCCTGGCCGCCCTGCGCAACGCCAAGGAACTGGGTTTCCTCGCCAGCCTGGCGATCTGCAACGTCGGCATCAGCTCGCTGGTACGCGAATCCGACCTGACCCTGCTGACCCAGGCCGGTCGCGAAATCGGTGTGGCGTCGACCAAGGCGTTCACCACGCAACTGGTGGGCCTGCTGTTACTGACCCTGTCCCTGGGCCAGGTGCGCGGTACTCTGGGCAAAGGGGTCGAGGCAACCTTGGTGGAGGAGCTGCGCCGCCTGCCAGCCCGCCTGGGCGAAGCCTTGGCGATGGACAGCACGGTGGAAAAAATCGCCGAACTGTTCGCCGAGAAGAACCACACCCTGTTCCTCGGGCGTGGCGCGCAATTCCCGGTGGCGATGGAAGGGGCCTTGAAGCTCAAGGAAATCTCCTACATCCACGCCGAGGCCTACCCGGCCGGTGAACTCAAGCACGGCCCGCTGGCGCTTGTGGATAACGACATGCCGGTGGTCACCGTGGCGCCGAACAACGAGCTGCTGGAAAAGCTCAAGTCCAACCTGCAGGAAGTGCGCGCCCGTGGCGGCCAGTTGATTGTCTTCGCTGACGAGAAGGCTGGCATGATCAATGGCGAAGGCACCCACGTGGTGCACATGCCGCACATCCACGACATCCTGTCGCCGATTCTCTACACCATCCCGCTGCAGCTGCTGTCGTACTACGTCGCCGTGCTCAAGGGGACTGATGTGGACCAGCCACGTAACTTGGCGAAGTCTGTGACGGTGGAGTGAGTTGTCCACCGAGAGCCCAGGCTCCTGTTTTGTCGCTAGACAATAAAAACTGTCGCAGAGGGAGGGAGCTGTCCCAGCTCCCTTCATCGACACAGGCTCCCTTCCTTCTGTTGCGATGGCTGCAACCCCGCTTTGACCCTCGCCCATGCCTTTGAAAATTCAGCTCGACGAATCACTCGCCTCTTATGTGCGGCGGAACCTATTCCTTAACTGGAACGTAGATGTCGCACCAATCTTTGATCAGCTCGCGACACGTCACGTGTTGAAGAATATCGAGTTGAAAAGACTCTCAGCGGCGATGGGTTGGCAAGGATGCAACGGCTTCAATCGGCTGATTCAGCAACGCCAATTAGTTAAGCCGTAATGCGATCTGTAGCAACTGCCCAGTTCACGAGGCTGCTACAGCAAAGAGTGCGTCGCGGCTGAAATTGCTTAACTGACCTTCATCGGGCTTATGAGGGTGAGGATTAGTATCGATAGGTTGCCTGCACTGAAAATATATTCGCACTGTTTTCGTAATTAGCACTGTATTCAGGTTGAAGGCCGGAGTTGTTCGGTTGGTTTACCGAGGCTTTGGATTCCCAGAGATAACCATAAGCAAAGTCTATCGTCAGATCGGGATTCGGCAAATAAGCGCCACCCAGGGTCACGACTTGGCGGTTACCAACCGGAACGCGCACGCTACGATCGGCATTGCTGATCGGCGACGGATCGTAGGCGTAGCCTGCACGCAGCAGCCATTGTTGGTTCAATTGAAAGGATACGCCAACGGCAGTGGACCACGTGTCGTGCCAGTTCAATGGTTCGCCCACACGCTCCAGACCCGCACTCTGGCCAAGGGCGGAAACATCGCTGTTGATTGCCTCGATCTTTTTCAGTCGACTCCAACGTTTCCAGGTGGTCCCCAGGTATCCCGTCCAGCGACTATTGAAATGATGGGTGATAGAGGTGTTCACGGATTCGGGCATCGTGATGTCTATCTTGTTGTCATACTTTCCGTCCAGCGGGATAACGCTCGGGGAGCCGGAAAACTCGGTATGCCCTTTGAGGTGATAGCTCACCTTCGAGTGGTAGTTAATCCCCCAACTCGTTGCATCACTCAAGTCAACCAAGAGGCCGACGTTGTAGCCAATTGCCGTGTCATCGCCTTTGATGGTGACCCGTGTGTCCTGGCCGTTGTTCAGAGCGCCGGTGGCCAGGTAATTCTGAAGTTTTGCATCGAAATGATTTATGGTCGGTCCGCCACCAATGGACACGTAATCATTGATCCGATAGGCAATGGTGGGCTGCAGGGTTACCTCCTTGGTCGAGCTATAGGAACCCTGGTAGCGGCCCTGAAAAGTGCTCTCGTATTCGTTGATCAGACCACTCGGAGCATAGAGACCCAGACCAATCGAAAAACGATCATTAAGCGGCGTCGACAGATAGGCGAAGGGCACGACCGCCAAAGGTACCGAGTCCCCCTTATTCGTTCCTGCGACACTGCTCTGCGCATCACTAATGTCGTCGCTCCCCGAGATGATCGCGGCCCCGCCGGAAATCTCGGTACGTTTCAACTTGGTCAAGCCAGCAGGATTTCCGTAGATGGTGCTGACGTCCAGTGCGGAAGACGACCTTCCCGCATAAGCAGTTCCCGCACTGCTGGCACTTTGTTCGTTAAGAGCAATGCCATTAGCGCCTGCAATTGTAGAGGCACTGAGCAGTGCCATGACACTGGTGTACTTAATCCACGCAGCACTCTTTCGCTGAGCGGAGAGACACGGGATCGCACGGCTATTGAGTTTCATTTTCCACCTCTCGTTTATTGTTTTTGTTGATTGCACGCAGGCAAGGCTTCGCCTTCCTGTGCACTTTTGAGTGCCGGTTGGAGTTGATCGAAGTTGTGTAAAAGAACCTGAAGGAACACCACCAGGGCACGACTGCTGGACTTACAAATGCGAGTCAGGGACTCAATTAAGCCATTCGACTTGGAAGCTATAGCGCCCCAAGAGCGGCGCCAGGATTTCCTGGTTCGTTCCGGCCCGGATGCGGGCGACATGCCCACGGCCAGAAGCGGTCATTTGTTCAGGCTGCGACCCTGACCTAATCAAGCCTTGTCTTCATCGCTGAGCCTTACCGCTTCGGCGACTTTTCCAGCGTCGAAACCGATCCACTCGATAAGCCGACGCAGCAAGCCTGGCGCTTTCGCCACCAGCACTTGGCTGCGTGGCACCGTCACCAAGTCATGCCGCTGCTCGATGCAGTCCACCAGGGCGGCCACCACCTGCTCCAACGCGACGAACTGCCAGACCCCCTGATGGTTATTCCAGACCAGGGTGGAGGACGGCCCATCAACGATCGCCTCCATCATCGGCGTTTGGAAGAAGGTCGGGTGGAATGAGCCGACACTCACGCCGTGCTGACGAAGCTCCAGGCGTAAGCTGTCACACAGGGCCCAGACTCCGGCCTTGCTGGCGGTGTAGGCCGTGTTCAACGGCGAATGAACGAAAGCCGCCATAGACGAGATGGCCAGTAGATAGCCCTGGCGTGCCTTCACATGGGGCAGTGAGGCGCGGAAGGTGCGCGCCACACCGTTGAGGTTGATATCGATGACCCGGTCAAACGTGGCGGGATCGATATACTCCAGGGCTACCACCGAGCTGACGCCAGCGCCGGCGACCACCACATCAATTCCGCCGAAATGCTGCGCGGCCTCTTTCAGCGCCGTTTCCAGACTCTCAATTGAGCGCACGTTGGCCACCCAACCGACAGCGACATTAGGCCCGCCCAGGGTGACAGCCATTGCATTCAGGCTATCCAGATCGAGATCCAGCAAGACCAGCTTCGCGCCTTTGTCGCGCAGGGCCTGCGCGGCGGCCCTGCCGAGACCACCCGTGGCACCAGTGATGGCGATGACGCGGTCGTTCAACGAGTAGCTTTTCATGGGTGAACCTTAAGCAAGTAGTGGGGCATCAACTAGGGCTCTGGGTGCGAACGGTTTCTTCTTCCAATTGGTGGAGCAACCGTTGCAGGCGGGCATCGCGTGTCAGATGCCAGTCCGTGAAAACGTTGAACAGGCCGCGCAACAGTGAGATGGGCGCCCAGCGAGCCGGTACAACGATGCGCGGCTGGCGCTTTTGTAGACCGCGCACCACGCCACGTGCCACCTGTTCCGGTGCAATCGCCTGATGCAGGAAGGCCGGCAATAGGGTCTCGTTCATCTGGGTGGCGATGGCGTTGCCACCGAAGGCGACCTTGGCGATGGCGGTCGCCGTCCAGCCGGGATAGAGCACGCTGGCGCTGGCCCCGGTTGCACTTAACTCGGCGCGCAGCGAGCGGGCCAGCGACTCCACCGCCGCCTTGCTCGCGGCATAGGGCGCGTTGGCCATGCCGTTCAAGTAGGCATAGGTCGACGACGTGACCAGCACTTGGCCCCGATTGCGCACGACCTCCGGCAGTGCGGCGCGCATCGCGTGCCACACCCCGAACAGATCCACCTCAATGATGCGACGGAACTCCGCTTCGTCGCAGGTGCGTAGGGTCGCCGGTACGCCTCGCCAGGAGATGCCGGCATTGGCGAAGGCCACATCGAGACGGCCGAAACGCTCGACTGCTTGGCATATCACTGCCTTTGCCGCCTCGGCGTCGGTGACGTCGAACGCCAGCGGCAACACACGTTGGCTGTTGAACTCCTGGGCCAGCTTGTCCACCGCCTCCTGCGAGGTATCGGTCAGCACTAGGCTGGCGCCCTGCACATACAGTTCGCGTGCACTGGCGGCGCCGATGCCGCCAGCCGCGCCGGTGATCAGAACCACTTTGCCTTGAAGGTCGTACATATTCTTATCTCTTCGTTGGCGTGCTTGGCACGTTGCGCTTGAGGAAGTCGAGTTGATCACCCACCACCTGCTCGAAGGCTTCGCCCACATAAATATCGAAATGCCCATGGGCATAGCGCTTGATCTCATGACGTGGCGCGCGCCGGGCGTGACGCAGCGTCCGCTTCGCCGGTGCCACGCTGTCGGGATCGCACACGCAAAACAGCACAGGGGCCTGGATACGAGGTGTACTGCGCCCGGGGTAGTAGCGAATGATGTCCAGGGCAAAACGCGCGGCGGCCTCTTTGCGGATACGCGCACCTGACGGGATCAGGCCGTTATAGCCACCCCAGGCATCCGGCGAAGTCATGAATGCCGTATCGCCAGGTTGACCGGCGAGCGGAACCAGAATGGGTTTGGCGCCGAACCACGAGCCGATACGGTCGGCCAGGGCCAGCAAGGTGAGGCGAAGTGACACCAGGAGTTCGGTGGCAAGACTGGAGCTCAGGCCGTCGGTGAAGGGACATTGGGAAATGACAGCGGCCACCCTGGCATCGTCGGCGGCGGTGGCCAGCACATGCCCGCCACCGAACGAGGTGCCCCAGATAACGATACGCTGCGGGTCCACATCCGCGAGGCGGCGGGCGTGATCTATCGCGGCTGTCCAGTCTTCGAGCTGGCGGTTGATATCCAGCAGTTGGCGCGGCTCGCCTTCGCTGTCGCCGAAGTGGCGATAGTCGAACACCAGGCACGCGTAGCCGGCGGCGGCGAAGCGGGCGGCAAAGGCCGGCAAGCGCATCTTGCGCGTCCCGCCAAGCCCATGCGCCATCACCACCACCGGGAAAGGTCCTGCACCCAGTGGGCGGTAAAAGTCGGCAACGCAACGCGAGCCGTTGGAGAAGAACTGGATTGTCGCTGGTGCCAGAAGATCGGTGATCGTGTTCATGAACGGCATCTGCTGGAATGGCTGGAGTGCCGTCATTCTCGGCCGCTGCCGTTAGGAAGGCTTGACGGTATCCGACGCCCCGCTTGACACTTTGCGCCAAACAACAAAAGGCCAACCAGCCTAAAGAGGTCCGATGAGCCAGCCTTTATATCGGCGCGTGGTGCCAGAGACCTACGTGCAACTGCTCTATGAATACCTGGAGGCGCTCGGTCATGAGCCCGAGTCGGTACTTGGCCAGCCCTGGCCCACACCTGCCCAGGAGGGTGTCGGCGGCGTTGACGTGGAATGCTGGGATCGCCTGCTGGTGACGGCGGCGCAGGCACTGGACGACCCGCTGCTGGGCCTACACGTCGGCCAAACCATCAGCGCCCGGCATATCGGTGTGCTCGGCTCGGTGCTGCTGGCCTGTGGTAATCTCGGTACGGCTCTGCAACGCCTGGAGCGCTACATTCGCCTGGTGTACGACGTCATTCCCATGACTCGCCGCGACGGCGACGGCTGGTTCGAACTGGTCTGGGATGTCAGCCAGTACCAGCCCGGACCCTTGGTGAACGAAACCGGTATGGTTGCCATAATGCAGTTCTGCCGTGCCCTAGTGCGCGGCACGGCCAACCCGTTGCGAATCGATTTCAATCATCCCAGCCCTCTCGACACCAGCCCGTACGAAGCCTTCTTCGGCTGCCCGGTACGCTTCGGTCAGGCCGAGGCGGTCCTGCGTTTCTCCGCGCAACTGCTCGAACTGCCCTTTAAGAGCCCCGACCCGGCGCTGGTCTCCCTGTTGGAACAACATGCGGATCGCCTGCTGGCCCAGTTGCCACAGCAGGATGAATTCGTGGAACAGCTGCGCAAGACCATCACCCATGCCTTGCGCGAAGGTGAGCCGAGCATAGAGCGGATAAGCCCCCAACTGGGCACCTCGTCACGCACGCTACAGCGCCGTCTAAAAGAGGCCGGCACCAGCTTTCGCTATGAGCTGAACTTGGTTCGCCACGAACTAGCGTTGTCGTACCTGCGCGATCCACGCCTGCAAATCGTGGATATCGCCATGCTGCTGGGCTATTCGGAGCACAGCGCCTTCACTCGCGCCTTCAAGGAGTGGAGTGGAAGGTCGCCCCATGAGGCGAGACAACTCAACTCGGAGAGTTACTGAGCGGGGAGTCCATGGAATTAGGGAAGGCTTCGGGAGCAGGCTCAGTCTCTGTTCGGCCTCGGGATATCAGGCCCTTTTTGAGTGGTCCATTGAGTGGCCGCTGAGCGTTTCGTTATCAGGGCTTGAATCTGCGCTAGAGTGTTGCGAAGACACGTTGGCGGCCCCCGAAGACTCGATGCAACCATCAGAGATATGAGGTCCAGTAGAGGTCGATTTCTTCGACAGTGAGAGCCCGGGCTGCTGGGTTCATCCCGAATAGCGGGCAGGACATCCACTCTTGGAATCTCAGAAGTGGCTGTAAGGCCCGCCGTTCCTGGGCTAGACAGTTTTTATTCTCTAGCGTATTTGTCCGAGTCACGGTTTTTGGGGCTCGCGACAGTTTTGCATTTCCTCCGAATCGGGCTGAAGGCCACGGAAACTGGGCGTCTTTTGCGACAGTTTTAATTCTCTTAATCCACAGCTCAGCCCCGAAACGCTGATAGAAACCAACCCCCTGATTCAGGGGGTTTTTTTTAGGGGCGACTAGACTTCGTGCTGGTTCAGGCTGGGAACCGAGCTCAATCGCGCTCTGGTCGGCCAGCCCTGTTCGTCGTATTCAAGGCAAGCTGCCGAACGACTGCATTGACAACACGGGACTTAGATGATGATATCAAGTCATACGACAACGTATGACATAGAAAAATAATAAAAACGAAAGGCGCAGTCATGTCTTCCACATCTACCGCCCTGCGATTTTGCAAGTCACCGGTCCCACGCGTTATCGCAGGGCGCCAGCGACCTTCCTCTCTTTGCGAGAAGCCCCCTGCGGGCTCGCAACGGCTATCCAATTCCTCGATCCCAACGTTAAGGCCTGTGCGCTTGCCTCGTCAGGCGTTAGCGCTGGGCGTGCTCGCTTCGTGCGTAACTTCAAACCCACAATCAATGGCAGCACCTGGAGAACAATAATGAAGAAAACACTCTGCGCCTCTTTGATCGCCTCTTTCCTGAGCCTGACTGCCGGCACGGCAATGGCCGCCGATGCCAGCGACTGGCCAAGTCGTCCGGTGCAGGTGGTGGTGATTGCCAACGCCGGCGGTGACACTGATTTCAACGCACGAATGATGGCCAAGTACTTTACCAAGCTCACCGGCAAATCCATGGTGGTGACCAATATGGCCGGCGGGGGCGGGACGATTGCCGCCGATGCGGTCAAGAGTGCAGAGCCAGACGGCAATACCATCCTGTTCACCCACACCGGCCAGTTGATCGTTAACGAAGTGGCGGGACTCTCGGAGGATCGCTTTGATGCGTTTGATATCTCCTGCATCGCCGGCGTCGACAAAGGTGCGGTGTTCGTCTCGGCGAAAAGCTCGGGCATCGACAGCCTCGACCAACTGATTGAAAAAGCCAAGGCCAAGCCCGGCACCATTACCTACGGTACCGAAATGGGCAACTTCTCTCACCTGCAAGGGCTGATGTTCGAGAAGCTCGCCGGTGTGAAACTGAAAATGGTCGACAGCGGCACGGTGTCGGAAAAAATCGTCGCCTTGCTGGGCAAGCGCATTGACCTTGGCGCCATCAGTTATGGGTCGGTCCAGGATTACATCACCAGCGGCAAGATGACTGCCTTGGGCCAGCCCAACGCTGAGCGCAACGCATTGCTGGGCGACGTCAAGACCTTCAAGGAACAAGGCGTGGACCTGATCCTGGACAAGCCTTATGTCGTCGCTTTCCCGAAAGGCACTGACCCGGCCATCGTCAAGAAAATGGCCGACACCATGAAGAAGATTACCGAAGAGCCGGAATACGCCGAAGAGCTGAAGAAATCCTTCAAGCAGCCGGTCAGTTTCCAGGGCACCGAGGAAGCTGTTGCCACCCTGAACAAAACCCGCGACAGCTTCATGCAGTTCAAGGACGAGATGCGTAAAGCCAAGTAATTCTGCGTAGCGGCTCGGGTGTGCGCCGCGTTGGCAACCACCCGATCATCAGTCCTTTCCAGCAAGAGGAGCCTGTATGGATTCCTATAAAAGAAACGAGCTATTGGCCGGCCTGGCCATGCTCGGTGCCGGCGTGGCTTATCTGGTATTGACCTTGAACCTGCCGCGTCGCGGGTTGGTCGATGCCGCGTTTGTACCTTGGGTGCTTGCTGTCGCGTTATGCCTGTTGGGTGCGTTGCAATTATGGGCGTGGCGAAAGCTGCCGGACAAAAGTGCCGAACCCACAGAAAAACCTGAGTCGATCGACTATCCAACAGTCTTCAAATCCCTGGCTTTGGTGCTGATTTTTACAGCGCTGCTGCAGACCGTAGGCTTTGTGATCATGACGGTGCTTTATCTCTATGCCCAGTTCATCGTGCTGACCCCTGCGGAACAAAAGGTCAAGCACCTCCAATACGCGCTGATAGCGGTCGTTTCGGCGGTGCTGATTTTCTTCATTTTTCGCCATGGCTTCGACTTGCTCCTGCCGGTCGGTTTATTGGATTTCTAGGGGACGGCCATGATCGAACTCATGCAAACAGGCTTCGCGGCCGTACTGACACCCTACGTTTTTCTCCTGATCACCCTCGGCGTTGCGGTGGGGATCGTTTTTGGTGCGGTGCCCGGGCTCTCGGCCACCATGGCCATCGCGCTGTGCTTGCCGCTGACTTACTCGATGGGGCCAGGCCCTGGCTTGGCGCTGCTGGTCGCGTTGTTCGTCGGTGCCACTTCGGGAGGGCTGATATCGGCGATATTGCTCAACATACCGGGAACGCCGGCCTCCATCGCCACGACATTCGATGGTTGGCCGCTGATGAAACAAGGCCATGGCGTCAAGGCCCTTGGGATTGGCGTGGTGTTCTCGTTTCTTGGCACGATTTTCAGTATCGCCGCGCTGATGTTCATCGCCCCGATCCTGGCGGAACTGGCCCTGAGCTTTGGCCCGCACGAATATTTTTCCATCGCTATTTTCTCGCTGACGTTGATCGCCACGCTGTCGACCGGCTCGCTGGTCAAAGGCTTGTTTGCCGGTGCCCTGGGTTTTGCCTTTTCCACCGTGGGGATTGCACCGGTCGAGGCCATTCGCCGCTTTACCTTTGACCTGCCGAGCCTCAATGGCGGCTTCGCCATGCTGACTGTCATGATCGGCATGTTTGCCGTCGCCGAGGTGCTGAAGTTTGCTGAGAGTGCGCGCCTGAGCCACCGGGCCAAACCACAGCACGTCAGTATGAAAGGCGTGAAAGGTTTCGGTTTTTCGATAAAGGAATTTGTCGGTCAACTGCCCAACGCCACTCGTTCATCCCTGATCGGCCTCGGTATCGGCATCCTGCCCGGTATCGGTGCCGGTACGTCGAATATCGTTTCTTACATCGTTGCAAAGAAACGCTCCAAGACGCCTGAGGAGTTCGGTAAAGGCAAGATTGACGGCGTGGTGGCCAGCGAGACGGCAAACAATGCCGGCATCGGTGGCGCGATGATTCCACTGCTGACGCTGGGCATTCCCGGCGATACCACCACGGCGGTCATGCTCGGCGGTTTCATGATCCACGGCATCCAGCCAGGGCCCCTGCTGTTCATCAGCCAGGCACCGTTGGTCTATACGATCTTCGCCGCGCTTATCCTCGCTTCCGTGCTGATGCTGGTGCTGGAGTTCTACGGCCTGCGCATGTTCATCAAGTTGCTGGCGGTGCCCAAGCACATCCTGCTGCCGATCATCCTGGTCTTGTGCGTGGTTGGGGCCTTCGGCTTGAACAGCCGGATCTTCGATGTCTGGGCGGTGCTGCTGTTTGGCTTGCTGGGGTACGGGTTCGTCAAAGCCGGTTTGCCGATTGCACCGTTCATCATCGGCTTCATCCTGGGCCCCATGGCGGAAACCAACTTACGCCGTGGCTTGATGCTGTCCGACGGCAACTTCGTCGGCTTCCTCACCAACCCCATCTCAGCGGGCTTTCTCATCCTGGCTGCCGCCTCCATCTCCTGGCACCTGGTGACGGTTATTCGCAACAGGAAAAGCGCGGCTATTGAATTGATGCGCAGCTAGCTCGCTGCATTTGTCCGCGTTCGCTGCTGCAACCCGAACAGGTGTTGCAGCAGCCAAACCCAAACGTTCGGAGCAAAGCCATGCAAGACACGCCTCAAATGCCTTCCGCCGACGACGACCGCATTGCCTGGGTGCGCGTGGCCTCGGTTTTCCTGCCATTGGCCAATCCCATCAGCGATGCCAAGGTGCTGACCGGCCGGCAAAAGCCAATGACAGAAATCGCCATTCTGTTCGTGGAAATCGAAACCAGGGACGGCCACCGTGGCCTGGGGTTCAGCTATTCCAAGCGCGCCGGTGGCCCCGGGCAATTTGCCCACGCCAAGGAAATCGCCCCCAGCCTGATCGGCGAGAATCCAAGCGATATTTCCAAACTATGGGACAAGCTCTGCTGGGCGGGTGCCTCGGTGGGGCGCAGCGGCTTGGCCACACAGGCCATTGGCGCGTTCGATGTCGCCCTGTGGGATCTGAAAGCCAAGCGAGCCAATCTTTCGTTGGCTCGCTTGCTCGGCGCCCATCGCGATTCGGTCCAGTGCTACAACACATCGGGTGGATTCCTGCATACGCCGCTTGATCAATTAATGATCAATACCGAGCTGTCTCGGGAAAAGGGCATTGGTGGTATCAAGCTCAAGGTGGGTCAGCCTGACCAGGCACTGGATCTGCACCGGGTCAGCACCATCCGCAAACATCTGGGCGATGACTTTCCATTGATGGTCGACGCCAACCAGCAATGGGATCGGCCCACTGCGCAGCGCATGTGCCGCCGTCTCGAGCAGTTCAACCTGATCTGGATCGAGGAACCGCTCGATTGCTACGACGCCGAAGGTCACGCCGCATTGGCTCGGGAATTCGATACGCCAATCGCCACCGGTGAAATGCTCACCAGCGTTGCCGAACACTGGGAGTTCATCAAACTGCGCGCGACCGATTACCTGATGCCTGATGCCCCTCGTGTCGGTGGCATCACCCCTTATCTCAAAGTCCAGGCGTTGGCCGAGCAAGCAGGGCTGATGATTGCGCCGCACTTTGCCATGGAGCTGCATATCCATCTGGCTGCCACGTACAGTCGCGAGCCTTGGGTGGAACATTTCGAATGGCTGGAGCCGCTGTTCAATGAGCGTATGCAAACCCGTGATGGGCGGATGTTGGTGCCCACCCGGCCTGGCCTTGGGCTGTCCTTGAGTGAGCGCGTGGCTGGCTGGACGGCGAATCAGGCAGCGTTCGGGCAGCGTCCGTAAGTGCTAAGGAGAGAGGGATGCCTTCGTTGAGCGATGAAGTGCTCCAACGCATCGAGCAGGTGGTAGGGCAGGCAGGGTTGGTACGTGACCCGGCGTTGATGCAGAGCTATCTGACGGACTGGCGTAACGCCTATCAAGGCCAGGCTGCGTTGGTGGTACGCCCGGCGACGACCGAGGAAGTGGCCGAGGTTGTACGCATCTGTCATGACGCCCAAGTGGCCTTGGTGCCCCAAGGCGGCAACACCGGCTTGAATGGCGGATCGATCCCCGATGCTTCTGGCAGCCAATTGGTGCTGTCCTTGAACCGGATGAAGCGCATCCGGGAAATCGACCTGGCCAACGAAACCATCACGGTAGAGGCCGGGGTGATTCTGCAACATTTACAGGATGCCGCCAGCCAGGTTGGGCGCCTGTTTCCGCTGTCACTGGGGGCGGAGGGCAGTTGCACGGTGGGTGGCAATCTTGCGACCAATGCCGGCGGAACGGCAGTGCTGCGTTACGGCAACATGCGTGAGCTGACCCTTGGTCTGGAAGTGGTGCTGCCTGACGGCCGCGTCTGGAACGGATTGCGGGGCTTGCGTAAGGACAACACCGGTTACGACCTCAAGCATTTATTTATTGGCTCGGAGGGCACGCTCGGGATCATCACGGCGGCGGTGCTCAAATTGTTCCCGGCGACCCATAGCACGGCGACAGCCTGGGTCGCGCTGCCTTCGCCGCAGGCGGCGGTGGAGTTGATTGGCCATGTGCGCAGCCTGTGCGCCGACCGCCTGACGGGCTTCGAGATGATGTCGCGCCAAAGTCTGGATTTTGTCCTGGACCATGTGGCCGGTTGCAGTGACCCGCTGGAAACGAAGCATCCTTGGTACGCCCTCATTGAGCTGCGCGACACGGTGCCCGACGCGCCATTGACGCTGTTGCTTGAAAACGGCCTGGCCCACGCCTTCGAGCGCGGTTGGGTCAGCGATGCGGTGTTGGCCAGCAACCAGACGCAAGCCGCGGCACTGTGGGCGCTGCGCGAAGGTATTTCCGAGGCGCAGAATCATGAAGGCCCGAGCCTCAAGCATGACATCAGCGTACCCGTGAGTCGCATACCGGAATTCATCGAGCGCACCGACAGTGTCTTACAACAGGACTTTGCGGGGGTGCGCATCGTTTCTTACGGCCACATGGGCGACGGCAACCTGCATTACAACATCAGCAAACCGCTCGGTGAGACGGACGCCTCGTTCAGGGCCCGGGAACACGCGATCATGGAGGTCATCTACCGGATGACAAGCGCCTTCAACGGCAGCATCAGCGCTGAGCACGGACTGGGACAAGCCAAGCCTGACGCGGCCGTTCGCTTCAAGGATCCGCTGGAGATCGAATTGATGCGTGCCATTAAACGCACGCTGGACCCGGCGGGGTTAATGAACCCTGGCAAGGTCTTCACTGCCGGGCTCGAATAATCAGATATAGCGCGGATGGCGCCAGCATTTGCGTTTGTCGCTAAGCGTTACTCCAGAAAACAACGATCAAAAAGATAAACGCTGGCCGGCTTGAGGTTTTCCACCGTGCGTTGCGGGCGGCCGCCGTCGCCGCTTTTCTTGCGGCCGGTTTCCTGCAAGTAGCCCGCCTCGGTCATCTTCAATAGACGCTGGCGCATGCTGGTCTTGAGCACCGGGCGATCGAGCACCACGGAGAAAATGCCCACCGCTTCCGGCGCGCTGAACTCCGGGCCCAGGAACATCAGCGGCAGGCTGCTGTAGAGGGCTTTGGACAACAACCGCTCCTGGACGGCGGCCACCAGGCTGTTGTGGTCGAAAGGGAGTTTGATCGAGGCGTCAGCGACGTCCTTAAGGGGGAAAAAACCCTGGTGTTCGGCGAGCTGGACCGCCTCGCTGACAATCGCAAGATAGAAAGTCGACGATGACCAGCAGCGCGGATCGCGGAACGCGTCACCGACGGTGCCGACCTGTTCGATCCAGGCCAGCGGCATGCCCACTTTGCTTGAGCTGCGCAGGCGCTCCACGGCGTTGTTGAGCGTGAGATCTTCGACGTCACCATTGACCACGATCCCGGGCAGCGCCCAGTGACCGGCGAACGGCTCGGCTTCCCGGCGGTTCAAGAGGATTTCCAGCGCCTGGGTCTCCCGGCACAAGCGCAGCACACAGAGGTCGATGGTGTGCAGGTAGTCGCGCGCGGGGGCTGTGCTAGTGGGCATGTCGATTTCCGTGGGTCGCATAAAGGTCATAGTTTAACGGGTTCATGCCGGGAGCCATCCAGTCGGAGGGAAGCGATTCGCCCAACGCCAGTCGTTCGCGAACCACCGTGCTGCGCACGTGGATCGTTTCCTCCACGCAAAGAATGGAAAAACGCTCCAGCAATTCCTGGCCGCGGTAGAAGGTCGGCAGCCGATCCGCGACATCCCGGCCCACCACCAATGCAATCCGCTTGCCGTCCAGGGCCAGGCTGTCGGCGAGGTGGGCGAGCAGGGTGTAGCTGTAGATTGCGCCTTCAACGCCACGGGCCACGACCTGTTCCACCCGGCTTGCACGCACTTCGGCGCAGCACAGTGGCTGCACCTTTTCGACGATCGATTCCAGCCAGTTCAGGCGAACGTCATAGTCGACCATTTGTTTGCCGTAAGGATGCCGGAAGCTGGGGACCACCAGCACGCGTCTGGCCAGGCGTGAGGCCTCGATCATTACCTGGGCGTGACCGGCGTGCGGAGGATTGAAGGCGCCGCCATAAAGGGCAATCTCGAACATGGCATATTCTCTTTTGGTACATGACGTGTACTCTATCAGCAAAATCTTTTTAGTGAAAACATGATTTGTGCTGAGCTATAGCCATTATTAAGGAGAGTTCGTCAAAAATATTTTCTGTGAGTGGCTTGTCATGAAAGTACACATTATGTACTCTCGTCGCCATGAAGAGGAGAAACCCAGCATGAACAGCCTGACCCGGAAAACCGCTTCCTTCGATGTCGATGCGCAAAAGAGCTTTACGCCGCTATGCCCCGATGAGCTTCCGGTGCCCGGCGGTGACCAGATTGCCGGTGAGCTGAATTTCATCGCATCCCTGGCCAGCCTCCGCATCGGCAGCAAGGACGCCCATTCGCCCCTGGCTCCGTGGGTGGTCGCCGATCACGCACAGATGTTCGTGCCGACCGGGCTCGAGCATGCCGATATCACCTGGGTCAGCCACTGCGTTCCTGGTACCGAAGGTTTCGCCCTGCTGGATCAATTGCCGAGCCCCTATGACTACGACTATTTCGTCTGGAAGGGCGTCGAGCCGGATCTGCACCCCTACGGCGCGTGCTACCACGACCTGCACGGCAAGCTGTCCACCGGGGTGATCGAGTACCTGAACGGTCTGGGTGTGCAGCAGGTGATTGTTGGCGGGCTGGCGCTGGATTTCTGCGTCAAGACCACCGCTCTGCAACTGGCCGCCGCTGGCTTCAAGGTGATCATTCACCTCCCGGCCTGCCGGGCCATCAGTGAGGAGGGGGCCATCCAGGCCATCCAAGACATGCAGCAAGCGGGGATTTCGGTGGCCTTGACCCGCGAAGAAACCATCCGCCTGGCAAACGCATAAGGAAGAGTCATGGACGGCGCATTCGATTCAAGCAGCGGCACCATCCAGAGTCTTCTGGATACCGACTACTACACCTTCACCATGATGCAGGCGGTCTTGCACCAGCACCCGAATGTCGAAGTGGAATACCAATTCATCGTCCGCTCCAAGGAGCGCCTCGGTCACCTGATCCCGGACATTCGCGTGGAGTTGGAGAAGCTCGCCGGGCTGCAGCTGCGTGAGGGAGAGCAGCGGTTCCTGTTCAACAAGCGTTTTCGTGAGTACCTGACACCGGACTTCGAACAGTTTCTCGGCCTGTTTCGCTTCAATTTGCGCTACATACACGTTTCGGAAGTCGACGGCCAACTGCACATCCGCGTCCGTGGCCCGATGTTGCACTGCATCATGTTCGAGCAACCGGTATTGGCGATGGTCAGCGAACTGCGCAACCGCGAGAAATACCCCGAGGTCGAGTTGGCCGACGTCACCCGCAAGCTGTATCAGAAGTTCGAATGGCTGGAGAAAAACGCCAGCCGTGAAGAACTCGCCGAGTTTCGCGTTTCAGACTTCTCCACCCGGCGGCGGCTGTCGTTCAGGGCCCAGCGTGAAGTGGTGAATATTATGCGCAGCGATTTTCCTGGGGTCTTTGTCGGCACCAGTAACGCTCACTTGGCCTACGAGTTCGATCTCCCGCTGATTGGCACAATGGCTCACCAATGGCTGATGGTGCACCAGCAACTCGGGCGCTTGCGCGAGAGCCAGAACGCGGCGTTGGAAAACTGGGTGCGCGAGTATCGCGGCCGCCTCGGTATCGCCCTGACGGACTGCATTAGCACCGACTTCTTCCTCAAGGATTTCGACCTGTACTTCGCCAAGCTCTATGACGGCCTGCGCCAGGATTCCGGTGACCCCATCGTCTGGGCGGACAAGGTGCTCAAGCGTTACCAGGAACTGGGCGTCGATCCGCGCACCAAGGACCTGATGTTTTCCGACGGCCTCAATTTCGAAAAATGCCTGCCGATCCTGCGGCATGTTCGTGGCAAGGCCAGATTCGGTTTTGGCATGGGCACCAGCCTGGCCTGCGATGTCGACGGTGTAGAACCGCTGAGCATCGTCATGAAGCTGGTGCGGGTCCACGGCGAGCCGGTCGTGAAGTTCTCCGACGACCCGATCAAGAACGTCTGCGAGGATGCCTCGTTTCTGCGGTACGCCGCCCAAGTGTTCAACGTCGCCCTGATCAATCCACAGCTGGGAGCCTGATATGACTACGCTTGTGCAAGAACGCATTGCCCGGGAACTGGGCATCGACCGCCAACTCACACGGGGTGGCGAAGCAACCGAGATTGCCCGCCGCGTCGAGTTCATCAAGCAGATATTGCGCGAGTCGGGTTGCCAGTCCCTGGTCCTGGGGATCAGTGGCGGCGTCGACTCCCTCACCGCCGGCCGCCTCTGCCAGTTGGCCGTGGAGCAATTGCGAGAGGAAGACTACGAGGCGCGTTTTATCGCAGTCCGGTTGCCCTACAAGGTTCAAGCAGATGAGCAAGACGCCCAGGCGTGCCTGGACTTCATCCGGCCGGACGTGATCACCACCAGCAATATCGCCGCTTGCGTTGACGGGTTGATGGGCAGTATCGCCATCGATGGCTTGCAGCCTTCGGCCGAACTCACCGACTTTGCCAAAGGCAACGCCAAGGCCCGGGCACGGATGCTGGCGCAATACGCCATTGCCAATCTGAGCAATGGGTTGGTGGTTGGTACCGATCATGGAGCGGAGGCGGTGATGGGGTTTTTCACCAAGTTTGGCGACGGCGCGTGCGACCTGGCCCCGTTGTCCGGGTTGACGAAGACTCAGGTGAGATTGTTGGCCGATACGCTGGGCGCCCCCGCCAACCTGGTGCGCAAGGCACCGACCGCCGATTTGGAAGACCTGGCACCCGGTAAGCTCGATGAAGTGGCGTATGGCTGCAGCTACGAGGAAATCGATGGGTACCTGATGGGCGAAGAGGTGTCGCCCCAGGCGCGACAGATCATTGAATGCGCCTACTTCAAGACGGCTCACAAACGCGCATTGCCCCGCGTCCCGCCTACCCGGTTGTGAATGAGCCTCAGATCTTGAAGGTGTTGACCATTTGTTGCAGGCGGCGTGACTGGTTTTCCAGTTCTGTGCAGGCCTGCAAGGTGGATTGCAAATTGCCGACCATTTCCTGGTTCAGGTCATTGATGTGGCTGATGTCGCGATCCAGATTGTCCACCACCGAGGTTTGTTCTTCGGTGGCGGTGGCCACCGACAGGTTGATCTCGTCGATTTCGCCGATGCCCATCAGCACGCGATTGAGTCGCTCGCCTGCGAGCCTGGCGGTAGTGACGTTGTCGTCGCTGTGACGCTGGCTTTCGAGCATGGCGCTTACGGCGCTGCCGGCACCTGCTTGCAGTTCCTCGATCATGCTGTGGATTTCCTGAGCGGACTGTTGGGTGCGATGGGCGAGCGTACGGACTTCGTCCGAGACCACTGCAAAACCGCGCCCGGCATCTCCGGCGCGGGCGGCCTCGATGGCAGCGTTAAGGGCCAGCAAGTTGGTCTGGTCGGAAATGCCTTTGATGACGTCGAGAATACGTCCGATCTTCAGCGTTTTCTCATTCAGGCTTTCGATGTCCTGGCGGGTATTGACCACCTGCGACGAGAGTTGCGACATGGCGCTGATACTGCGCTGCACCACCGACTGGCCTTCCTGGGTCTGATCCCTGGTATCAGAGGCGCGGCTTGAAGCATGAGCGGCGCTGCGAGCGATTTCCTGGGCTGCGGCCCCAAGCTCATTGATAGCCGTGGCGACGTTATGGGTCAGCGCCGCTTGGGTGTCAGAGCTTTTCAGGGATGCGTTTGACGCCTGGCTGACCTGTGCCGCCAATTGGGTGAGCTGGACACTGGACGCCAGGACTTCCCGGATCGACTGCTGGATACGTTCGACGAAGCGGTTGAACCCCCCGGCCATCATGCCGAACTCGTCCCGGGAGAGGCTGTGCAGGCGCTGGGTCAGGTCGCCTTCGCCATCGGCTATGGATTGCATGGCCGAGCCCATGCTGCGTAATGGTCGCATCAGGGCATTGATCAACAGGCCGAGCAAACCGACGGTCACCAGCATGGCGATTAATGTGGCGACCAACGCCGAAGTGCGAAACGCGTGGAGTACGGCGTAGGCTTTGTCTTTATCCACTGAAAGTCCGATGGACCAATGCAGCGAGGGTAGGCCGTTGATGGGTGTAAAAGTGACGATCCGCGTTCGGCCGTTTTCCTGCACTTCATTCAAGGCGCTGTTGATGCTCGGCGGGCCTTCGGGGAACGCTTGGGCGAGTGTCTTGGTCACTCGTGTGTTGTCCGGGTGCACCAGGATCTTGCCGTCGTCGCTGACCAGGAAGGCGTAGCCTATGCCGTTGAGGTCCACGGCATTGATGATTTTGGCGAGTTGCTCCAGGCTCAGGCTCGCCCCCAGCACACCCACGGCCTTGCCATCGACCTTGATCGGCGCCGCTTGGGTCATGATCAGGTAATCAATACCGGCACCGATGTAGGGTTCGGTCAGCACGGGTTCAAGGCTGCGAGCCGCGTCTTTGTACCAGGCGCGCTGGCGAACATCATACCCGTCGGGCATTACCCGCTCGGGATGGATAAAGAAACGACTGTCTTCAAGGCCGACGTAGCTGGCGATGAAGGTCTTTGTAATGATGTCCTGGGAGAGAATTGCGCCGATGGTCTGCGGGGTGGGATCGGCGGCGATGGTTTCGGCGGCACCTTCGATCAATAGGATGCGGCCGGCCAGCCAGCTGTCGAGGTTCGCGCCCAGCAACTGGCCGGTGGCCTGTAGGTTGCGGTGCAATGCTTCGCGGGTGCTGGCTTGCTGGCGATGGTCGTTGAACAACGAGAAAGACAGGAATACCGCCATCACGATGACGCAGGCACCCAGAAGAATCTTGTGGCCAAATTTCAGATTGATGCCCATGAGGAATTCTCGTCCGGTTTCTTTTTTATTGATGGAATCCCCGCAGGCTCAGGGCTGGTCGAAGATTTAATGAGCGGACAGATTTTGTCGAACTAGAAAAAACGATGGGCCATCGTGAGTTTTCTTGTGAGCCTGAAAGAGGTGCGAATGGAGTTTTCAAAGGGGACCTCGGGTCCCGAACGGAGTGGGTAAATGACACAGGCAATCGGCATCAAGGATCGCGTACGCATCAAGCGCGTCGAAGTCCTCTCGGACAATTGGTACGTGCTGCGCAAGACCACCTACGACTACCTCGGCCGCAACGGCCAATGGCGCGAGCTGACGCGCGAGACCTACGACCGTGGCAACGGCGCCACCATCCTGCTGTACAGCAAGGCCAAGCAGACCGTGGTGTTGACCCGGCAATTCCGCTTCCCGGCCTTCGTCAACGGGCACGACGACTTGTTGATAGAAACTTGCGCCGGCCTGCTGGATAACGACGACCCGCACACCTGCATCCGCAAGGAAACCCAGGAAGAAACCGGCTATATCATCCAGGACGTGCGCAAAGTGCTCGACGCTTTCATGAGTCCGGGGTCGGTGACTGAGCGGGTGCATTTTTTCGTCGGCGAGTACTTCGATGAAGACAAGCAGCACGCAGGCGGCGGCCTGGAAGCCGAGGGTGAAGAGATCGAAGTGCTGGAAATGTCGCTCGATCAGGCCCTGGACATGATCGAGCGCGGTGAGATTTGCGACGGCAAGACCATCATGCTGTTGCAGTACGCCAAGTTGCATCGGTTGCTGGATTAGCCTTCAGGGCTGCCTGGGGACTGGCTTCACGTCTGCCAAACCGTTCACGGTAGGCGGAGGGTGGCAAACCCACAGCGTTGCGGAAGGCTGCGCGGAAACTTTCCACCGAGCGATACCCACAAGCCTGGGCAATGCTGGCTGTGTGCTGGTCGGTGCTTTCCAGCAGTTCCCGTGCCCGGTTGAGGCGCTCCTGTTGCAGCCAGGCCTTGGGTGCAAGGCCTGTCGTCTCGATGAAGCGTCGCAGGAAGGTGCGCTCGCTCATGGCGACGCGGGCGGCCATGTCGCCCACGCTGGGGGATTGATCCAGGTTTTCGCGAATCCATTGCAAAACACCGCTTAGTTCATTGCGTGGCGACTTGCTCACGGGCGCGACGATGAATTGGGCCTGGCCGCCGGTGCGTTGTGGGGCCATGACCAGGCGCCGGGCCACCGAGTTGGCGACGTGGGTGCCGCAGTCGCGGGCAATCAGATGCAGGCAGGCGTCGATGCCCGCCGCGCTTCCGGCTGAAGTGATCAATTGCCCGGCGTCCACATACAACACGTTCGGGTCGACGTTGATCAGCGGGTAGTGTTCGGCAAGCTCTTGGGCAAATTGCCAATGGGTGGTTGCGGTTTCGCCGTCGAGCAGGCCGGTGGCTGCGAGGACGAATACTCCCGAACAGATCGATAGCAAGCGTGCGCCGCGGGCATGGGCTTTGCGCAAGGCCTGCAACAGGGCTTCGGGAGGCGGCTCCTGACGGCTGCGCCAACCGGGAACGATGATGGTGCGTGCGGTTTCGAGTGCCTCGAGCCCGGCGTCGACGCCAATCTGCAGGCCGCCGAACGCACGCATCGGCCCCTGATCGACGGCCACGACTTGATGGGTGTACCAGGGAATGTCCAGTTCCGGACGCGGCAGGCCGAATATCTCCAGGGCGATACCGAATTCGAATACGCAAAGGCCTTCGTAGGCGAGGATGGCCACTGTTCCTGGAGGTGTCAGCATTTGGCGTAAAGCTACCGTTTATTGTCGTCTGCCGCACTGTAGCGGACTGTCCCGCCCTCCTACAATCGCTGGCAACACCCAGGCTGGCTGCGCCTTGTGACGGTGACAGCAGCATGACCGATGTCGGCCCGGAACGGGTGGCTGCCAAGGCACGCCTTGTCAGTTCCGTCGTTCCTCGGCTGCCGAACAACCGACAATCACGCGCATTCTTCTCCCCAATAGTTGTGGATAACGCTATGCGCGCTTTCAACACCGAGGTGGCCCATGACAGCCAGAAATGAATCCGGACAAGGCGTGGCTTTCGGGCTCGGCGCTACGCTGCTTTGGGGATCCTACCCGCTTTGGTACAAACCGCTGGCCGGGCTCGACGCGTACCATCTGCTGTCTTGGCGGGTGGTGTTTGCCGAGCTGTTTCTCGTTGCACTGGTCTTGCTGACCGCACGAGTCTCAACCTTGCGTTCCACGCTTAAGACGGTTCGCCCGGTCAACGTGCTGACGGTCTCTACGGTATTAGGGCTGTGGTGGCTGATGTACATCTACGCAATCATGACGGGGCGAGTGCTGGAGGTTGCCTTCGGCTATTTCCTCAGCCCGATCATGAGCATGTTGGTGTCACGCCTGGTCTTCAAGGAACGCCTCAGCGTCTTGCAGACCTGGGCCATTTTCCTGGCCGTGGCGGGCGTGACGCTGATGGCGTTCGAGTTGCTGAACCTGCACTCCTTCCCCTGGATCGCCCTGGTCATCGGTTTTTGCTATTCCTTCTACGGCCTCTTCAAGAAGAAAGTCCCGGGCGACCCGGTGGTTATCCAGACGCTCGAGATCGCAGTCCTGCTTCCGTTTGCAGCGGTATTCCTGCTGCTGGCACAGGCCCACGGCGTGGGCCATCAATTCCTGCAGTCAGGCACTCGCGACCTGTTGCTGGTCGCCACGGGGCTGATCACGGTACTGCCCCTGTGGTGGTACAGCCTGGCCGCCAAGCAGCTGTCGATGATCGCGCTGGGCTTCCTGCAATTTGTGCCGCCCATTTGCAACTTCCTGTTGGCTGCGTTCGTTTATGGCGAGCCGGTTTCAGCATTGAAACTGGCGGCATTTTCGTTCATCTGGCTGGCGCTTGCGTTGTTTACCTGGAACTCCATCCGGGCCCAGCGTGCAGCGGCAGCCGCCAACGTGTCCGCGCAGTTGCGTACGGCATGACATACCCGCAGCGCTGTCACTTTCCGGGAATGGCGCAGGTTTTTCAGGATAAGGAATCGAAATGAAGAAAGTCGCCGTGGTGGGCTGCACCGGTGCAGTGGGCATGACCATGCTGCAATTGCTTGAAAATACCGATTATGAAGTGGTGTGCATGGCCTCTGGCCGTTCGGCGGGCAAGCGCCTGAAGGTGGGTCAGGTCGAGCACCTGATCGAAGCCTTTTCGGTCGAGGGGTGCGCCTCGTGCGATATCGTCTTCCTGTGTGTCTCCGGGGCCTTCGCCCTGGAGTATGGCGAGCGTCTGGCTGAAAACGCCTACGTCATCGATAACTCCTCGGCCTTCCGTTATCACCCGGCGATTCCGCTCCTGGTGCCGCCCATCAACGGTCAGCGTTACATGGGCGAAAAACTGATCGCCAACCCCAATTGCTCCTCGGCTATTGCGCTGATGGTGCTGGGGCCGCTGCATCAGGCCTTCGGGTTGGAGAGTGCGATCATTTCCACTTATCAGGCCGCCAGCGGTGCGGGGCAGCCGGCGATGCTGGAACTGCGAGAGAAGGCCAAGTCCTTCAGTGATTATGGCGACCGTGATGACAGCGAGCACTTCGCCCATAACCTGGCTTTCAACGTGATTCCCCAGGTCGATTCGTTCGAAGCCAATGGTTACACCCGTGAAGAAATGAAAGTGGTCTGGGAGCTGCGCAAGGTCCTGGACGAACCGGGGTTGGCTATCAGCACCACGGCTGTGCGGGTGCCGACCCTGCGTTCCCATGCCGAGAGCCTGAGCCTGCGGTTCAAAAAGCCCATCGAGTCATTGACGCAGGTGCGTGAGTTGTTGCGCGCGGCACCGGGGGTTGAAGTGGTGGATGAGCCCGAGTTCGGCGCTTATCCGATGCCCATGACCTCCACCTACAAGCATGCGGTGGAAGTCGGGCGGATTCGCTACAACCTGATCTACGGCGAGCACGGGCTGGACCTGTTTATCAGTGGTGATCAGTTACTGCGGGGTGCGGCATTGAACGCATTCGAAATCATGCAATTGATCAAGTCTTGATCAAGCACGAGCCGGACATTAGAACGCGCAGCCATGGCTGCGCGTTTTTGTTCAACTGGATTGGGCCTCGCGGTCTTCCTGCATATCGTCCAGGTATTGCGGCTGGTCGGTCTGGTCCGGCAGTTCGGTCACGACGCTGAAGTCGCTGATCTCGATGGCGCCGACGCCATGACCGAGCAGATGGAAGGAAAACGCCTTGCGCTGCTGCGGGTTGTCGAAACGGAGGTTCATCACCAGCGGCTGCTCGGGTGTCACCGCCACGTCTGTCGGCAGGTCCATCGACACATCCTGCTCGAACTCCTTGGCCTTGAGGGAAATGTAGGCGGCGTGATCAGCGTCCACGGCGCGGATGGTCAGGCTGACGCGGGTCTGCGAACCCTTGGGCATTTCCAGGTATTGGGCACCGATCAGGTTGTCGGTCCAGTCGTTGGTGACCTGGGCCGGCAGCGGGATTTTATCCGTACTGCCGAATTGATAATGCTGGTTCAAGGGCGTGCGCAACAGCGTCTGGTCCAGGGCCGTGGCCCGGGCGCCGATCAGCCTGGCGCGCTGGCCGCTGTATTGCCCGCCGTAGGTGGCGCGGTCGGCGATGAAGCCTTCGCTGGTGTAGTAACGGCAATGCTGGAGGAAATCGCACTCGGTGAACGTCCCCTCGCCATCGTGGTAGCGCAGTTTGCCGTTGGTGAACGACATGATTTCCCGGCCCGTTGGGTAGTCCCTGAACATCGAGCGGCCAGACAACGACGTGGGCACCGTAAAGCCGAAGTAATCGAGGATCGAGGCGGTCAAGTCGACGTGGCCGTAGGTGCCTGACTTGATCCGGGGCAACGGCTCCGGCGCCAGCGTCAGGTTGAATCCCCAGGACGAGGCCAGCCGCACGTCGTCGATGCCATGGGATTCGTCCGAGGTGATGACCACCAGGGTGTTGTCCAGGATGCCCTGGCGCTCCAGGCCCGCGAGGAAGTTTTCCAGGGCATCGTCCAAGTAACCTACCGCTGCCTGCTTGGCGGTGTCGTAGCGTTGCAGGTAGTCATCCGGCGCCGAGTAGGGCTGGTGCGTGCCCACGGTCAGCAGGGTCAACATCCAGGGCTTGTCCGCTTGTTGCAGTTGCCCGACGTAGTCCAACGCGCCTTCAAAGAAGGTCTTGTCGTCCATGCCCCAAGGGAATTCCAGGTAGGCGGGGCGAGTGAACCACTCCATGCCCAAGGTCGTGTCGAAGCCGATGTGCGGCATGATCCGGTCCTTGGCCATGAACCGCAGGCCCGCGCCCTGGAGGAAATGCGTGGAAAAGCCGTTCTGGCGCAACTGGGCCGGCAGGCAGGCCTGATTGCGCTGGGTCTGGTTGAGCATTTCGACGCCTTTGGGCGTGCCGTTATCGAGCTTGTCGTAGTCGCCACACAGCATCGCGTAGAGGCCGCGAATGGTCTGGTGGCTATGCAGGACGTAATCGGGTGTGTTCATGCCGCGCTCGGCCCAGGCACTGAGGTGCGGCATCAGGTTCTCCTGATAGCTGCTTTTCAAGGCCTGGCGGTTGGCCCCAACGTAGGCACCGGGAATGCCCTCCAGGGCGATGACCAGGACGTTGCGCGCACGGCCCGGTTCGGCCAACAGTCTGTTGCCATCGAGGTCCAGGCGGGTCAGCCCCTCCATCGGTGGGGCCGGGTCCACCGCATCGCCGTCGAGCCATTGCCGGGCCTGGTCCTGCCCGGCGGCGATACCTGCGGTGACGAGTTGGTGAGGCAGGTTGAACACGTTCCATTGGTCCGCCTCGCTGGGGCGCCAGGCTTGCAGCGCGCCGTGGCCCAACAGGAGCAACACGGGCACGGCCCAGGCGTGGCGAGGCAAGCGTGGCGCCTGGCGTGGGCGGCTGGTCCATTGAGTAACCAGCCAGGACACCAGCGCGGACAGCTGGAGCGCGGCCAGCCAGGGATGGGCGAAGCCACCGCTGCTGGAGTTCTCAACGAACTGGGGGTCGATCAGGTAATGAATGTCCGAAGGATTGGGCATCCGCCCGACCGCGCTGACCAGCTCGATGCTGGCCAGGGTCAACGCGCTCCAAGCCAGCAATACCGGGAACGCCAGCCACCCAGGACGGCGATGGAGCAGCACGATCAGCAACCCGCCGATACCCAGGTCCGAGAGATAACCTAGCGGGTCGGACCAGCCCAGGGCGAGACGCAGGCCCATGGGGACGAGTAGTACGCAGCCAATCAGGGCGATGAGGGCGGCGCGGGGGTGGTTTAAAGCGCGGTAGAGAATATTCACAAGAAACAGGCCTTTCGTTGAAGCCAATCCATTGAACAACACACTCACCCTGCGGGAGCGAGCTTGCTCGCGATAGCGGTGTGCCAGTCCATAGGGTGTGTGACTGACTGACGCCACCGCGAGCAAGCTCGCTCCCACAGAAGGTTTCTTCCTTTGGTCATGAAATTGTCATGCAGAGGAATGGTACCAAGGGCAATTGCCCTTGGCCGAGCCAATGTCCCGGTGTCTGGCTGCGCTACGCTGTGGTTCACTGGCCCAGGCCTCTACAATGGCCGCGTAGCGCTGCTTTGAGACGCGCAGAAAACTTGTATCAGGATTTCTCATCGGGGGATGGATGGACAGGTTCCAGGAAATGCAGGTTTTCCTCGCCGTGGCCCAGGAGTCGGGATTTTCGGCGGCAGCGCGGCGCTTGGGGCTGTCGGCGGCCAGCGTCACGCGGGCGGTGGCGGCGTTGGAGCAACGCATCGGCACGCCATTGCTGGTGCGCACCACCCGCAACGTGTACTTGAGCGAAGCCGGCCAGCGCTTTCTCGAGGACAGTCGCCGGATCCTGAGCGACTTGCAGGAAGCCGAGGATTCAGCGGCCGGCAGCCACGTCCAACCCCGGGGGCAGTTGACGATTACCGCGCCCGTGCTGTTCGGTCAGTTATTCGTCACGCCGCTGCTGGTGGATTACTTGCATCGGTTCCCTGAGGTCAGCATCAACGCCTTGCTGTTAGACCGCACGGTCAGCCTGGTGGAGGAGGGCATCGACGTTGCCCTGCGCATTGGCGAACTGCCGGACAGCAACCTGCACGCCGTGCGGGTCGGTGAAGTACGGCGAGTGGTGTGCGGCTCCCCGGATTTCTTCGCACGCCACGGGCGGCCCCGGCATCCGGAGGATTTGGAGCGAATGCCCGTGGTGGCATCCTCGGCCATTGGCCAGGTCAAAAGCTGGACCTTCATCGATTCAGGCCAACCGTTGGCCGTCCGGCCCGCGCCTCGGCTGGTGGTGACGGCCAACCAGGCCGCGATCACCGCCGCCTGCCAGGGGTTGGGGATGACGCGGGTCCTGTCTTACCAAGTGGCAGGCAACGTGGCGGCCGGGGAACTGGAAATCGTCCTGGCCGATTTTGAATTGCCGCCTCTGCCGATCCATGTGGTGTACCAGGGCGGGCGAAATGCGCCGGCGCGGGTCCGCAGTTTTGTCGATTTCGTCGTCGGTGCACTGCGCGAACATCCGGCCTTGAGCGGTTGAAGCATTGTTTCGCTGGCTGAAACAATGGATTGCATTTTTGGGTGATTCTCTTGGTTTTGCCTGGAGCGGAAGATGACCCCATCGACGCCGTTGTGCTGATGGCGTCACTTCCTGCGGAGTCGACCATGAACCCTATCAAGCACTATCACTTCCCGCTGTCCGGCCATTCCCATCGTGTTCAATTGATGCTTTCGTTGCTCGGGCTACCGGTCGAAGAGGTCTTCGTCGACTTGGCCAAGGGCGCGCACAAACAGGCGGACTTCCTGGCGCTCAATGCGTTTGGCCAGGTACCGGTCATTGACGATGACGGCGTGGTGCTGGCGGACTCCAACGCGATCCTGGTGTACCTGGCGCACAAATATGGCAAGGGCCGCTGGCTGCCGACCGATCCTGTTGGCGCCGCCCGGGTGCAGCGCTGGTTGTCGGCGGCGGCTGGGCCGATCCATGCGGGCCCGGCCACGGCGCGACTGATCACCGTATTTGGCGCGGCCTACAACGCTGAGGACGTGATCGCCCGTTCCCACAACGTGCTGAAAGTCATTGATCAAGAGTTGAGCAACCGTGCTTATCTGGCGGGTGACGCTGCGACTGTCGCGGACATCGCCGGCTACAGCTACATCGCCCACGCACCGGAAGGCAATGTGTCGTTGGAGGACTATGCCCATGTGCGGGCCTGGTTGGCGCGGATCGAAGCCTTGCCCGGGTTCGTGGGCATGCCGCGTACGGTTGTCGGGTTGCAAAAGCATTCATGAGCCGTTGAATAGGCAACCCGCCCAAACAGGGAATCCATTGGAGGATCAGGCGTAGGAAAGCGCCTTTTCCTCCAGCAGTTCCTCGTATAGCCGCACCCACTTGCGGCCCATCTCTTCAGACGTGAACAACTGTCGGTAGCGGGCTTCGGCTCGGGCGCCCATGGCCTGGGCTTGTGCCGGGGTTTCCCACAGGGTGCGCATCGCCTCGCGAAAAGCTTCGGGATTGCTCGGTGGCACTACCAGGCCGGTTTCTTCGTGGACATTGATGTAGCTGGTGCCGGTGCCAATTTCGCTGGAGATCATCGGCTTGCCGAACATCGCGCCTTCGAGCAGCGAGATGCCAAAGGCTTCGGAGCGCAAGTGCGAAGGGAACACGATGGCATAACTCAATTCCAGCAGCGCGACCTTGTCCTCGTCCCCCAGGCGTCCGAGGAAATGCAGGTTGCGCAGGCCCAATGCCGCCGCCTGGGCATGCAGTTGTTTTTCCAGCGGGCCGGCGCCCACGATGACCACGGGGTAATCCACGCCTTTGAGGGCGTCGAGCAGAATGTGCAAGCCTTTGTAGTAACGCATCACCCCCACGAACAAAAAGAAACGCTCGCCCAGTTTTGCCTTCCACCCCGCCATGCGCTCGGCGTCGGGCTGTGGATAACTGGTCTTGTTCAGGCCGTAGGTGATGATCCGGGTCTTGGCGGGGTATTCCTTGAGCACGTCGCTGGTATGAACATAGTTCGGCGACGCCGCGACGATGCGCTCGGCGCCGTTCAGAAAGCGCCGCATCAAGGGGCGATAGAGCTTGAGCAGGTGCCGCTGGCGAACGATGTCCGAGTGGTAGGTCACGACGTAGGGTTTTTTCACCGCGGTGAAAAAATGCACCAGGTCCATGAACGGCCAGGGGAAGTGGTAGTTGATCACGTCCGCTTCGGCGGCCAGCTCACGGAATTTCTTGAACACGCTGTAGGAGAAGCCGGTGGACGCCAGTAGGAAGTCCAATCGCGCCTGATGAACGACATGCTGTCGGATCTTGATTGGCTCGGGCGCCGGCTGCCCGCTCAGGGCCAGCACGGTGTTATCGACACCCAACCGGTCAGTGCTGTCGCACAGCTGGAAAATGACCTGTTCGATGCCGCCCATGGAGTCGGGCAAATAGGTTTTGTAAAAGTGCAGGACTCGCATTCAACCTCCCAAGACCTGGCGATACGCTTGGGCGGTGACCTTCGCACAGCGTTCCCAGGAAAAAAGCGCCGCTTGTTGCAGCCCCGCTTCGCGACACGCTTGCCAGTGCTGGGGGTCTTCCATCAACCGGCCCATGGCATCGCGCATGCCTTGCGGATCGTCCGGCTCGCAGTAATTGCCGGCTGGCCCCGCCACCTCGGGCATCGCCGAGCAGCGGGTGGTAATCACCGGTGTGCCACTGGCCATGGCTTCAAGCACCGGCAGGCCAAAGCCTTCGTAGTAGGACGGGAAAATCAATGCCCGTGCCCCCGCCAATAGCTGGGCGACCTGTTCGTCAGGCAGGTAACCCGCCAGACAAACATGACCGCCAGCCAGGGCGTCTTTCAACTCATCATTGAGCTGTGCCTGTTGCCATCCGCTCATTCCTACGATGAACAAAGGAAAGGTCTGACGTACGGATTCAGGAAGCCCGGTGTGGGCACGCAGGGCCAGTGACAGGTTCTTGCGCGGTTCCAGGGTGCCGACACATAGGAAGTAACGGCCGTGCTCCAGGCCATGGGCCTTGAGTACGGTGTCGATGGCTGCGGGTTCGCGCGGATGGAAACGCGCCGACACGCCCAGCGGCGCGACCCGCAGGCGCTCGGCGGGGAGGCCGAAATGCTGTTGCGCTTCATCAGCGATGAACTGCGAAACAGTCATGATCAACTGCGCCTGTTCCACCGCCCGGGCCAGCCGTCGCTCGATTTCTTTCAGGCGTGCGGGTGGTTGCGTCTCGGGATAACGCACATGCGTCAGATCATGCAGGGTCATCACCGTCGGGCCGTCAAAGGCCAGCGGCCACAGGCTGGGGTCGTGATACAGGTCGATGGCCTGGGGACGGCCCTGGTCGAAGCGCTTCTGTTCCAGCCAGCGTCGCGCCTGATAGGCGCCCGGAACCCGCCGCAACAAGGGACTGAATCTCGAATAGCCAGGCGTGGGCGCTTGTGGCAGCTGCGAGTTCCAGCCCCAGCCGTGGAACAGCGACAACTGCACATCAGGCTCACGGGCCAGGGCGGTGGCCAGTTCCGACACGTATTGGCCGATGCCGGTGCGTGGCGCCTGGAGGATGCGTGCGTTGAGGGCTATCCGCATGCTGTTTCCCGGTCGACGATGACTTCGCTAACGTGGCTCTCGATCCGTTCTACCAGTTGCGCACTGGCTTGGCGCCAGCTCAGCCATTGCCAGTGATCCAGGTTGCGCCTGGCCGGGAATACCCCGGTATGTTCCATGTCGGTGACCAGGTCCGCCAGGCTTTGGGGTTCGTCGAGATCGAAATAGGCCATGAAATCACCGCCGATTTCCCGAAACACTTCAATGTCGCTGCCCATTGCCGGCAAGCCGCGCTGCATGGCCTCCACCAGTGGCAGGCCGAAACCTTCCACATAGGACGGGAACACCAGCGCAGTGGCGTGTCGATAGGCGTGTTCCAGGCTCTGGTCCGAGAGGTTATTGAACATGAATAGGCGGCTGTTGAATTGTGCATGACGCTCGATACGTTCGATCAGCGCCTCGCACTTCCAGCCGATCTTCCCGACGATGCACAGCCGCGCCTGGGAACCGGCAGCCCAGGCCCGCTCGAATGCATTGAGCAGATAGGCGTGGTTTTTGCGCGGCTCGATGGTGCTGACCATCAGGAACACCGGCTCGGGGCGCTTGAACAACCGCAGCAACTTCGGGTCGACGGCGTGGGCGGCGTTAATCTGGTCCAGTTCGCTGCCCAGGTGGAAATAGTCGAACCAGCGTTCTTGTACCTGCTGCTCGCCAATGCGCCGGACCATTTCTTGGCGCAACTGGTCACGGATGGTGGCGGAGATGGCGATGTAGCCGTCCGCGGTGCGGGCAATCCAGTCGAACCAATGGTTGAACACCTTGACCAGCCCGGCATCGCAGAATTGTGGATGAGACAGGGGGATCAGGTCGTAGACCACCGAGATGATCCCGACACCATCGCGCTTGAGCTGTTCGGCCAGGGGGAAGATATCCGAGTGCCAGGATGAATCGAGCAAGATCAGTTGATCGCCGGCCCGATGCTCCAGCGGTACGCAACGCTTAGGCAGCTCTTGGCCTTTGAGGGCGCGGTCGAACAAACGTATCGGTATGCTCAAGAAGCCGAAGGCGAACAGGCGGCAGCCAATGTACAGGAGGCGACGGGCCCACAATGATCGGCTGAAGGGCCACTGCCGTGCGAGCGTCCGATGCCAGAACCAGAACAGGTTGGCCATCTGTTCCCAGCGTATCCTCAGGCTGACCAGATCCAGTTTATCGATCGACAGCGGGGCCAGGCTCTTGGCCTCGTATAATTTGCCCTGCAGCATGACCACGGGAATGCATTCACGCTCGCCATCCTTGGCCGGCAGTTCGCGAATTACATTGCGCACGACGCGCTGAATGCCGGAATTGATTTCCGGGTGTTCGAATACGTAGGTGCATTCCACCAACAGGCGGCTCATGGCAACTCCTTTTGCGGTAACGCCTCGACGGCAGTCTGGCTCGAACGCTGGATGCAGGTCTCGGCCTGGAGCCAGGAACAGCCGACGAAATCTTCCTGGCGATTATTGATCACGTGAAACACCAACCCGTAGTCGCGCCATTCAAAATTGCCGTCCAGATGCGAATCCAGTCGCGACAGGCTCAGTGCTACGGAGTAATTGCCCTTGCCCAGACGCATGTCGAAGCTGAAGCGGTAGACAATCTGTTCACCCGCCTTGAGATCGGTCAGGGCCTTTTCCTGACGATGAGTATTGATGCCATACATTGGCTGACCGAGTCGGTCCTTGATCATGAAGCCCAGCACCAGCCGATCTATGTTCTGGCGCACTTCGACCCTGACCTGCAACACAACAGGCTGGCCGATCTCGGTTACTTCCACCGCCTGGCCCTTGATGTTCAAGAGCTGTACATCAAGGATGGCGGCCTCACCGGTGCCGGAAATGGTGCGCACCTGGCCGCTGGCGAGCATTTCCTGGCGCACTATCTGCCCCTCGCGCTCGGCCAGCATGGCATTGTAGTAATCCATCACTTCTTCCGGCTTGCCGCGCATGGCCATGCGCCCGTGTTCGAGCAGAATGGCGGTGTCGCAGATCGACTGGATCGCCGAGCGATCGTGGGACACGATCAGCAGCGTGGTGCCGGCCTTGCGGAAGCTGCGGATGCGCTCGAAGCTCTTGTGCTGGAAGTAGGCGTCGCCCACCGACAGCGCTTCGTCGACGATCAGGATGTCCGGACGCCGGGCGGTGGCGACGCTGAAGGCCAGGCGCATCTGCATGCCGCTGGAATAGGTGCGTACCGGCTGGTCGATGGCCTCGCCGATTTCGGCGAACCCTTCGATCTCGGGCATCAAGGCTTCGATTTCCTCCACTTGCATGCCCAGCAACTGACCGGCCATGAACGCGTTCTGGCGACCGGTGAAGTCCGGATGAAAGCCCATGCCCAGTTCCAGCAGCGCGGCGACACGACCTTGCAACTGGATGTGGCCGCAGGTGGGTTGCGTGGTACCGGTGATCATCTTGAGCAACGTGCTTTTGCCGGCACCGTTGACCCCGACGATGCCGACGGCTTCCCCGGGTTGGATCTCGAAATCCACGCCTTGCAGGATCCAGTGCAATTGATGACGCTGGCGGGAAAAGGGGATCAACCATTCGAACAGCCGGCTCCAGCGGTTCGGATACTGTTTGTAGGCCTTGCCCAGGCCACTGACGCGCAAATGTCCCATCAGAGTTCGTCCACCATTTCACCGCCGCGCCGACGAAACATGCGCAAGCCCAAGGTGCATAACAGCAGGCCGACCACCAGCAACGGCACCAGCGAGCTCCAGACCGGCCATTGGTTGTAGAGAAACAGGTTCTGGTAGCTCTGCATCAGGGCGGTCATGGGATTGAAGGCGAGCAGTTGCTGGATCGGCGGCGGCAGGATCGTCATGGGGTAAACGATCGGCGTGAGCCAGAACCAGAATTGCAGGCAAATGCCGAACAACTGCCCGACATCACGGAAAAACACATTGAGGATCCCCAGCAGCATGCCCAGCCCGGCGGCGAACATCACCTGCAGGGCCAGCAGCGGCACCAATGCCAGCAAGGTAATGCCCGGCCAGCGCCCGGTGATCAACAGGAAACCGAGGAACAGCCCAAGGATGATCGCGAAGTTGATCCCGGCGTTGAACAGCACGATCACCGGCAGGCAGATCCGGGGGAAGCTGATCTTCTTCAGCAGGTTGGCGTTTTCCAGGAACATGCCCTGGCTGCGGGTGGTGATTTCCGCGAACAACCCCCAGGTCAGCAGCCCGGCGCAGAGGTAGACGCTGTAGGCCATGCCGTCTTCCACCCCGGGCAGGCGGGCACGCATGATGTGGGAAAAAATCACCGTGTAGACGAGAATCATCGACAGCGGGTTGAGCACTGTCCACAACGCGCCGAACAGCGAGTTACGATAGCGCGATTGGAATTCACGCTTGACGCTGCCAAGGATAAAACCGCGGTAACTCCATAATGAGTAGTGCAAGCTCAGCAACATGAGTCAGCCCTGCCGTAGTGATCTTCAAAGCGAACGATGTCGTCTTCCCCCAGGTATTCGCCGCTTTGCACTTCGATAATCACCAGATCGATCACGCCGGGATTCTCCAGGCGATGCTTGTGGCCGGCCGGGATAAAAGTCGATTCGTTCTTGGCGACCAGGTGCGAACCCGAGCCGTTGTTGGTGACCTTGGCCATGCCTTCGACCACCACCCAGTGTTCGTTGCGATGGTGGTGCATTTGCAGCGACAGCGATGCGCCAGGCTTGACCACGATGCGCTTGATCTTGAAGCGTGGACCCTCTTCGAGCACGGTATAGCTGCCCCATGGCCGGCTGACCGTACGGTGCAGGCGATAGGCTTCGTGATCCTTGTCCTTGAGTTGCCGGGCGACGCGACGAACATCCTGGGCGCGGTCGGCATGGGCCACCAGCACGGCATCGGCGGTGTCGATAATGATCAGGTGTTCCACGCCCAGGGCGGCTACCAGGCGGCCGTCGCTCTGGACGAAGTTGTTCTGGCTGTCGATAAACAGGGCCTCGCCGGTGGCGCGGTTGTTTTGCGCATCGGCGGGCACCAGGCCGGCGACGGCGCTCCAGGAGCCGATATCGCTCCAGTCGAATGCCGCGGGAATCACCACGACATTGGCGGAGCGTTCCATCAAGGCATAGTCGATGGAGATGTCTGGCATTTCGGCAAAATGTGTCGCGGACAATTCCTGCTGCACACACCCTGAGGTTTCCACCGCCGTACTGGCGGTGACACAGGCGCGTGCCTGTTCCAGCAGCTCGGGGGCGTGGGCTTGCAGCTCCGCCAGCAGGGTCTTGACCGAAAAGCAGAACATCCCCGAATTCCACAGGAAGCGGCCGCTTTCCAGATATTGCGTAGCGGTCTGCAGGTCGGGTTTTTCGACGAAGCGCACGACCTTGGCCGCGCCCTTGGTGTCCAGGGGCTTGCCCCGTTCGATATAGCCGAAGCCGGTTTCCGGCGCCGAGGGCAGTACACCAAAGGTCACCAAGTGGCCGTTTTTGGCCAGTTCCACGGCGTGCGCCACGGCGGTCTGGAAGGCGGCCTCGTCCTGGATCAGGTGGTCGGCAGGCATGACTACCAGGATCGGATCGTCACCGTGCAGGGCCTGCACCGCGAGCGCGGCGGTAGCAATGGCCGGCGCGGTGTTGCGACCTGTCGGTTCGAGCACGAAGTGACCGCGATGACGCTCCAGGTGGGCGCTTTGATAGTGGTCGCGGCTCTGGAAGTAGTACTCGCGATTGGTGACGGTGACGATGTCGCCCCGGCCATCGAACAACCCCGCGGCACGCCGATAGGTCTTGCCCAGCAGCGACTGGCCATCGGGTAAGAGCATGAAGGGTTTGGGGTGGCCTTCGCGGGACACCGGCCACAACCTCGTCCCGGCCCCGCCGGAGAGAATCACTGGAATGAGCATGGCCTACTCCTTGGCGACGCGTTTCATGTCCGCATCCATCATCATGCGGATCAGGGTGTCGAGGTCGGTCCTGGGCTTCCAGCCCAGGACGCGTTGTGCCTTGGCTGGGTTGCCGAGTAGCGCTTCGACTTCGGCCGGGCGGAAATACGCCGGGTCGATCTTGACGAAGTCACGGTAGTCCAGGCCCACGTGTTCGAAGGCAATCCTGCACATCTCGCGCACGGTGGTGGTGACGCCGGTAGCCACTACGTAATCGTCGGGGGTGTCCTGTTGCAACATCAGCCACATGGCCTCGACGTAATCGCCGGCAAAGCCCCAATCGCGCTTTGCGTCGATATTGCCCAGGCGCAATTCCTGCTGCTTGCCCTGCTTGATGCGTGCAGCGGCGTCGGTGACCTTGCGGGTGACGAACTCGATGCCACGCAGCGGTGATTCGTGGTTGAACAGGATGCCGCTGCTGGCATGCAGGCCGAAGCTTTCCCGGTAGTTGACGGTGATCCAGTGGCCGTACAGTTTCGCCACGCCATAGGGGCTGCGTGGGTAAAACGGGGTGTGCTCGTCCTGCTGTTCGGCCTGGATCAGGCCGAACATTTCGCTGGTGGACGCCTGGTAGAAGCGCGTATGCACGCTGAACTGGCGAATGGCTTCGAGCAGGTGGGTGACCCCCAGCCCGTCGACGATGCCGGTGGTCACTGGCTGGTCCCAGGAGGCCGCGACGAAACTTTGCGCGGCCAGGTTGTACACCTCGTCCGGCGCCGACTTGATCACGGCCCGTTGCACGGAGCAGGCATCGGCCATGTCACCGTCCAGGTAAACGATGTCCTGTTCGATACCCATTTCTCGCAGTCGCCAGCGCGAGTCGCTGCTGCGTCGCGCCACCAGGCCGTGAACCTTGTAACCCTTGTCGAGCAGCAACTTGGCCAGATACGCGCCGTCTTGACCGGTGATCCCTGTGATCAATGCACTTTTCATTCTTGTTGTACCCGTATCTCCCAGTCGGACAGGATCGCCCGCAAGGATTGTTGTGTTGTTGTTTCAGGCGTCCATCCGGTGGCCTGTCGTAGCTTGGCTGGGCTACCACAGACGCGACGCTGTTCTGCGCGGCGAAGACGCGCAGGGTCCTGGATCAGTTGCACGTCGACCTGGGCGATATCGCCCAGTTGTTCGATCAGGCTGCGAATGCTCTGCTCGCGGCCCGAGCAGATGTTGTAGACCTGTCCCGGGGCGCCTTTGTCCAGCAGGGCCAGGTAGGCCGAAATCACATCGCCGACATCGAGGAAGTCGCGGGTCACGTCGATATCGCCCACTTGCAGCCGAGCCGGTTGCAGGCCCAGCTTGATCCGGCTGATTTGCCGGGCGGCGCTGGCAATGACGAAGCTGTCCTTCTGCCCGGGACCGATGTGATTGAACGGGCGGGCCACCAGCACCGGCCAACCTTCGCTCATGCCCCATTGCAGGCTCAGCAGTTCGGCCGACAGCTTGCTCACGGCATACGGGTTGCGCGGGGAGGGCAGTTGCAGTTCGGTAATCGGCAGGTGGTCTTCGCTGATCTGGCCATAGACATCACCGGAGCTGACATACAGGAATGTGCCGGTGAAACCCCGGGCCTTGAGGGCCTGGAGCAGGTTCAAGGTGCCCAGCAGGTTGATGTGCAGGGTGCGTGCTGGATCGCGGAAGGCTTCGGGGACAAAGGTCTGTCCCGCCAGGTGGATCACGGCGTCGGGAATCTCGGGCCAGAGGCCTTCCAGGGTCTTGGCATCCGTCAGGTCGTAGCGGGCAGCGACAGGCATCACCTGCCACGCCGAATCATGACCGTTCAGTCGAGATTTGAGGTGACGTCCAACGAAACCGCTGAGGCCCGTAACGAACAGACGTTTTTTCAAGCACCAGCCCCCTTCGACGGCTGCTTCGTCTAGCGCGAACTGAGTAGGAAATTTCCGTAAGATCGGGGAAAAATCACTCAACGATCGATCTGGAGAAGCGTTTGTTGTAGTTGTTTGGTTGCCAATCTGTGCCAATTTCGAAGTAATTTCAACAGCGCAAACCGTGACCGGTCAGTTC
This sequence comes from Pseudomonas sp. NFACC05-1, assembly GCF_900100135.1. Lineage (NCBI taxonomy): Bacteria > Pseudomonadati > Pseudomonadota > Gammaproteobacteria > Pseudomonadales > Pseudomonadaceae > Pseudomonas > Pseudomonas sp. NFACC05-1. Next base: position 82,742 of record NZ_FMTR01000013.1, on the reverse strand, counting down.
TCATATTTATAGCGGGTTTATTCTCGCCGAGCGGTTCACGAACCCTTGGTGGATGTGTTTAGAATGCCCTCGTCACGACGCCCACCGAACCTGATTTTCAGGCCGAACCGCAGGCCAATGACTGACTAAAAACAAGAACGAGACGGGTAACAAGACGATGGGTGGGCGTGGCCCCGGGCCGGTTCGATCCATGACTTGACCGTCCTGAATTGGGATCGCCGGGATGGCGATTCCATGATGGGGTACCATGAACTTCATTCTTTACTCGGATGTTAACGATCTCTCCGTCGGCCAGGCCCTCGACTGCGTTGAGAACAGCCCTTACCTTTTGCTCACGGCCTATCGTCCCATGCTGGAAAGCCTGGGACGGGTGCACGTGGTGTCCTCAGTGGCCGAGGTCGATCCGCTTTACCAGAGATTTCAAGAGGCGGGCCAGGATTGCCTGTTTCTCTCATTTTCACCCCCTCACAACACGCCCACGGATCTGCTATGCCCGATGGTCTGCGTGCTCGCCTGGGCGTTCGACTCGATCCCGACCGAGCATTTTGGCGATGACCCTGGGCGGGACTGGCGTCGTACTTTGAACCGCCATGGCCGGGTGATTGCGCTGTCAGGCCACGCAGCCGAGGCTATTCGCCGTGCGTTGGGCGAGGATTTCCCCGTGTTGGTCCTGCCCGCTCCGTTGTGGGAGCGTTTCGCGGTGGTTCGTGAGCAATATCCAAGCAGGCCGGTCAATCCGGGCATGGCCCTGCATATCAAGGGCTGCATCATCGACAGTCGCTTTCTTGGGTTGTCGGCCGATGGTTTGATTGCACCTCTCATTGAAGAGAGGCCGGAGCAGGTGTTCACGGCTCCCGAGGTGGTCATCGAGCCTGTCATCGAGCCGCCGGTCCCGACCTGGCGACGTCGTGGGTTCATTAGTCGGCATTACCTGAGGGAAATTTTCAGAGCCTTCAACAGTGATGGTGAGCAGGGGACGTTGTGGCTGATCAAGCACAACCTGCTGTGCTGGTATCGCGAAGCGGTCCGGGACCTGATGCCTGTTTTTGCGCGCGTGTTGCTCAGTAGAGTCCTTCGAGGAACCCCTGCGCCGCCGGTTACCGTGGTGGTCGAGCCATTGCCAGAACCTGTCCGGGAACCTGTCCCGCCGGAGCATCCCCAGGCCGTTTTGCCGGATACCAGCCAGACGGCAGAGACTGAAGTCAGCGGTGTCGTCTATGTCAGCGTACTCGACCCGCTGGATGGGCAAAAAAACTGGCTTCACCTGATAACGGCTTTCTGCTGGGCCCTGCGTGATGTCGAGGATGCCACGTTGTTGCTGAAAATCACGCAGAAGGACTTGTCGGCCTACTACGTCGAGTTGCTGACTCTGCTATCCCAGCTATCGCCATTCAATTGTCGGGTGGTGGTGTTGCACGGCGACCTGGCGGATGAGCAGCTTATCCGTTTGTATGGTGCGGCGACTTATTACGTCAATGCGTCCCGCTGTGAAGGGGTGTGTCTGCCGCTGATGGAATACATGTCTTGCGCACGTCCGGCGATTGCGCCGGATCATACTGCGATGCGTGATTACATCGACGCCGAGGTGGCTTTTGTCGTCAAGTCCAGCCGTGAGCCTACGCCCTGGCCGCAAGACACGCGTCTGCTGTATCGCACCCTGAGCTATCGGCCTGACTGGGGCTCATTGAAGCAGGCCTATCAACAAAGCTATGCCATGGCCCGGCATCAGCCGAATGCCTACCAGGCCATGGCGTCGGCGGCGAGCGAGCGCATGCATCGCCATTGCGATTTCGCTCCGGCTGAGCAACGGCTGGCGGCTTTTCTCGCGGGACCAAGTCGCGATGAAACGCCGGCGTTCATAGTCCAGCCAGGGTCCGTATCATGCTGATCATTATTTATTCAGAAACCAACCAGACCAATATCCTGGAAAATCTCGGCAAACCCGAATACAGCTACTACTTCGTACTCAAGGAATTCCGTCCGGTGTTGGAGCGTTTGGGGCGGGTCATTGAAGTGTCCCGGCCGGATGAAGAAGTCGATCAGCTGTATGCCGATTGCCTCACTCGTGGTGAGGACTGCGTATTTTTTTCGTTTTCCCCACCCCATCGCACCGCGATCCACTACGCCTGCCCTACGGTTCCCGTGTTTGCCTGGGAGTTCAGCACCATTCCCACTGAAAGCTGGCAAGGTGAACCTCGTCACGACTGGCGCATGGTACTCGGCGCGACCGGCATGGCGATTACCCATTCCAGTTTTACCGTCAATGCCGTGCGTGACGTGATGGGGGCGGATTTTCCGATTGCCGCTATCGCTGCCCCGGTGTGGGACCGCTTTGCCGCTCGCGGTACGGTGTTGGCGCAAAGGCCGACAGTGGATCAAATGCACCTGCAGTTGCGGGGTCTGTTGATCGACAGTCGCACCGTCGACCTGCGGCCCTATGGTCCGCCGGAGCATCTGCCCGGTGCCCCCGTGGTTTTTGAAACTGCGGCCCAGGACTGCGAGTTGGTACTTGACGGTGTGATCTATACGTCGGTGTTCAATCCTTATGATGGGCGCAAGAACTGGCAGGATATGATCAGCGCGTTCTGTGCCACATTCCGTGATATTGCCGACGCGACCCTGGTGCTCAAGCTGACCCATCATGATATTGCCGGCGCGCTCACCCACATGCTGCACCATCTTTACCGGAGCCAGCCGTACCGCTGTCGCATCGTATTGATTCATGGCTACCTGGCGGACGCGGATTACGAGCGACTGGTGGGCGCTACCCGGTATGTGGTCAACAGCTCCTACGGCGAAGGGCAGTGCTTGCCGCTGATGGAGTTCATGTCCTGCGGGCGACCGGCCATTGCACCTCTTAACACGGCGATGGCCGATTATATCGACCACGATAATGCCTTTGTGGTGGACTCCTGTGAGGAGTCGACGGCCTGGCCACACGATCCACGTTCGGCATACCGTACCTTGCGTTATGTCACGGATTGGGACTCATTGTGCTCTGCCTATCGCGCTAGCTATGACGTAGCCAAAAACGACCCCGAACGTTATCGCCGGATGTCGGCCCATGCTGTGCGCAAGCTTGAGATGTACTGCAGCCAGGCCAATGCCGAACGGCAGATGCGCACGTTCTTGGCGGACATGTACGAGCGACGTCGGAACGCGGATCAACCCCGGCCCGGACCTTCGACTGAACCTGTGTTGCCGTCCGAAGGAGGCGTTTCGCCCCGTAACGTTGGATTCAGCGATGCAATTCTTGATGGCTGGTTTGCTAATGAAACCGGTGAACTGCTTAAAGGCTTTGCCATAAAAGCCGGCGACACATTCTTGGATGTCGGCTGCGGTGAGGGCTGGGCGACGTCCTTCGCACTGCGCCAGGGGGCATCTCTGATCTTTACCGACAGTGAGCATGACAAGGTGCGGGACCTGGCGCGTCAGGTCGCGACCCAGACGAGCGCGCCCTTCCTGGGGCTGGTGAGCAACAGCCTGCCGCTGCCTCTGGCCGATGGTTGTGCGAACAAAATTGCGTGTATGGAAGTGCTCGAGCATGTCGACCACCCGGAATTGTTCATGGCTGAACTTGTGCGCATGGGTCAACCCGGGGCGCAGTATCTGCTCAGCGTGCCCGCGTCGGTGGGCGAGCATTTGCAGAAAGGTATTGCGCCACCTGGCTACTTTCAAACACCCAACCATGTGCGGATTTTTAGTGCCGACCGGTTTGCCGCTTTAGTGGAGGACGCCGGACTGGTCATTGAGCATCGCCAGGCCAGCGGATTCTTCTGGGTCATGGGCATGATTTTCTTCTGGGCTAGCGAAAAGGCGGCGGGGCGGGACCTCAAGGGCGCCGTGCATGATCGTATCCGGGCGCCGTACCCGCCGCTAATGGAACGTTGGGCCAGCCTCTGGCAGGACTTGCTGACGCAACCCGACGGCCTGGCTATCAAACAGATACTCGACCAATTCATGCCCAAGAGCCAGGTCATCATTGCTCGCAAACCCAACCCTTCGTGTGGGAACGCATCATGAGCAGCAAGCGAATCATGGATATCGAATTGCTGCGCGCCATTGCGGTAATCGGCGTGCTGTTCCATCACATACAAAGCATGCCGCTACCGGGTGGGATGCCGCGTCTGGCAGCCACGGCCGATATTTTTCAGCTGTGGTGGGGGGTGGATTTGTTTTTCGCTATTTCCGGATTCGTCATTGGTCGCAACCTGATTCCTCAGTTACGCCGCTGCGACACGCCTCGACAATTCTGGGCCACTACCCGTGAATTCTGGATTCGCCGGGCGTTTCGCCTGTTGCCCTCGGCCTGGCTCTGGTTGTTACTGGTGTTGTTCGCGGTGTTTTTCTTCAATCGCTCTGGCGCGTTTGGCAGTGTCGAGGCCAACCTGCAGGCGACGCTGGCCGGATTCCTGCAATTTGCCAACGTACGCTTTGGCGATGCCTTCATGCGTTATGAATACGGCGCGAGCTTCGTGTACTGGACGCTGTCGCTGGAAGAGCAGTTCTATTTGATTTTGCCTTTGCTGGTGTTCGTCTCGCGCCGTTACCTGGTCTGGGTGTTGCTGGCGGTGGTGCTGTTGCAGTTGTTCACCATGAGAGGCTTGTGGCTGATGGTTTTTCGTACCGACGCCCTGGCCCTTGGTGTGCTGCTCTCGGTCTGGAGCCTGCGGTCGGATTACGAGCGGTTCGAACCAAAATGGTTACGCCGGTCGGGCCTGGGTGCTCTGTTGATAATGGGGCTCGGTGGCGTAATGGCTGTGATCGCGACTGAGCATTTCAATTTGTCGTTCTATCGCATAGGGGTCATAGCGCTACTCAGTGCCGTGCTAGTCTGGGTGGCTTCCTACGACCGAGATTACCTGCTGCCGCCCAGTCCGGTGAAAACAGCGTTGACCTGGGTTGGCAGCCGATCCTATGGCATCTATTTAATTCATATTCCGGTGTTTTTCCTGCTACGTGAGCTGTGGTTCCGTTTCTCACCGCTGGGATCGCCTGACATGGCGAGCCACCCCTGGCTGGCGTTGACCTGCGGGTTGTCGTTGATTGGGCTGCTGAGCGAGCTCAACTATCGTCTGGTGGAAATGCCCTTGCGCGCTCGTGGTGCTCAACTGGTGCAACGCTTGTCCGCCAACCGGACCGTCCTTCCTGCCTCTGGAGCCCCGTCATGCTGAGCCTTTTGAAGAAACTCACCATGGGCACGCCCGCGCCCGCTGAGCCGGTCGCCGACAAGGTCGACCCGTACATGCTCGGGTTGCACGATGCGGTGCTCAGCGGCTGGTTCAACCAGCAAACTGACGAGCTGTTCACCGGTTTCCCGGTGAGCCCTGGAGACACGCTGCTGGACGTGGGATGCGGCGATGGCGGTAACGTGCATTTTTGTGCGATGCGCGGGGCGAAGATCATCATCGCCGACATCGACGCGGCCAAGGTCGAGGCCACTCGCCAACGCTTGAGCGACACCCCTGCGCGCGAAGTCGAGTGCCACGTGACCGACTGCAACCCGCTGCCGATTGCCGATGCCACGGCCACGCGGGTGGTGTCCACCGAAGTCATCGAGCATGTCGACGACCCGGCGCAGTTCCTTGCCGAACTGGTACGGGTCGGCCAGCCCGGGGCGCTGTACCTGTTGAGCGTGCCGCACCCCAGCTCCGAAGACCTGCAGAAAGACATTGCCGCGCCGGAGTACTTCCGCAAGCCCAACCACATTCGCATCATCAGCGAAGAGCAGTTCAAGGCGATGGTCAGCGAGGCCGGGCTTACGGTGTTGAGCCACAGCCAATACGGTTTCTACTGGTCGATGTGGATGCTGTTGTTCTGGGAAGCCAAGGTCGATCTCAGCAACGCCGACCACCCGTTGCTCAATCATTGGGCCGCCACCTGGCAAGCGGTGCTGAACTCACCGCGTGGGGCGCAGATCAAGCAGGCGCTGGACGCGGTGGTGGCCAAGAGTCAGGTGATTATTGCGCGTAAGCCGGGCGGGCTTTCATAGCGCCTGTGGCGAGGGAGCTTGCTCCCGCTTGGGTGCGCAGCGCCCACCAAAAAGGGGTCGCTGCGCAACCCAGCGGGAGCAAGCTCCCTCGCCACAGGTGTTCGCCGGGATCCGGGTGGCGTAATCTGCCGGGCTTTATGGGTGGAAGGCTTCATGACTGTTTTTTTCCGGCTCTCCCTGGCCCTTGCCTTGTTGCTTTTGGGGGGCTGTGAACAGCCTCCGGTCCCGGCCCTCGATCAACAGCTCTACATCTGGCAACGCCAATGGATCCCGGCCCACGCGCTGGCGCTGCGTCAAAGCCGGGGAGATTTTTCCACGCTGCGGGTGCTGGCGTTGCAGGCTTTTCCCGGGGCGGGCTGGAGCCGTGCGCGGATCGATTCGGCCTTGCTCAAGGCTGATGGCCGTCCGCTGATCGCTGTGATTCGTCTGGACGGTCAGCTCAAGGCTTTGGACCAGGACGAGGTGATCGCGCAGATCCAGCAGGTGCTGGGTGATTGGCAAGCTCAAGGCCTGACCCCGATAGGGGTAGAAATCGACCACGATGCGGGCAACGCACGGTTGCCGGCTTATGGAGAGTTCCTCGGCCAACTGCGGCATGTCCTGCCGGCCAACGTGCGGCTGAGTATTACCGCGCTACCGGCCTGGCTCGACAGCCCAGCATTGCCTGGGTTGTTGGAAACGGTGGACAGCAGCGTGCTGCAGGTCCACGCGGTGAGCGACCCGAGGCAGGGATTGTTCGATCCGAAACAGGCTCGGCACTGGGCGCAACGCTGGAGCGACATCACCACACGGCCGTTTTATCTGGCCCTGCCGGCATACGGCGTGGCGCTGCTGACCCAGGAGAGTGGCGCGCCGATGGTGGAAAGCGAAGTGCCGATCGATCGCGGTGGCGAGCGGCGGGAGTTGCTGGCCGATCCGCAACAAGTGGCCGGGCTTGCGGCAGATTTGCGTGCCGATCCACCGAAACATCTCGCTGGATTGATCTGGTTTCGCCTGCCGCTGGCCGGCGACCGACGTGCGTGGAGCCTGATCACGCTCGGCGCCGTCGCCCGGGGAGATAACCTGGACAGTCGCTTGGCGTTGCAGTGGGGGGAGCAGGGTGGTTTGTACGATATCCGCCTGGTTAACCAGGGCAATCTCGACAGTCCCTGGCCCCAGCGCCTGACGCTGGCTGTCGGCGCGTGTGACGGCGTCGATGCCTTGGCCGGCTATACGTTGCAACAAACCCCCGGACTGCTTACCTTCACCCGCATTCAGGAAGGCCGCTTGGCGGCTGGCAGCCAACGGGCAATCGGTTGGGCGCGCTGTACGAAAATTGACCAAGGAGGTTTCAATGTTTACCCGTAAGTGGCCTCGTCACCTGCTGTGCCTGAGCCTTTGCCTGCCGCTGGGCCCGGTGCTGGCTTGCGGGCCGGATTTCCCGATGCGCCTGCTGGATAACCGCGCCCAGTCGCTGGCCGAATTACCCGAAGGCAGCTTTCGCTTCGAGGTCAGCCGTCTCGGCCAGGCGATTGCCGGGCTCAAGCCGGCCACCGAGGCGACACGCAACCCGGACTACAGCTATGACGACCCGCCTTCCTACGTTGAACAGCGCAACCAGGCCGAGCAGATCGGCCTGACCCCGCCGCAGCAAGCGGTGGTGGAGCGCCTGCGAGCCCTGACCGATGTTGACCAGGTGGCAGCCGAAGCGGCCAACCTGCCTGATGAGCTGCGCTTGTATGCGATTGGCGCGGCGGTTTTCAACATCGGTGAGCATCAGCGCGCTGTGGAGGCGTTCCAGCAATTGCTGGCGTTACCGGCTGACCAACGTCGGTTGCGCAGCACCTGGGCCGCATACTCCCTTGGCCGGGCGTTGTTCGCCGTGAGCACCGAGGCCGGCAGCGGCGACCCTGTGGTCTTGCAGGACCAGGCGCGAGCGGCGTTTCGCCTGGCCCGCGAGTTGAGCATTGCCGGCTTCAGCGATCCGCTGGAACTGGGCGTCGCCAGCCTTGGCGAAGAAGCCCGGGTGGCCTACACCGCTGACGATTGGGACAGTGCCATCGGCCTGTATGCGATCCAGAACCTGCAAGGGTCTCCGGTCGGCTACAGCTCGTTGCTGCAATTGGCCGGTGATTTGAGCGTCCAGCCGGATGAGCGCTTGAGCGAACTGCTCAAGACCCCGTTGGTGCAGCGGTTGGTCACCGCCTACCTGCTCAGCCGCGTCGGCTGGTGGGACGGTGAAGAACCCTCGGGCGAGAAAAGGCTGTTCGAACTGTTGCAAGCCAACGCCCGGGACAATCTGGGCGATGCCGACCGTTTGGCGGCGGTGAGTTACCAGCACGGCGATTACGCCAGTGCCCAGGCTTTTGCGCAAAAGGCTGCCGACACCGGCCTGGCCTGGTGGGTGCGTGCCAAGCTGGCCTTGCGCGACGGCGACAAAGTGGCCGCGGCGGCGGCTTATGCCAAGGCTGCCCAGGCTTTCCCGAACGATGAATCCTGGGGCAGCCGGCGGACACCGGATTGGAACTTCGAGTCGGTGCAGCCCAAGTGCCGGGTCGAAGGTGAAAGCGCGATCCTGGCCTTGCAGCGCGGCGATTACCTGCAAGCCTTCGATCAGCTCTATCGCGGCCAGAGCAACTATTGGTACGACGCTGCCGCAGTTGCCGAGCGTGTGCTGACGGTGGATGAGCTCAAGCAGTACGTCGACGCCCAAGTTCCGGCGCCACCGGCGTTGAGTCAGGAGGATCGGGACAACTACGTGCCGCTGCCGGTGGCTGCGAGCCTGCGCAATCTGCTGGGTCGTCGCTTGCTGAGGGAGGGGCGCTTTGATGAGGCACCGGCTTATTTCGATAACGCAGACTTGCAGAACAAGGCCCGCGCCTATGGGCAATTGCGCCAGGACGCGGAGTCCAAATGGTGGCCAACCCGACGGGCCGAGGCCTATTTCAATGCGTCCTGGATGGCGCGCAAATGGGGCATGGAGTTGCTTGGCTATGAGATGGCGCCGGATTACGCCAGCCTGGGAGGCAATTACAGCCTGGAACCGGTTGAGCTGAAGGTCGGGCCGCTGGTGGCCGAAGGCGAAGTGCAACGCCAGCAGGCCAGCGCCGCGCAGCCGGATGTGCGTTATCACTACCGGTTTGTCGCCACGGCGCTGGCGAGCCAGGCGGCGGATCATTTGCCGCATACCAGCCAGGCGTTTGCGGCGGTGCTGTGCAAAGCGGTGGGGTACAACTCCAGCCTTGAGGAGCAAAGCGCGCTGTATCAACGCTATGTGAAGGAAGGTCCGTATGTGGATTGGGCCGGGGATTTCGGTCATCAATGCCAGGAACCGGACTTCAGCAAGGCGAACAAACGCTACGTGACCCAGGCCTTGGACCCGATGCGTTCGGCGCTGCGACCTTACAAGGCCTGGTTGGAAGTGGGCGGGGCCGTGCTGGTGGTGGCAGTGGCGTTGGGATTGATCAGTCGGCGCCGGCGCAAGGCGCGGATGTCGGCTAGCTAACGGGCGAACACCGATTGTGGTGAGGGAGCTTGCTCCCGCTCGGCGGCGAAGCCGTCGTAGAATCGGCTGATGCGATTTGCCCGAAAATCGCGTCAGCCGATTTGGGGCGGCTGCGCCACCCAGCGGGAGCAAGCTCCCTCGCCACAGGTGTTCATTCCCGCTTTGCGTTGTTCCTACATCTGTGTCGCCATCCCCTCCACATCCATGGCCGCCTGGCGCAAAGCCTCCGAGCGGGTAGGGTGTGGGTGGCAGGTCAGGGCGATGTCCTCGGCTGAGGCGCTGAATTCCATGGCCACGCAGTATTCACCGATCATCTCACTGACGCTCGGGCCTACCAGGTGCACGCCAAGGATCTCATCCGTGCGTTCATCGGCCAGGACCTTGGCGAACCCTTCGGTCTCATGGTTGATCTTGGCTCGGCTGTTGGCGGTGAAGGGGAACTTGCCGACCTTGTAGGCACGGCCTTCGGCCTTGAGTTGTTCCTCGGTCTTGCCGACGCTGGCCAGTTCCGGACGGGTGTAGATGACGCTGGGAATCAGCGCATAGTTGACCTCGGCGGCCTTGCCGGCGATCTGTTCGATGCAGGCCATGGCTTCGTCTTCGGCCTTGTGGGCCAGCATCGGTCCGGACGTCACATCACCGATGACCCAGACGCCGGGCGCTTCGGTCCGGTGATTCTGGTTGGCGAGCATGCCGCGCTGGTCAGGGCTCAGCCCGACGTTCTCCAGCCCCAGTCCTTGCGTGTAAGGCCGACGACCGATGGCGACCAGCACGTAATCGGCATCCAGGGGCTGTGCTTCGCCGCCCGCTGCCGGTTCGATCTGCAATTGCACGCCGCTGGCCGAGGTCGTGGCGCCGGTGACCTTCGAACTCAACTTGAACTGGATACCTTGTTTAGCCAAGGCCCGCTGCAAGGTCTTGCCGGCCTCGCCGTCCACGCCCGGGCAGATGCGATCGAGGTATTCCACCACGGTCACCTGGGCACCCAGGCGCCGCCAGACCGAGCCCAGCTCGAGGCCAATGACGCCAGCGCCGATCACCACCAGATGCCGGGGCACCTCACCCAGGGACAAGGCGCCGGTGGAGTCGAGGATGCGCTGGTTGTCGATTGGCACGCCTGGCAGCGGCATAGGTTCCGAGCCCGTGGCGATGACGATGTCCTTGGCGCTGAGTTCGGTCTTGGCGCCATCGTCGCCGGTAACGATCACCTTGCCGGGCCCGTCGATGTGGCCCCAGCCTTTGATCCAGTCGACCTTGTTCTTGCGAAACAGAAACTCGATGCCCTTGGTCAGGCCGGCCACGCTTTCGTCTTTCTGCTTCATCATCTGCGCAAGGTTGAGGGTGGGGCTGACTTCAATGCCCAGGTTGGCGAATTCCGCTCCCGTGGCGGCTTCGTACAGTTCCGAGGCATGCAGCAAGGCCTTGGAGGGCATGCAGCCGACATTCAGGCACGTGCCGCCCAGGGTGGCTCGGCCTTCGACACAGGCGGCTTTCAACCCCAACTGCCCGGCCCGAATCGCCGCGTTATACCCGCCGGGTCCGCCGCCCAGAATGATCACGTCGTAGTTGCTCATCGCTGCTCTCCTGCTTGGCCTGATAGAAAATTATGCTCGTAATATGAGCGTTTCCGCAGATTTCGGTCAAGGCTTAAGTCAAGAGGCCTGCGTTGGCCTTGTCATGAAGAATTCAAAACGGAAATTTCACAGGAATCGTTATAAGGTAACGGCATATAACGCAGCCTCAGTGGGCATTTGTCCACGGGCCGGATTTTGATCGCCACGAGTGTTGGGGTGGTATGCAAGTCGATCTTGATGTCGAAGGGGCACAGGTGGCCGAATGGCCGCGTTTTCAGCAGGCGTCGTTCCAAGGGCGCCGCTTGAAGCAGATCGCCTTCGCCCTGGGAAGCGTGGCGGGTTTGGGGCTGGTACTGGCATTTTTTATCGGGGTGTTTTCGCCGCAATCGCTGTGGCCGGTTCTGCTGGTCAGCCAAGGTGCGGGACTCTTGGTGTTGGTAGCGGGTTTGCAATCGGCCTGGTGGGTGACGCAATGGCGTAGCAGGGCGCTGCTGCCAGCTGTGGATAACCCGCCTGTGGAAAACGAGCCTGTTGATAACCTGGGTTGGTATGAGCGGCTGCTGGAGCGAATCGGCGCACGCGGGGTCGGTCTGCTGAAACTGATCGGTGCGCCTGCGTTGTGGCTGGCCGGTTGGTCAATGCTGGTATTGCTGGGCCTGGAGCAAGCCTGGAATTTGCAACTGCCGGCCGCCGCCCTCGGTGTCTCCGCCAGTGTGGGGGCGGTGTTGTCGTTGTTGTTGGCATTCGGGCTATTAGTGTTCGAGCGGCAATTGGCCCAGCAATCTCCCGTGGAGTGGCCGGAAGCGCTGCCGCTGGCGCAACTGACGCGGGTGGCGATCATCGTGCTGGTGCTCGGCGCTTTGTGTTTGTTGTTCGTCGCAGAAACGTCCATTTGGCCGCTGCGCCTGGCCGTGCTGATGGGGCTGTTGCCGGGCGTGGTGGCGGCCGATTTTTTGCTGCGTGCTGTGCTGTCGTTATTCATCCCGCGCCGAGACGCCCTGGAACCGACGCTGCTGGGCCGCAGTGTCATCGCCGATCTACTGCGCTGGCCGCCGCAACCGTTGCTGGCCTTGCAACATGAACTGCACAACCGTTTTGGCATCGACTTGCGCCAGATCTGGGCCTTCAGCTACATGCGCCGGGCTTTTTTGCCGGTGTTGGCCCTGGTGGTGCTGGTGGGCTGGTTGTTGACTGGCGTGCACGAAGTGCCGCTGCAGGGGCGTGGCATCTATGAGCGCTTTGGCAAACCGGTAGAGGTGTTCGGCCCGGGCTTGCATGTCGCGTTGCCTTGGCCGTGGGGCAGGGTGCTCAACGTCGAGAATGGCGTTGTGCATGAACTGGCGACCAGCGTCGCGGAGAGTCGGGCAATGGTCGAGGCTGAACCGGCGGAGGGACCGGCGCCGGCAATCGCCAATCGGTTGTGGGACGCCAGCCATGTGAACGACAAGTCCCAGGTCATTGCCAGTCGTCGTGCCGACCAGCAGAGCTTCCAGATCGTCAACATGGACGTGCGCTTTGTCTACCGCATCGGCCTGACGGACGCCGCGGCCCTGGCGGCGACCTACAACAGCGCCGATGTGCCGACGCTGATCCGCAGCACCGCCAGCCGCATCCTGGTGCATGAGTTTGCATCGCGCACGCTGGATGGTTTGCTGGGGGCTGACCGTGTCAGCCTCGCCGATGAAATCGGTCGCGCCGTCCAGGCTGATTTGCAATCGCTCGATAGCGGTGTGGAAATCCTGGCGACCGTTGTGGAGGCGATTCATCCACCGGCTGGTGCGGCCAATGCCTACCACGGCGTGCAGGCGGCGCAGATCGGCGCGCAGGCATTGATCGCCCGAGAGCGCGGCGCGGCGGCCGAACAGACCAACCAGGCACAGTTGCAAGCCAGCGTCGCCCATGACCAAGCCACGGCCACCGCCCGGGAAATCAACGCAACCGCCCAGGCCGCCGACCTGCGCTTCAGTGCCGACCGCAAAGCCTACGCCACGGCGGGACACGCGTTTGTGCTGGAGCATTACCTGGGCCAACTCAGCCAAGGCCTCGCCAATGCCCGGTTGCTGATTCTCGATCATCGCCTGGGCGGCAGCGGCAATGCGCCGACCATCGACTTGCGTACCTTCACGCTGCCGGCAGACCCTGCGTCGCCGCGTAACCCTGTCCCGCCAGGAGCTGCCCATTGAGCCAGTCCTCTTCACACGATCACCACGACCACGCTGGTCACGATCACGGCCATGCCGGTCACCAACATGGTCATCATCACCACCATCATGGCGATCCGCAGCAGGCCGGTCCGTTCCCGTGGCGGCGCATGGGTTGGGCAGCGTTGCTGGTGGCGTTTGCCGTCGCGGCCGCAAGCCTGGTGCAGGTGCGCTCGGGGGAGGCCACGGTCATCACCCGTTTCGGCAATCCGGCGCGGGTGCTGCTGCAACCTGGCTTGGGTTGGCGCTGGCCGGCACCGTTCGAGGCGGCGATTCCGGTGGACCTGCGGTTGCGCACTACGTCCAGCGGTTTACAGGATGTCGGCACTCGTGATGGGCTGCGGATCATCGTCCAGGCCTACGTGGCGTGGCAGGTGCAGGGTGACCCGGAAAACGTGCAGCGTTTCATGCGCGCGGTGCAGAACCAACCGGACGAAGCCGCACGGCAGATCCGCACCTTCGTCGGCTCGGCGCTGGAAACCACCGCCGCCAGTTTTGACCTGGCGAACCTGGTTAACACCGATGCCAGCCAGGTGCGCATCGCCGATTTCGAAGCTCAACTGCGTCAGCAGATTGATCAGCAGTTGCTCACCACTTATGGCGTGCGCGTATTGCAAGTCGGCGTTGAGCGCCTGACCTTGCCCTCGGTGACGCTGACGGCGACGGTGGATCGCATGCGCGCCGAGCGTGAAACCATCGCCACCGAACGCACCGCCGTCGGCAAGCGCGAAGCGGCGCAGATTCGCTCCGCCGCAGAACGTGATGCGCGAGTCTTGCAAGCCGATGCCACGGTGAAAGCCGCGGATATCGAAGCGCAGTCGCGAGTAGAAGCGGCTGAGATCTATGGTCGGGCATACGCCGGTTCCCCGCAGCTCTACAATCTGCTCCGTTCGTTGGACACCTTGGGCACCATTGTCAGCCCAGGGACGAAGCTGATTTTGCGCACCGATGCGGCGCCATTCCGTGTCCTGGTGGACGGTCCTGTTTCCGTGGACGGCAAAGGTGGAACACAACCATGAGTTTGGTTCCACGTGGAACAAACGAGTTATCCAGCCCGTGGATCCAGGCCGGACGCCTGGCATTTCTTGCGCTTTACGCCGTCACGGTGTTGGCGGCGTTGGCCTGGCTCTTTTCCAACGTGCGGCAGATTGATCCGCAGAATCGCGCGGTGGTGCTGCACTTTGGCGCCTTGGATCGCATCCAGAATGCCGGTCTTTTGTTGGCGTGGCCTCGTCCTGTGGAACAAGTCGTCTTGCTGCCCGCTGCGGATCGGGTGCTTGAGCGGCGGGTGGAGAATCTGCTGCGCTCGGATGCGGCCCTGCAGGCTGATCGTGTGGCCAGTTTCGCCACGCCGGTTAGCGATGCTTTGGCCGGCTCTGGTTATTTATTGACCGGTGATGCCGGCGTGGTGCAACTCGATGTGCGGGTGTTCTACAAAGTCACCGACCCTTACGCCTTCGTCTTGCAAGGTGAACATGTCCTGCCGGCACTGGACCGATTGGCGACCCGCAGTGCCGTGGCCCTGACCGCAGCCCGGGACTTGGACACCATTCTGGTGGCTCGCCCCGAACTGATGGGCAGCGACAACCAGGCGGCCGAACGCCGCGAACGCTTGCGTGGCGATCTGGTGCAGGGGCTTAACCGGCGCCTGGCTGACCTGGCGGCGACGGGGCAGGGGTTGGGCATCGAAGTGGTGCGGGTCGATGTGCAATCGAGTTTGCCGGGGCCGGCGGTGAGTGCCTTCAACGCGGTGCTGACGGCCGGCCAGCAGGCCGATAAAGCCGTGGCCAACGCGGGCACAGAAGCCGAAAAGCTCTCCCAGTCCGCTCGCCAAGACGCCGACCGTGCCGTGCAAGTTGCCCACGCCCAGGCCAGCGAACGACTCGCCAAGGCTTCGGCCGACACGGCCACGGTGCTGGGCTTGGCGAAGACCCAAGGCAGCGATCCGCAAATGCTGCTGCGCCTGTATCGCGAACGCATGCCTGCCATCCTTCGCCAGGCCGGTTCAGTGACGACGATCGACCCGAAAGACGATGCCCGTCTGATCATCCAGGGAGCCGGACAATGACCGCCCAAACCAGCGCCGCACCAATGTTGTCCTCGACGGAACAACGCATCGCCGCCAGGCAACTGACCTTGGCGATGCTTGCCCTCGGCTTGCTCGCATTGGGGCTGGTATGGCGCGGCTGGTCGCCAGAGCAGAGCGGTGTCAGCCAACTGCTATTGGGGTTCGCCTCGCTATTGGTGGCGGTGCCGGTGATGCGTTCGGCCTGGTACAGCTTGCGTTACCCAAGCCTGCACGGGATTACCGACCAACTCATCGCCCTGGCGATGCTCGGTGCCTGGGCCACGGGCGACCTGCTGACGGCGGCGTTGTTGCCGATCATCATGATCTTCGGGCATGTGCTGGAAGAGCGCAGCGTCATTGGCTCTCAGGAGGCGATCCATGCCCTTGGCCAACTGACCCGCAGCCAAGGTCGCAAGGTGCAGGCCGACGGTTCGATCATCGACGTCGACAACGCGACACTCCAGCCCGGCGATGTCGTGGAGGTGCGCGCTGGCGATCGAGTGCCGGCCGATGGTCGGGTGTTATCCGGCCAGGCCAGCTTCGACACCGCACCCATCACGGGTGAGTCGGTGCCGTTGGAGGCTGTGGTCGGCACAGAAGTCTTTGGTGGCGCGATCAATCTGGATGGCCTGCTGCGCCTGGAAGTGACCCGGACCGGCGAAGAATCAACCCTGGGCAAAGTCATCGCCCTGATGCAAAACGCCGAACGCTCCAAGCCGCCCATCACTCGCTTGCTGGAACGCTACGCCGGCAGTTACCTGGTGCTGGTGTTGCTGCTGGCGGCGGTGACCTGGTTCGTGACCAACGATGCCCAGGCGATGCTGGCGGTATTGGTCGCCGCCTGTCCTTGTGCGTTGGTGCTTTCGGCGCCGGCCACCGCCATTGCCGGGATCGCGGTGGCGGCGCGCCACGGGATCCTGATCCGCAGCTCGGCCTTCCTGGAAGAACTGGCGGACCTGACGTCGTTGGTTGTCGATAAGACCGGTACTTTGACCTACGGCGTCCTGCGCCTGCAATCTATCGAACATGTCCAGGATGCTCCCTCATCGCTGCTGTTGTCTTTGGCTGCCAGCCTCGGTTCGGCCAGCAGTCATCCGGTCAGTCGGGCGTTGGCAGGGCTGGCGGAACAGGAAGACTGCCTGGCGCTGACGGACATTCATGAGCGCCAGGGGTTGGGGGTGGTCGCGATGACCGCCCAGGGCGAAGCGGCGCTCGGGCGACCGGAGTTGTTTGCACAACTGGGCATTCAAACGTCAGCGGTCCCGGAGCATGACGGCCCGATTGCCGGCCTGGCCCTGGACGGGCAATTCCTCGCCTGGCTGTTGCTGGCCGACAGCGTCAAGCCGGAGGCGCGGGTTGCCATGGCCGAGCTGCGCGAGCTGGGCCTGGGACGTCAGTTGCTACTGACCGGCGACCGCCAGAGCGTGGCCACGACCCTGGCCCGGGATGTCGGCATCGGCGACCTGCAAGCCCAGGCCCTCCCTGAAGACAAACTCAAACGGGTCATGGCCGAAATCGACCATGGGTTCCGCCCCATGGTGGTGGGCGATGGCATCAACGATTCCCTGGCGCTCAAGGCCGGAGTGGTGGGTGTCGCAATGGGCGCAGGCGGTGCAGACATCGCACTGGCGTCGGCAGACATCGTGCTGATCGGCAGCGACTTGCGCCGCCTCGGCACCTGCGTGCGATTGAGCCGCCAATGCAGGCGCACGTTGCAGGTCAACGTGATCATTGGCTTGGGCTGGACACTGGCAATCGTCGCCTTTGCCGCCTTCGGCTGGCTCGGTGCGGCGGGGGCGATGATCGCCGCGCTGCTGCATAATCTCAGTACCCTGCTAGTGTTAGGTAATGCGGGGCGATTGCTGCGATTCCAGGAGCCGCTCCTGAAAATCCAAGCGAAGGGAGCCGTTGGATAACCCTTGGCGAACTGTGCGTCACCCTTGCAGTCTCTGTTGGAGAGGGCGTACCCATACTGGCGTTACCCGGCACAAGGAGTGAATTTGGGACAGTGATAGAGAAAGGCTATAAATTCGATAGCCTGCTATTTTTCTATGATGGTCTACCCTCATTTCAGACGTCTGAAACAAGGGGGGATTATTCATGCTCGCGCAACTTCCACCGGCCTTACAGAATCTGCATCTACCGCTTCGGTTGCGGCTCTGGGATGGCCATGAATTTTCACTGGGCGACGACCCCAGTGTCACGATCGTGGTCAAGGACCCACAAATGGTCGCGCAATTCACCCATCCGAGCCTGGATGCGCTAGGAGCGGCATTCGTCGAAGGCAAACTGGAGCTCGAAGGTTCGATTCATGAAGTCATTCGTGTCTGCGATGAATTGAGCCAGGCCTTGGTCGAGGATGACGTCGACAATCCGCCGGTGCGATCGCTCCACGACAAGGAAACCGACGCCAAGGCGATCTCCTATCACTACGATCTTTCCAACGCGTTCTATCAGCTATGGCTCGACAGTGACATGGCCTATTCCTGTGCCTATTTCGAGACGGGCAGTGAAAGCCTCGAACAGGCCCAGCAAGCCAAATTCCGCCACTTGTGCCGCAAGCTGCGATTACAGCCGGGTGACTACCTGCTGGATGTCGGTTGTGGGTGGGGCGGCCTGGCCCGTTACGCGGCACGCGAGTTCGGTGCCAAAGTCTTCGGGATTACCCTGAGCAAGGCGCAGCTGGCACTGGCGCGGGAGCGGGTCAAGGCAGAAGGCCTGGAGGATTCGGTCGAGTTGCAATTGCTGGATTACCGCGACCTGCCTCAGGACGGTCGTTTCGACAAAGTGGTCAGCGTCGGTATGTTCGAGCATGTTGGCCACGCTAACCTCGAGCAGTACTGCAAAACGCTGTTCGGCGCGGTGCGTGAGGGTGGGTTGGTGATGAACCATGGCATCACCGCCAAGCACACCGACGGTCGTCCGGTCGGTCGTGGTGCCGGTGAATTCATCGAGAAGTATGTATTCCCCAACGGCGAGTTGCCGCACCTGTCGATGATCTCTGCCGAGATCAGCGAAGCGGGGCTGGAGATCGTCGACGTGGAAAGCCTGCGCCTGCATTACGCGCGCACCCTCGATCATTGGAGTGAACGCCTGGAGGACAATCTCGAGGCCGCCGCGAAGGAAGTGCCGGAACAGGCGTTGCGGATCTGGCGTCTGTACCTGGCCGGCTGCGCCTACGCATTCGCCAAGGGTTGGATCAATCTGCACCAGATCCTGGCGGTGAAGGCCCACGCCGACGGTAGCCATGAGTTGCCCTGGACCCGCGACGACATCTACACCCCTTAGAGAATCGGGGAAATAAGCCGGGCGATCCGCATGCCGATCTTTTGCAGGCGGTGGGTCTCCCGGCTTTCCTGTTTGTCGATTTCCACGGCTTGGGCGAAGTCCTGCTCAAGCATCTGCTCGACCTCGGTGGCGAACGGAATATCCACCGTGAGCAGCATGACTTCGAAATTCAAGCGGAACGAACGGTTGTCCAGGTTCGCACTGCCGATGGCGCTGATTTCACGGTCGATCAGCACCACTTTCTGATGCAGGAAGCCCGGCGCGTAACGGAACATCCGTACACCGGCCCGAACCGCCTCAAACGCATACAGGCTGGACGCGGCGTAGACGATCTTGTGGTCTGGCCGCGAGGGTAGCAGGATGCGCACGTCCACCCCACGCAGCACCGCCAGGCGCAAGGCCGCGAACACCGCTTCGTCGGGGATGAAGTAAGGCGTTGTGATCCAGACTCGCTCGCTGGCCGCATGGATAGCCTCGACGAAAAACAGCGAACAGGTTTCGTAGGCATCGGCCGGGCCGCTGGTCAGCAACTGGCAGAGCACTCCGTCGTCCGGGTAGGTGTCTGGCAGGATCAGCGGTGGCAGCGAACGGGCCGCCCAGAACCAGTCCTCGGCAAACGACTCTTGCATACTCCCCACCACCGGGCCGCAGACTTCGACATGGGTGTCGCGCCAAGGCGCCAGGGGCGGCTTTTCGCCCATGTATTCATCGCCCACGTTGTGCCCGCCAACGAAGCCTAGAACGCCATCCACCGCCACGATCTTGCGGTGGTTGCGAAAGTTGACCTGGAACCGATTGAGCCAGCCGCTGCGGGTGGCGAAGGCTTTCACGTGGACGCCACCGTCGCGCAACGCCTGGACGTAGCGGTGGGGCAGGGAGTGGCTGCCAATGCGGTCATAAAGCAGATACACCGCCACGCCTTCGGCGGCTTTTTTCAGAAGCAGTGTCTGCAGGCGCAGGCCGAGGTGGTCGTCGTGGATGATGAAAAATTGAATCAGCACGGCCTGCCGCGCGTTATCGATGGCCTGGAAGATTGCCTCGAACGTGGCCTGCCCATTGACGAGCAAACGCACCTGATTGTTCGCCAGGCACGGTGTGCGCCCCAGCTTGGGCATGGCCCGTAACGAATCGTAGGCCTGGGAGGCACGGGCGGTCAAAGCCTCTTCAACCCACGGCCGCCAGTTCAGCTCGGAGATCGCCTTGCGCATCTCTTCGTTGGCTTGTCGGCGCGCCTTGATGTAGCCATCAAAAGTGCTGCGCCCGAAAACCAGGTAAGGGATCAACGTCAGGTAGGGAATAAACAGCAGCGACAGGGCCCAGGCAATCGAGCCTTGGGCCGTGCGCACCGTCAATACGGCGTGGACGGCGGCAATGAAGCCCAGGGTGTGGAGCAGCGCGATCAGGTAACCGAAAACATGCGGGCCGAAATAATCCATGGGGCATTCTTGCTCCGGAAGTTTCAATGCTTAACAGACCATGTTCCATGGCGAATGTCGCTATTTAATTCACTCGTCCCGGGCCTGAACCGAAGGCTGAGGGCGGCGTCTAACGGCCACTTGTCCTCTGGAGTTTATGCAATGAATGTTCGTCTGCTGGGTGTGGCCTTGGTGATGGGGTTGTCGGTTCCGATGGCGGCTCAGGCGCAGATGCTCCAGCCGGGGTTATGGGAGCTGACTACCAGTAACATGAAGGTCGATAACCAGAACCTTCCGGACTTGCAACTGATCCTGGGCCAGGTGCAGAACCAGATGACTCCGGAGCAACGGGCGATGCTGGAAAAGCAGGGCATTACCATGGGCGGTAAAGGCATCCGCGTCTGCCTGACCCCGGCGCAGGTGCAAACCAATGACATTCCGCTGCAAGACCCGCAATCGGGTTGCAAGCAGCAGATCACCGAGCGTACCGGCAATCAGTGGAAGTTTCGCTTCAGTTGCCCGAAAGCCCAGGGGAACGGCGTCGCGACGTTCCAGAGCGATCGTGAATTCACCACCAAGGTCAACGGCACGTTCAATGCCACCGGCATCCAGCAGAACGGTAGCCTCGACACGCGTGCAGTGTGGCTGGGGCAGGATTGCGGGACGGTCAAGCCGAGGGCTTGAAGCTATTTAAAGGGATCGTTTGGTGAGCCCGTGGGAGCCAAGCTTGCTCGCGATGCAGGCAATTTCGGTGAGTCGCCAAGCGCGTCACCGTTCATCGCGGCAAAGCCTTGCTCCCACGAATGCTCTCAAGGCCGACTCAGCGCCTCATACAACGTATTGAGGTTGTATTCGAAAAGACCAGTAAAGGTGCTGGCCGGTCCACTGGTCGCGAGTGCATCGGAGTACAGCGTACCACCGATGTGCGCGCCGCTCTCGTCGGCGATCTGCTTGAGCAGGCGTGCGTCCTTGATGTTTTCCATGAACACCGCTTTGACCTTCGCCTGACGGATCTGGGTAATCAGTGCCGCGACTTCTGCCGCCGACGGTTCACGCTCTGTGGATAAACCCTGGGGCGCCATGAACTCGATGCCATAGGCCTGGCCCAGGTAACCGAATGCGTCGTGGGAGGTCACGATCTTGCGATTGCCGGCAGGCAATGCACCGAGCTTGGCCTTGGCTTCGGCGAGCAGGGCGTAGATTTTCTTCAGGTACGCCTGGCTGTTGCGTTCGTAGTCGGCCTTGTTGGCCGGGTCGGCTGCTTCCAATGCCTTGGTGATGTTGCTGACATACAACTCGGCATTCGCCAGGTTGTGCCACGCGTGCGGGTCGGGGATGGTCTCGCCATCCTCATCCAGTGAGCGCGGGATGACGCCGCGACTGGCGCTGACCACCGGGGCTGTGGTTTCAGTACTGGTCACCAGGCGATCCAACCATGGCTCGAAGCCCAGTCCGTTCTTGATGATCAGTTTTGCCTTGAGCAATGCCTTGGCGTCGTCTGGCGTGGGTTCGTAGGTGTGTGCATCGGCGTCCGGCCCGACCATGTTGGTGATGTGGATATGCTCACCGCCGACCTGTCGGGTCATGTCGGCGAGGATGCTGAAGCTCGTCACCACCTGAAGCTTTTCGGCGGCGGACAGGGACATGGACAGCATCAGACTGAATAGCACGAGCAGAGCGCGCATCGGGAAACACCTCATTGGGATGTGAGCAAAGGCGGGCGGCGCAGCAAACCGTGCACCGGCCCGAATACCACCGACAGCAGATATAACGCGCCCGCCACCAGTACGATGGACGGCCCGCTGGGCAGTGAGTAGTAGAAGGACAACAACAGGCCAAGCCACACCGAGAGGCAACCGAGCAGCGCCGCGATCAGCATCAGCAGTGGCAGGCGACGGCTCCAGAATCGCGACGCGGCGGCCGGCAGCATCATAAGGCCTACCACCATCAGCGCACCGATGGCCTGGAAGCCGATCACCAGGTTCAACACCACCAGGGTCAGGAACACGCCATGGGCCAACGGGCCGAGACGACTGACGGTTTGCAGGAACAGCGGGTCCAGCGTATCGAGCAGCAACGGTCGATAAATCAACGCCATCGCCAACAGGCTGGCTCCAGAAACCCACAGCATGCCGGTGAGTGTCGGGCCATCTACCGCCAATGCCGAGCCGAACAGCAAATGAAGCAAGTCCAGGCGTTTACCGGCCATGCCGAGGATTAACACGCCGGCCGCCAGGGAAATGGGATAAATCGCCGCGAGGCTGGCGTCTTCCCTTAGGCCGGTACGCCGGGTAATCCAGGCGGCGAGCCCGGCCATGCTCAGGCCCGCGCCCAGGCCGCCGATGGTCAAGGCTGGCAGGCTCAGCCCGGCGAACCAGAAACCCAGGGCGGCGCCAGGCAGAATGCCGTGCGCCACGGCATCACCAATCAGGCTCATGCGCCGAAGAATCAGGAACACACCCAACGGCGCCGTGCTGCATGCCAGCACCAGGCCGCCAAGCAAGGCCCGACGCATGAAGACAAACTCTTGAAACGGTTGCCAGAGATGAGTGGCCGCAAGCATCAGGCCACCCACGTGTGGGGTTGTTGAGCGATCAAGTCGACGCTGCCGCCCAGCACGCAGCCGGTGTTGCTGATCAGCAGCGTATGGGGGATATGTTGGCGGACCGCTGCCAGGTCATGGCACACCACCACGACGGTTCGGCCCTGGGCATGCCAGTGATGGAGGTGTTTCCACAGCAGCGCCTGGCCCTGTTCGTCGAGGGCGGCGTGGGGTTCGTCGAGCAATAGCAGTGGCGCTTCGGCCAGGCTGAGGCGAGCGAGCAGGGCGCGTTGCAACTCGCCTCCAGACAACGCCATTAGCGGACGATGTTCGAGTCCGGTCAGCGCCCAGTCGGCCAGCACGGTCTGGAGCAATTGCCTTCGCTTCGCTGGCGTGTGTCGATTACCCCAGGAACCGGCCGCCACCAACGCTTGCAAACTGATGGGAAATTGCCGATCCAGATGTTGCTGCTGCGGCATGAACGAAACTCCACCACGGCGTGGAACATCCAAGGTGACTTTGCCGGAGAGCGGTTTTTGCATCCCCGCGAGCACTTTCAACAGGCTGCTTTTGCCCGAGCCGTTGGCTCCGATGATGGCGGTAAGACTGCCTGCCGGTCGCTGCATCGTGAGCGGCGGTGTGAGAGGTTGTCCGGGGGCGCCCCAGCGTAGCGCTTGGCAGTTGATCATGATGCCTCCCGGGTCCAGCGGCTTTGCGCCACGGCGTCATGGGCGTGCAGGCTTTCGGCATGAACGACGCGTACATTCAGAGCAACAATGTCGAGTGACCGACTCAGGGCGATGCTTAATCGCCGCGCGGCGTCTTCGCAGAACATCAGGTTTTGGCCGTTGGCCAGGGCGAAGGCCTGCTCATCGGCGCGCTTGACGGCGGTTTGCACAGCGGTGCCGAGGGCTGCTTCGGCTTCGTTGATGAAAGACTGCAGCGGCAAATCGTCGGCATCGGCGTTCAGGCGCAAACTCAGGAACGCCGTACTGCGTTGGCTATGAGGGGTGGCAACAATACCGTTCGATGAACCTAGCCAGGCCAGGATCTCGGCGTGTTCAAGCTTCTTGTTAGCGAAGTCGTCGACGAATTGCTGTTGGATCAATTGCCGGGCAAGTGCGGCCGAACAAGGGCAGGTGGAGGAATAGGGAATCTGGATGTTCAGTTCCACGTGGAACATTGCGTTTTTCAGGTGGGCTTCGATGCTCACGGGGTAACGTTTCCAACCCATCAGCGGGCTGATGAGTGCCGGACGCTTGAGCAGCAGATCGGTATGCACACTGAGCGACGCCGCGTGGGACAAGCCTTCGTGGCTGTCGAGAAATTGCTGAAGGATTCGGCGCAATAACGCTGGCGAAAGCGCAGTCTCTTCGAGCAGTTCCAGCGTCAGGTATAAGCGTGACATGTGAATGCCGCGCGCCTCACCGTCGTCAAGGCTGACACCTGCGTCGGCCATTGCGCTCAGCCGCTGGCCGTCAATCAACACCGGTGTTGCGATGCCACACATACCCACCCAATCAAGGGGTAGGGCTTGACGTGAAGCCTGCGCAGCGATGTCGGGCAGGGTTAACGCGTTCATGGTCAAGGTCCATCGAAGGTTCAAAATTAGATGTTATAGTATAACGTCTAATTTAAAAAAGCCTTTTCCATGAAGGGATTTTCATTTCCCCAAACGTTCACGTTCCACGTGAAACATCAGCGCGATGAATCCTGGCAGCCGTTCATACGTCCGCATACAAATGCACCCGCACTACCACCAGAGCTCGAGAAACGATTGAGCGTCGTCCAGCCCACACGCCGGCTGTATCCGACCCAACTTTCTCCATCCGATGCCAAACCAGTAAAGAAGGTGAGCTGACCGTAACGGCTGGTTGTTTGCGCCCAATAACGACGACTGGCGGCTTCAAATCCCCGCAAATAAATTGTGCTTCCCGCCGTTGCGACGCTGTAGGCATTGCCCTGAATGTCCGCGCACGCCAGCAGATTCGCACTGCGGGTGCAGTTCGCCAGGAGCGGGGTTTGTGCCGAAGCGCTTAACATCCACAGCAACAACGGGCTTGCCAATACGAATTTCAGATGACTGCGCATGGAATGATCTCCAACCAATGCGGGACGGCGGGGTGGTTGAATTGTGTTGTTATACTATAACATAAACGCGACCCCTGAACCTGGTCAGACCTGGAAACGAGCCGTAGTCGAAGCGGCCGCCCGATGAGGATATACCTGATGCCCAATCGTCTTCCCGTAACCGTGCTTTCCGGATTCCTCGGTGCCGGTAAAAGCACACTGCTCAACCACGTTTTGCGTAATCGCGACAATCTACGAGTTGCGGTGATCGTCAACGATATGAGCGAGATCAACATCGATGGCAGCGAAGTCCAGCGAGATGTCACCCTGAGTCGTTCCGAAGAAAAACTGGTGGAAATGAGCAACGGCTGCATCTGCTGCACGTTGCGCGAGGACTTGCTCAAAGAAGTCGGGCAACTCGCCAGGGAAGGGCGTTTCGATTACCTGCTGATCGAATCCACCGGTATTTCCGAACCGTTGCCAGTGGCGGAAACCTTCACGTTTCGTGATGAAGAAGGCCGAAGCCTGGCCGATGTGGCGCGACTCGACACCCTGGTCACGGTGGTCGATGGGGTGAATTTCCTGTTGGATTACCAGGCTGCCGAAAGCCTGGCGTCACGGGGCGAAACCCTGGGTGAGGAGGATGAGCGCTCAATCACAGACCTGCTGATCGAACAAATCGAGTTCGCCGACGTGATTCTGATCAGCAAGATCGACCTGATCAGTCAGCATGAGCGGGAAGAGTTGACTGCGATTCTGCAGCGTCTCAACGCCCAGGCGCAGATCATTCCGATGGTCATGGGGCAGGTGCCATTGGGCAGAATCCTCGACACAGGCCTGTTCGACTTCGAACGCGCCGCCCAGGCACCTGGCTGGCTACAGGAACTGCGTGGCGAGCACGTGCCAGAAACCGAGGAATATGGCATCGCCTCGACCGCCTACCGAGCACGCCGGCCATTTCATCCCGAGCGGTTCTTCAATTTTATCGACCGTCCGTGGCCCAATGGTAAACTCCTGCGCTCCAAGGGGTTCTTCTGGCTGGCCAGCAAACCTGAAGAAGCGGGCAGCTGGTCCCAGGCTGGCGGCTTGATGCGACATGGCTTCGCCGGGCGTTGGTGGCGGTTCGTGCCGAAAAACCAATGGCCGCAGGATGAAGAGAGCACAGCGGTGATCATGAAGAACTGGCTGGCCGCCACAGGCGATTGCCGTCAGGAGCTGGTCTTCATTGGTCAGGACATTGATTTTGGCCAACTCGCCGCTGAACTGGACGCTTGCCTGCTCACCGATGCGGAAATGGCCCTCGGGGTCGAAAACTGGCGGCTGTTGCCGGATCCGTTCGGCCCGTGGCATGACGAGGTCGCGGCGTGATGCTGGCGCCCAGTCTGAAAAAGGCTACGCAGGCACGACAGGTCCAAGGTGATACGCCAGGGGTATTCACGCAGATCCTGGACGACGGCACCAACCTGGCGGTCTGGCAGCGTCAGCTTCCTGCGCACATCAGCGATTTTGCGGTCATGGTGTTGGCGATGGACCAGTCCTTGGCCGAATCACGCGTGCTTGAGTTGCCGGAGGAAGACTCGCAGCCGGCGTTGCAGGGCCTGGCTGCAGGTTTCAGCGACCTGCAAGGCTATGAAGGCTTTATCGCCGATGTCTCCTGGCTCGTCAGTGCATTTGCCTGCCTATTGGGTGCCCAACGTGTCGGCCTGCGCCTGCGCACGTTGGACAAGGCGATGTGCCCACGCTTCCACGTTGACCACGTACCGGTGCGGCTGCTGACCACCTATGCGGGTGTCGGCAGCCAGTGGCTCGAGGAAGGTGTCATGGACCGTCGACGACTTGCCGAGCCTGAGGCTGAGCCCAGTGACCCACGCGTGATCCAGCAGTTTCGTTGCGGTGATGTGGGTTTGCTTAAAGGCGAAAAATGGCGCGGTAACGAAGGCCTTGGCCTGATTCATCGATCACCGGAGCCGGCGCCGGGAGAGCGTCGATTGATTCTAACGCTGGATTGGCTGGCTTAAGGCTTGAGCCAGGTGCCTTGGCTTTGCCCTTCGCAAAATGGCTGCAGGTACGCGGCATCGGTCGCCACGCCGTAATAGTGAATATCCTGGCGGTAAGGCATATTGGCGACCTGGGCGTTGCTGCAGATGCCGAACGCGCCGCCAGGGCATTGATCGACGTATTGCACCTCGACTTTCTGGCCGGCAAGGTTTGGCTGGCAGAAACCATCGGCAAACAGCTTCTGCGGGATGTTGCGGTTCTGCTGGCAGACCTTCACATCCAGCCGTTCCGCCTGACTGTGCACCACACAGGCCTGGGCCAGTGCCTGGTTGGAAGTCAGTGCCAGTAATAACCAGCCGATCATTCGCATATTCACCTCCATCGAAAGTCGTCGATTATGTTGCAGCACATTCCCACCCATGTCATCGCCGGTCCCTTGGGCGCCGGCAAGACCAGCCTGATCAGGCATCTGCTGGCGCAGCGCCCGGCCAATGAGCGCTGGGCGGTGCTGATCAATGAGTTTGGCCAGATCGGCCTGGATGCCGCGTTGCTGACCCAGGCTGGCGATGGTATCGCACTGGGCGAAGTGGCCGGCGGCTGCTTGTGCTGTGTCAACGGTGCGCCGTTTCAGATCGGTCTTGGGCGTTTGCTGCGCAAGGCCCGGCCGGATCGGCTATTCATCGAACCCTCGGGCCTGGGGCATCCGGCACAGTTGATGCGACAACTGAGTGAAGCGCCATGGCTCGGCGTGCTGGCGGTGCAACCCTGTGTGCTGGTGCTGGATGCCCGGGCGATGGCGGACGGCAAGCCTTTGCCCGACGCGCAGCAACAAACCCTGGCGGCTGCCGGACTGCTGGTGCTGAACAAGTCCGAGTCCCTCACACAAGCCGATCGTGAATGGCTGACGGCGCAGCTGCCAGGGCGTGCGTTGTACTGGACGCAACAGGCTGCGTTGCCGATCGATCGATTGCCAGGCCTTGCGGCTCGGGGCAGTGGGGCTGTGGATAACTTGAATCTACCAAAGCGCTTGGGCCAGATGCCGGCCATTTGGTCCGACCCGACGCTGCCGATCTGCTTGTATCAGCAGCAGGACGGTGGTTGGAGTATTGGTTGGCGCTGGCATCCCAGCCAGCAATTCGACGCAGCGGCATTGACGCGATGGCTACAAGGCCAAGACTGGAAACGGGCGAAAATGGTTATCCACAGCGTCGACGGTTGGATTTCAGCCAATGCGCTGGAAGGGGCGGTGTCGGGTTGGCAAACCAGCGAGTGGCGCCAGGATTCTCGGATCGAGCTGATTTTCGATCAGGTGCAAGACGTCGATCGCCTGCAGGCCGAGCTGGCGAACTGTCGGTGTCGCTGAGTCAACGCTGTTTCAAGGCTTCCACTTGTTGTGTTCCTGGCGCCACTGGCTCAATTCGATAACTTCAGCCCTGGGCCTGGTCTGGACCGGTTCGATGGGCGTTGGCGGTGTTTCTTCAAAGGGCATCGGGTAGGGTGCCAGCTCTATGTGTGCGCTGTGGGCACCAAATTGGGTGATGGTGCCCGAATGGCGGCTTTCTCCGGTGACGGTGAACTCGAAGGTGTAGACGCGAGCCAGGCGTCGCCGACCATTGGCGTCCTTCATGAAGCCGATTTTTTTCAGCGCCACGTTGCCGTCCAGCAGTTCGATCTTGAGGTTGGTGCAATGCTGCATGACCCTCGCCAACGCCCGTTCGCGCAAGCCATGGTTGTGCCACAGCCAGGCGCCGCCGGTAGCCAGCAGCATCAGCACGAAGATGTTTCCAAGGGTCAGCATGAACGAAGTGCTCCAACAAGTTGCTGTCAGCTTAACTGCCTCGCCGGTCTGTCGTACAGGCTGCGTTTAGTCGCATACTGCGCGGCTTGAATTTCAATCGTTTTACGGAAACTTCCCGCATGAAACGTACGCCTCATCTGCTTGCCATTCAGTCCCACGTGGTGTTCGGTCACGCTGGCAATAGCGCCGCGGTGTTTCCGATGCAGCGGGTCGGCGTGAACGTCTGGCCGCTCAATACCGTGCAGTTTTCCAATCACACCCAGTACGGCCAATGGACCGGTGAGGTGCTGGCGCCGGAGCAGATACCGGCATTGGTAGAAGGCATTGCCGCTATCGGTGAGCTGGGGCATTGCGATGCGGTGTTGTCCGGTTACCTGGGCAGCGCGGCTCAGGGGCGGGCGATTCTGACGGGCGTGGCGCGGATCAAGGCCGCCAATCCGAAGGCGCTGTACCTGTGTGACCCGGTTATGGGGCATCCAGAGAAGGGCTGTATCGTGGCGCCCGAGGTGAGTGAATTTCTCCTGGAAGAAGCCGCTGCCGTGGCGGACCTCATGTGCCCGAACCAACTGGAGCTGGACAGTTTTTCGGGACGCAAGGCGCAGTCTTTGCTCGACTGCCTGGCCATGGCCCGGGCGTTGCTGGCCCGTGGGCCGAAGGCGGTGCTGGTCAAGCACCTGGCCTACCCTGGCAAGCCGGATAACAGCTTCGAGATGCTGTTGGTGACCGCCGATGGCAATTGGCACCTGCGCCGTCCGCTGCTGGCTTTCCCGCGCCAGCCGGTGGGTGTGGGTGACCTGACCTCGGGGTTGTTCCTGGCGCGGATATTATTGGGGGACAGCCTGGTGGCGGCACTCGAATTCACCGCGGCGGCGGTGCATGAAGTGCTGCTGGAAACCCAGGCCTGCACCAGCTATGAGCTGGAACTGGTCCGTGCCCAGGACCGGATCGCCCATCCACGGGTGCGGTTCGAGGCTGTGCCAATCAGTCTCTGATCAATGCAAGCCCCTTGTGGGAGCGAGCTTGCTCGCGATGAGGGCATCACATTCAACATAGAGGTTGGCCGTGACATCGCCATCGCGAGCAAGCTCCCACATGTCGGTTAAGGCCCGTCTGCCTTGATGTCCTGATAACGCTTTTCCAGCTCCTGGCGAATCTGCCGGCGTTGCTGGGCTTGTTCGTAGCGGCGTTTTTCTTCGCTGTTTTGCGGCTGCAAGGGCGGCACGGCTGCGGGTTTACGCAGGTCATCCACCGCAACCATGGTGAAGAAGCAACTGTTGGTGTGGCGCACCGAGCGTTCGCGAATATTTTCGGTCACGACTTTGATGCCCACTTCCATCGACGTGTTGCCGGTGTAGTTCACCGACGCCAGGAAGGTCACCAGTTCGCCGACATGAATCGGCTCACGAAAGATGACCTGGTCAACCGACAGGGTCACCACGTAGCGCCCGGCATAGCGGCTGG
This sequence comes from Pseudomonas sp. NFACC05-1, assembly GCF_900100135.1. Lineage (NCBI taxonomy): Bacteria > Pseudomonadati > Pseudomonadota > Gammaproteobacteria > Pseudomonadales > Pseudomonadaceae > Pseudomonas > Pseudomonas sp. NFACC05-1. The sequence continues at coordinate 52,851 of NZ_FMTR01000013.1, read as the reverse complement.
CGCAGGCGTAAGCGACTTCGTCGAGGTATTTGAGCAAGGTGCCGCCATGGACATTGCCAGAGAAGTTGGCCATATCGGGGGTCATCAACACCGTCATCGACAGCTGGGCGTTTCCAGGTTCCATAACGTACTCACGGTTCAAGGCAGCAATTCGGGAGTGCACCTCTGCGGGTGCTGGTGGGTGGCCTGCAACAGGTCACCAGGTTTTAAAAACCACCGATATCGGGACGCTGCGCTTGTGGTTGCCGTCACGCACCGATGGATCTGTTTCCATATATTGCACTGTCTTTTTGTCGGAAGTCGCGGTGTTACCCTTCAAAAGCCCGTTGTGAGGGCAATTCCTACAGGGGAACCGGATTTCTCCAGCTCTGCAGTGCGTCATTTGAACAGGGAGCCTCGACATGCATGCCATCAGTTTCATTCAAGACTTGGCGATCATCATGATGGCTGCGGGACTGGTGACCGTACTCTTTCATCGTTTCAAGCAACCGGTGGTACTGGGCTACATCGTGGCCGGCTTCATCATCGGCCCGCATACGCCGCCGTTCGGTTTTATCCACGACGCAGACACGATCAAGACCCTGGCCGAGCTCGGGGTGATCTTCCTGATGTTTTGCCTGGGCCTGGAGTTCAGTCTGCGCAAACTGTTCAAGGTCGGGGCCACCGCCTTCATCGCGGCGTTCCTCGAAATCGTGCTGATGATCTGGATCGGTTATGAAATCGGCCGCTGGTTCGAGTGGAGCACCATGGACTCGCTGTTCCTCGGCGCGATCCTGGCCATTTCCTCCACCACCATCATCGTCAAGGCCCTCAACGACCTGAAAATGAAGAACGAGCGCTTCGCGCAGCTGATTTTCGGGGTGTTGATCGTCGAGGACATTCTGGGTATTGGCATCATCGCCTTGCTGTCGAGCATTGCCGTCAGCGGCACCGTGAGTTCCGGCGAGGTGTTTTCCACCGTGGGCAAGTTGTCGTTGTTCATGATCGTCGCGTTGGTTATCGGCATTCTGCTGGTGCCGAGGGTGCTGGCCTACGTGGCGAAGTTCGACAGCAACGAAATGTTGCTGATTACCGTGCTGGGCCTGTGTTTCGGCTTCTGCCTGCTGGTGGTGAAGCTGGAATACAGCATGGTGCTCGGGGCGTTCCTGATCGGTGCGATCATGGCTGAGTCCCGGCAACTGCTGAAAATCGAGCGGCTGGTGGAGCCGGTGCGCGATCTGTTCAGCGCGATCTTCTTCGTCGCCATCGGGCTGATGCTCGACCCGGCGATCTTGCTGCAATACGCCTGGCCGATTGCGGTGATCACGGGTGCAGTGGTGCTCGGCAAGATGTTGTCCTGCGGCCTCGGTGCCTTTATCGCCGGCAACGACGGACGCACCTCGCTGCGCGTTGGGATGGGCCTTTCGCAGATCGGCGAATTTTCCTTCATCATCGCGTCGTTGGGGATGACCCTGCAGGTCACCAGCGATTTCCTCTATCCGGTTGCGGTCGCCGTCTCGGTGTTGACCACACTGCTGACGCCGTACCTGATCCGGGCCGCCGACCCGCTGTCCGTCAAGTTGGCGACGGTCATGCCGCAACGGTTGACGCGTGTGCTGGGGATGTATGGCGAATGGCTGCGCAGCATCCAGCCCCACGGCGAAGGAGCGATGATGGCGTCGATGATCAGGCGGATTTTGCTGCAGGTTGGAGTCAACCTGGCGCTGGTCATCGCGATTTTTGTCTCGAGCGGTTATTTCGCCGAGCGAATATCGGCTTACCTGCAAGCGTGGATCAGCGACCCGAGCTGGCACAAGGCATTGATCTGGGGCGGGGCATTGCTGGTGTCGCTACCGTTCCTGATCGCCGCCTATCGCAAGCTCAAGGCGCTATCGATGCTGCTGGCGGAGATGGGCGTGAAGACGGAGATGGCTGGCCGCCACACCCAGCGCGTGCGTCGGGTGATCGCCGAAGTGATCCCGATTCTCTCGTTGCTGGTGATTTTCCTGCTGTTGGCAGCCTTGTCGGCCAGCATTTTGCCGACCAACAAGTTGCTCGTACTGATCGCCGTGGTGGCGACTGCCGTGGCGGCACTGCTCTGGCGCTGGTTCATCCGCCTGCATACGCGGATGCAGGTGGCCTTGCTTGAAACCCTGGACAACCACAAGGAGTCGTCCGGGCATTGACCGGCCATGGGGCTCAGCTTTCCAGCCAGACGTCCCGCGCCCAGTGCCAGACCGATTCCCAGGTTTCTTCGGCGATCAGCTCTTCGTCGGCCTGCCACAGCACCACAGTGCCGTCTTCTTCGACGCAATAGTAATCGTCGCCGTCCTGGCATATCGGGATCAGGCTGCGGTCGACACCGGCATCCCAGGCATTGGCGGCCACATCCGGCAGGTAGGTGTGGGATTGTGGATCGGTGACGGTCACTGGCTCCAGGCTGCCATAGACGACATCGCTGACGGTCAGCAAAAACTCCCTGAAGACGAATGGAATATCGATGAACAGCTGCTCTTCGATCTCTACCAGCAAGTCTTCGTCGGGCAACTCCAGCGGGACCGGTACGGGCTCGTTGGCTTCACGCAATTGTTCGATGATTTCTTCCACGTCCGGGGATCCTCTTTCTCGATGGCGCGGTTTTATATGGAGCGGTTTATACAGTAGCTCGCTATAGATGCAACCGCGAAATAGAAAACCCCGGCCTGAGCCGGGGTTCTTTTATTTCAACATGCAAAACGGGCAAAGGTTCAACCGTTCTGGCGGATACCGGCCACCAGCCAAGGCTGGTCATCGCCCTGGGCACGTTCCATGTTCCAGCTTTCGCTGAACGCTTCGCCCTTGTCGAAGCGAGAATCCTTCGACACACCGCTGAAGGTCAGGGTGGCGATGGTCTTGTCGGCGCGATCGTCGACGCCGTCCAGCTGCACGTGCAGATTGTCGATGTAGGTGGACTGGAAGCCATCACCCAGCTCGGTCCGCTCGCGCTTGAGGAACTCCAGTAGTTGCGGAGTCACGAACTCGGAGATCTTGTCCATTTCGTTCGCGTCCCAATGCTGCTGCAGGGCCATGAAGTGGTTGCGCGCGGCTTCGATGAAGCGTTGCTCGTTGAACCAGGCCGGCGCATTGATGACCGGACGAGCGGCCGCAGGCGCTGCCGAACCGCCGAAGATCGAACCACTGGCAGCAGGCTGCTGGTTGAACACCTCACGCTGCATCGGCGCATGGCCGGCTGGAGCGAATTGCTCCTGCTGCTTGCGACGACGAGCGGCAATGAAGCGGAAGACCAGGAAGGCGATGACCGCCATGATCAGGATGTCGAAGATCTGCATGCCCTGGAAGCCGTCGCCCATGAACATGGAGGCGAGCAGGCCACCGGCGGCGATGCCGGCCAGGGGGCCGAGCCAGCGCGAAGCACCGCTTGCCTTGGTGGCAGCGCCCGCGGCACCGGCAGCGCCTGCGGTGGCAGCGGTAGAGCCGGCGGCAGAGGACGGCGCCATCTGGCTGGTCTGGTGAGTCGGGGCTGCCCCCGAGCTTTTACCACCGCCAAAGCGCTTGGCGGCATTGGCGTCGATGGCCATCGTCAGGCCAATGCACAGCGCCATGGCGATGCTAAGAAAACGTTTCATATAAAGGCATTCCCATTTGTGGATAGCACGCGGGCCATGTTGCACAGGTGAAGTGTTGCTGGCTAGCGGCAGAGTGTTTCGGGCTTTTGCGTGACAGGTTAGGTTCAGCTTCAACCGCGCAAGAGGGCTTGTTCGATTTGGGCTGTAGGAAAAGTAAATAAGTTCGGTCGGAAACTAATGTGGGATGGGAGAAATACTTGTGGGAGCAAGGCTTGCCCGCGATAGCGATCGGTCTGACGCACCTGTGTTGAATGTGCCACCGCCTCGTGGGCAAGCCTTGCTCCCACAGCAAGGTGCTTCTTACGAAATCTTTAGATCGCTTCCAGCTTGGCATACCCCAGCATCAGCCACTTGCTGCCTTCGCTGAAGTTCACCTGCACCCGCGCCTGGGCGCCGGCACCCTCGAAGTTGAGGATCACGCCGTCGCCGAATACCGAATGCCGTACGGTCTGGCCGAGGCTGAAGCCGGTTTCCGGGATGTCGCTGCCGCCGAACAGGCTGCTGGTGCTTTGCTGCTGGCCGCCACCGAACGGACGGCTGACACTGTTGGACAGCCGCACTTCCTGGATCAGGCCCTTCGGTACTTCACGTACGAAGCGCGACACCTTGTTGTAGGTCTCGCTGCCATACAAACGTCGGGTTTCGGCGTAGGTCAGTACCAGATTCTGCATGGCGCGGGTGATACCGACGTAGGCCAGGCGCCGTTCCTCTTCCAGGCGTCCCGGTTCTTCCAGGCTCATCTTGTGGGGGAACAGGCCTTCTTCCATACCCACGAGGAACACGTAGGGGAATTCCAGGCCTTTGGCGCTGTGCAGGGTCATCAGCTGGATGCTGTCTTCATGTTCGTCGGCCTGGGTGTCGCCGGCTTCCAGGGAGGCGTGACCCAGGAAGGCCGACAGCGGTGTCAGGTCTTTGTCTTCTTCGGTACTTTCGAAGTTGCGCGCGGCGCTGACCAGTTCCTCAAGGTTTTCCACCCGGGCCTGGCCTTTCTCGCCTTTTTCCGCTTCGTGGTAGGCGATCAGGCCGGACTGCTCAATGACGGTCTGGGTCATCAAGTGCAGCGGCATTTCCCCGCACTTGGCGGCCAGGTCCTCGATCAGGTCCATGAAGGCCTTCAGGGCGCCAGCGGCGCGACCGGTCATGCCTTTGTTGACGACCAGTTGGCGCATGGCTTCCCACATGGACACGTGGCTGTGGCGCGCGTGATCGCGAATCGCTTCAACGGTTTTTTCACCGATGCCCCGTGTTGGCACGTTGATCACCCGTTCCAGGGCCGCGTCGTTGCCGCGTCCTTCGATCAGGCGCAGGTAGGCCATGGCGTTCTTGATTTCAGCACGCTCGAAGAAGCGCTGGCCGCCGTAGATGCGGTACGGGATCCGTTCGCGCAACAAGGCTTCTTCCAATACCCGCGACTGGGCGTTGGAACGGTACAGGATGGCGATGTCGCTGCGGGCCAGGCCGGTTTTCAGCGCGCTTTCGATGGTTTCCACCACGTAGCGGGCTTCATCGTGTTCGTTGAAGGCGGCGTAGAGATTGATCGCTTCGCCTTCGCCGCCATCGGTCCACAATTCCTTGCCCAGACGCCCTGTGTTGTTGGCGATCAGGGCGTTGGCGGCCTTGAGGATGCCGGCGGTGGAGCGGTAATTCTGTTCCAGACGGATGACTTCGGCGTCCGGGAAGTCCGCCGAGTACTGGTGAATGTTTTCGATCTTGGCACCGCGCCAGCCGTAGATCGACTGGTCATCGTCACCCACCACCATCAGGCTGTCGCCGCCCTTGGCGAGCAGGCGCAACCAGGCGTATTGCACGGCGTTGGTGTCCTGGAATTCGTCCACCAGTACATGCCGGAAGCGCTTCTGGTAGTGGGCCAGCAGGCCTGGGTGGTCGCGCCACAGGTCCAGCGCCCGTAGCAGCAGCTCGGAAAAGTCGATCACTCCGGCACGCTGGCACGCCGCCTCGTAGGCCTCATAGATGCTGCGCATGGTCGCCAGGAACAAGTCGCCGCTGGCCTGGATGTGCTGCGGGCGCAGGCCTTCGTCTTTCTGGCCGTTGATGAACCATTGGGCCTGGCGGGCCGGCCAGCGCTGCTCGTCCAGGCCCAGTTCGCGGATTACCCGCTTGACCAGACGTTGCTGGTCGTCGCTGTCCAGGATCTGGAAGGTCTGGCTCAGCCCGGCCTCCTGCCAATGCGCCCGCAACAAGCGGTGTGCCAGGCCGTGAAAGGTGCCGACCCACATGCCGGCAGGGTTGATGCCCATCAGTTGTTCGATGCGATGGCGCATCTCGGCCGCGGCCTTGTTGGTGAACGTCACCGACAGGATCGAATGGGGCGAGGCGTTCTCGACCTGGATCAACCAGGCGATACGGTGCACCAGCACTCGGGTTTTACCGGAGCCGGCACCGGCCAGGACCAACTGACGACCCACGGAGGCAGCTACGGCCTGACGTTGGGCATCGTTGAGGGAGTTCAGCAGAAGGGAGAGATCATCGCGCATCGGGGCATTCTAGGGGGCGGCGTCATCCCGGGCAAACCGAGCTTTGCATCAGCCGATAAAAGACCGCTTGATGATGACCGGTGGGTCATGGGCTACAGGCGTTGGCGGGACTCGCTCGAAAGGGTCGCCACCCAATGAAACAGCGACTTTTTTCCGTTTTTTTATGAGCTGGGGCAGTGTGGGATGCCCCGTGGCTTGTGTATGCTCGGTGCTTGTTTCGGGTTCTCCACGCTCCACTGAATAAGAACAAAAACAGTGCCAATGACCCTCAATTCCGATCCGGCGGGCCCCTGTGTGGAGCCGCGGGTCATCTGCAAGCAGTACGCCATGGAGATGGCGGTCGAGCGCACACGTCTGTTGTATCAAGGCTCGCTGCTGCCTACGCTGTTCATGCTGCTCAATGGTCTGGTCTGCGCCGCGCTGTTATGGGAGCCGCGGCGCTATTTTCTGGTCAGCGTCTGGCTCGTCTGGTTGTTGTCGCTGGTGGCCTTACGGGTGATCCAGGTGGCGGCTTTCGATTCGGCGATGCCGAGCCGCCAGGCACACCCGATCTGGTTGCGTATGTTTTTGCTGGGCTCGGCGATGACCGGCCTGACGCTGGCTGGGGCCGGTATCGCGCTGGTCCCGGCTGACAGTTTCCAGCAGCAGGCCTGGGTGTTCGGCCTGATTGGCGCGGCCGCCCTGTCGGCCAGCGTGGCCTACGCGGTAAGCCTTCCCGCATTCCTGTCCTTTACCTTGCCCTGCCTGTTACCGGCCATCGGCTACCTCTTCTGGGGCGGCGACGAGCAGCAACGCGGGTGGGGCTGGCTTGGGCTGATCGTGCTGGTCTCGCTGAGCGTGGTCGCCTGGCAAGTCAACCGCTTGATCCAAAGCGGCCTGTTGCGGCGCTTCCAGAACCAGGCGCTGATCGAGCATCTGCAGCAAGCACAAACCCGCAGTGCCCAGCTCAACGACGCGCTGGCCCGGGAGGTCGAGCAACGCCGTTCGGCCGAGGAAAAACTGCGAGCGGCCCAGGTTGGCCTGGAGGCGCGGGTCGCGCAGCGCAGTCTTGAACTGGAGGTCGCCAGCCAGGCCCTGAGCAAGAGTGAGGCGCGTCTGGCCCTGGCGCTCAAGGCCAGTGAGCTGGGGTTGTGGGATTGGAACCTGCAGACTGACGAAGTCCATCACACTCAGCTCAAGGAGCTCTTCGGCCTTGAGCCCGAATACATCACGGCGATGCTCACTCACCTCACTCCGCGCCTGCACCCTCAGGACCTGCCGGCGCTCAAGCGGGCCTTGGTCGAACACCTCAAGGGCCGCAGCGAGGATTACCAGATCGAATACCGTGTGCGCCACGGCGATGGCCACTGGGTCTGGATCGAAGACCGCGGTCGGGCTGTGGAGCGCAGCGTCAGCGGACGGGTGCTGCGTATGGTCGGTACCCGGCGAGACATCAGCACCAGCAAGGAACTCGAGCAGCAACGGCAACTGGCGGCCACGGTGTTCGAAGCCGCCAGCGAAGGTATCGTGATTTTCGACCCCCACTACGTACTACTCGCTGCCAATCAGGCGTTCACGCGGGTCACCGGTTTCAATATCGATGACATGCTCGGGCGCAACGTGGTGGACCTGCCGTGCAGTCGCGACGCGCGCCGGCATTACCCGATCATTCGCCAAGCGCTCAAGCAGCACGGCACCTGGCAGGGTGAGTTGGTGGAGGCGCGGGCCAACGGCGAGTTGTATCCGCAATGGCTGCAACTGAACGTTGTGCGCAATGCGCGGGGAAATGTCAGTCATATCGTGGGCTTCTTCGCCGATCTTTCGGCGCGACGCGAATCCGAAGAGCGGATGCGCTACCTGACCCATTACGACGAATTGACCGGGCTGGCCAATCGCTCGCTGTTTCGTGAGCGCCTGCACGAAGCTCATCAGCGTGTGCGCCAGGGCGGACGGCGCAGCCTGGCGTTGCTGCATATCAACCTGGACCGTTTCAAGTTGCTCAACGACAGCCTCGGCCATGACATCGCCGACCAGTTGCTGCAGAAAATGGCACGACGCCTGATCAATGCGCTGCCCGAGGCGGATACCATCGCGCGGCTATCGGGCGATGAGTTTGCGGTGTTGTTCGATGCCTATGGCAACCTTTCGAGCCTGGCGCGGGTGGCGACTCGGCTGGCCGCCAAGCTGCGTGTGCCACTGACCATAGAGGGCCATGAACTGGTGCTCAGTGCCTCGATCGGCATCAGCCTGTTGCCCGACAACACGCGAGAAGTTGCCATGCTGGTCAGCCAGGCGAACATGGCCATGCAACATGCCAAGCATTTGGGCGGCAACAATTTCCAGTTCTACACCGACAGCCTCCAGGCCAGCACGCTGGAGCGCCTGCAACTGGAGAATCAGCTGCGCAAGGCCTTGGAAGAGCAGCAACTGAAGGTTTTTTATCAGCCAAAACTGTGCCTGGCGACCGGACGCCTGAACGCCGCCGAGGCGTTGGTGCGTTGGGATCATCCGGCCATGGGTCGGGTACCGCCGGGGGATTTCATTGGCCTGGCCGAAGAGACCGGGTTGATCGGGCCGATCGGCGAATTCGTATTGCGCCAGGCTTGTTGGCAGGCATGCGAATGGCAGCGCCAGGGGCTCGCGCCGATCAGGGTGTCGGTCAATCTGTCGGTGCATCAATTGCGCCAGGGCAAGCTGGTCAGCCTGGTGCGACAGGTACTGGAGGAAACCGGTCTGGCCCCTCAATACTTGGAACTGGAGCTGACCGAGAGCCAGTTGCTCGACAGCGTTGAACACATCATCGCTACGTTCCAGCAATTGCGTGACCTTGGGGTCAAGCTGGCGATCGACGATTTCGGCACTGGCTACTCATCCCTGAGTTATCTCAAGCGCATCCCGGTGGATTACGTGAAGATCGACCAGGCGTTCATTCGCGGGCTGGGTGAGGGCAGCGTGGATGCGGCAATTACCCGGGCAATCATTGCAATGGCTCATGGCTTGTCGCTCAAGGTTGTGGCTGAAGGCGTGGAGCGGCAGGGGCAGCTTGAGTTCCTGGAAGCCGAGCGATGCGACGAGGTCCAGGGCTATCTCATCAGCCGGCCGGTCGAGGCCGAGGGCCTGGCCCAACTGCTGCGGGAGCAACGCCAGGAGTGAAACGTCCCGTCGGAGTGGCACGCACGGTGTCGCTCCGACGGGAACATGATGAGGTATTAATGGGTAATCATGACTTCATCAATGTGATGAACGAGTTGATTGTTGAAGAAGATGCTGACTCCGGTTACGTTCGAGTCGCCAAGCACTTTGTATTCGACCTGTTTGTGCGTGATAACTTGCAGTGCAACTTCATCACTTTGTTCCAGTTGCAAATCCAGGCGTAGATCGAAGGATTTGTCTTGTGTTTCACTCAGTACCAACTTTGGTGTGATGCCACTGTTCGATACCTCTACCGATCCATAGACGCGGAACGAAGCGGCGCCGGGCATACGGTCAATTTGTGCGGTCCAATCTTTAGTAGTAATGCTCATAGTGGGTAACTCCTGTACGTTAAGTTGATTGCGTCCTGCGAGGCCAATATATCGGATTTGACTGAGAGTGGTGAGGGTTGTTGTGGTTGATATTGTAAGCGAAAGTTGGTTGTCAGGAGGGGGCTTGTTTCTACTGTTTGAATATTGTTGCTTGAGCGGAACTAAATGGTCCGTGGTTCTCTGCTGCTAATAAGTTGGTTTCGCCCGAATTAGACTTGTGAAAGAGCTCCCAGTAATTTTAAACGTGTACCTGCGGTGAGGTGCAAGGCAGTTGCATCTCACCGCAGGTAAGCCCCTTGGTTAGCGGTTTATTCTTCGAGTCGGGAGAACGCACAGGCTCCTTTCGCTTGGGTTGTGCACTCATAGATAGTTGTTCCGAAATAACCTTCTGCGGTTTTCCAGTTTTCCAGTTTTTCAAGCTTTACCACTGCAGTTTTTCCCTGTGCGTTCAGTGGGTATAGTAGATTGACCTCGTTGCCGTTTTGGGTCGTGTAGGTACACCTCGCTATATGTCCACCCGTTGGGCTGGAAGAGCCATCCTTGGGCTGGTAGATACCGCCGACAAAGCGCTGCAATGGACTATTGTCACCTGTTTGTGCTTGGCCTAACCATCCACCTTCGGCCGAATAGTATGCGCCTGTAAGATGAATATTTTGTGCTTCCGGGCAAAATTCTTGAGACACAGCAAAAGCTTGAGTGTTGAGAAAAAAAAGCCCTGCAAGGTATATGTGTTTGTATTCCATTATCAGTCTTCTGTTTGGTGTTTATTAAATTTTTGAGTAAGGTAAGGAATTTTTATGCTAGCAAGACAAAATGAAAAGCACTATCAATGCGAGGGTGAGTTTGTGTAACAGAATCTGAGGTTTAAGTAAACGCAGCTGTTTTGTGAACGAGGCAGGTGGGTTTAATGCGTTTGATAAACGGAAAAAATCAGCGGAAATAATATTATTTGGGAGGTGGGTTTTGTGTGATTGATAGGCGGCGGGCAGCATTTTAAGTTGGTCGAGCAAGTGAGACGCGCCTCGACTGGGCTCAATTGCCGTTTGCGCACCACCCTCTGGTTCATCGCAATTCAACCGTTCGGTGCGTGTGAGACAAGTGCTTCACCCAATTTGGAAGTCTTTCCAGCGTTTCCCTAACCAGTCAGCCACTTTCGGAGGCCTCTGGTTCAGGGATGAGTGAGGTTTCTCGCGCATCAGAGCCTTCCTGGGTGGCTACATGGCTCGTTCTCCGCGAAAACAAGGGGTAGCAGGCTAACCCGGTTACGTATTGGGGCAGGCAAAAAGCCAATTCTTGTAGTATAACTACAAGCTTGCTACATCCCAGCACCTGCCCATAACAAGAGTCCAGCCCCTTGAACCTGTTGCAACACATCGCCCAGTCACGCCATTTGCTGCGCAAGTCGGAGCTGAAAGTCGCCGATCACGTACTGCTTGATCCGGCGGCCGTGATGCATAGCTCCATGGCCGATCTTGCCCACAGCGTCGGCATCAGCGAACCGACCATCGTGCGTTTCTGCCGGGCCATCGGTTGCTCGGGTTTCCAGGACCTGAAACTCAAGCTGGCGCAAAGCCTCGCCGCCGGTGCGAGCTTCGGTCAGTTTGCGATCCACGAAGACGATTCAGTGGCGGACTACAGCCTGAAAATCTTCGACACGACCCTGCATACGCTGATGGAGGTTCGCGAGAAGCTCGACCCGGTGGCGTTGCAAAAAGCCGTCACGGCCATGTCCCAGGCCCAGCGTGTCGAGTTTTATGGCTTCGGCGCGTCGGGCGCGGTAGCAGCCGATGCCCAGCACAAGTTCTTCCGGTTGCTACTGACGGCTGCAGCCTATTCCGACCCGCACATGCAGGCCATGTCAGCGGTGACCTTGAAACCCACCGATGTGGCGATTTGCATTTCCCAGTCGGGGCGTTCCAAGGACTTGCTGATCACCGCGAACCTGGTGCGCGAAAGCGGCGCTTCACTGATCACCTTGTGCCCGAGCCAGACGCCATTGGCGGAACTGTCCACGGTGAACCTGGCCATCGACGTGCATGAAGACACCGAGATCTACACGCCGCTGACCTCGCGCATTGCCCACCTGGTGGTGATTGACGTATTGGCGATGGGCGTCGCCATGGCTCGTGGTCCAAGCCTGGTCAACCACCTCAAGAGTGTGAAGCGCAGCCTGCGCAGCTTGCGGCTGTCGCCCAAGTCGGTGAAGGCGTTGGATGACTGAGCCCTGGTCCTGGGGCTTCTGTGGCAGGGAGCTTGCTCCCGCTCGGCTGCGCAGCAGTCGCAAACCTGCTGTGTCTGGATAATCGTTCGGGGTCGCTTCGCAACCCAGCGGGAGCAAGCTCCCTCGCCACAGGGTGTCATCCGACCCGAATTCATCGTTCTGTAACGCACGCGCCGCCAAACCGTCATCCCGCGCCGTCATCGTAAAGCTCCCGTATACGTCTTGGGAGTCTCGACATGACCCAGTCCTACGAAGAACGCAGCGCCGTCAAAACCCGTCGTCAGCAGGAAGACCAGCGCCGCATGGCGTTCCGTCGTGCCATCGAAGACCGCTATGAACAGCGCCAGCTCCTGGCCGAAATCAGCGAATTTCCTGACGCGGCAGAGTTCAATTACTGGCAGGCAACGCCGGCGGCTTCCCGTCGAAACGCTCAACCAGGCCGATGATCTGAGCGCGCTCACCGCGAACGAATGCCAGGAAGGCGTGAGCCACCGGTGACAGGCGTTTGGCCCGGGCCTGCACCAGGCACCAACTGCGATACAGCGGCAACTCCTCCACCGGCAGCTCGATGAGTGCGCCGGACGACAATTCCCGGCTCACGGCGTGGCGCGTCAACAGTGCCACGCCCAGCCCGGCCACCACGCACTCGCGCTGGGCCTCCGCCGAGGCCACTTCCAGTGTCTGGGTGAAATGCACCCGTTTCTCCTTGAAGTACTCCTCGCAGGCCAGTCGCGTGCCGGACCCCGGTTCGCGCAACAGCAGCGTATAGGGCTCCAGGTCCTGCAAGCGCAGCGGGCCCATGTGGCACAGCGGATGATCCGGCGGTGCTACGGCCACGATCGGATTGTTGAGGAACGGTAGGAATTCCAACCCCATGTCCTGAGGCACCATGGACATGATCACCAAGTCGTCACGGTTGTCCGAGAGCCGACGGATGACCTGGCCGCGATTGACCACCGTGAGGTTCAGGTTGACCTCCGGATGCTGGCGCTTGAACGCGGCGAACAGGTGCGGGACGAAGTACTTGGCACTGGACTCCACCGCCAGCTTCAATTGGCCTTGCAGTGAGCCCTGCATGTCCGAGAGCTGCATATCGAGGTTTTCCAGGCGCCCGAAGATGTCCCGGCTGGCGCGTTGCAGTGCTTCGGCGGCCTCGGTCATGTAGAGTTTTTTGCCTACATACTCAAACAGTGGCTGGCCAATCAGCTCTTCAAGGGATCGAATCTGTAGGCTAACGGCCGGTTGTGTGAGAGACATTTCATCAGCTGCACGGCTGTAGGACCTCAGGTCGCACACCTCGTTGAAAATCTGCAATTGACGCAATGTCATACGCATCAATGACTTACGCATTTTCTAAGCACTCTCGACCGGGACGATTAGCACAACTATAAGTCTTTGCTTATGCATGACCCAATAAATATTCATTTTTGTTAATCAACAGCCAGGACTAGTGTGGTGCTGCGACCAATTGTTACATCTGGTCACGCGTCGGCCTGGACCCCAGGCCGTGGTATCACCGGCTCAAGGGAACCTCCAATTGATAACAAAGATCCTGATCGCCAACCGTGGTGAAATTGCCGTTCGAATCGTGCGCGCCTGCGCCGAGATGGGCATTCGCTCGGTCGCGGTCTACTCCGACGCGGACCGCCATGCGTTGCATGTCAAGCGTGCGGACGAGGCCCACAGCATTGGCGCCGATCCGCTGGCCGGCTATCTGAACCCGCGCAAACTGGTGAACCTGGCAGTGGAAACCGGCTGTGATGCCTTGCACCCCGGCTACGGTTTTCTCTCGGAAAACGCCGAACTGGCAGACATCTGCGCTGAACGCGGCATCAAATTCATTGGTCCGTCGGCGGAAGTGATTCGCCGCATGGGCGACAAGACCGAAGCGCGCCGCAGCATGATCAAGGCCGGTGTACCGGTCACGCCCGGCACCGAAGGCAACGTATCGGGCATTGAAGAAGCGCTGACCGAAGGTGATCGGATCGGTTACCCGGTGATGCTCAAGGCCACGTCCGGCGGCGGCGGTCGTGGTATCCGTCGCTGCAACAGCCGCGAAGAACTCGAACAGGCCTTCCCGCGGGTCATTTCCGAAGCCACCAAGGCGTTTGGTTCGGCGGAAGTGTTCCTGGAAAAATGCATCGTCAATCCCAAGCATATCGAAGCGCAGATCCTGGGGGACAGTTTCGGCAACGTGGTGCACCTGTTCGAACGTGACTGCTCGATCCAGCGCCGCAACCAGAAACTGATCGAGATCGCGCCCAGCCCGCAACTGACGCCCGAGCAACGCGCCTACATCGGCGACCTGTCGGTGCGCGCGGCCAAGGCCGTGGGCTACGAGAATGCCGGCACCGTGGAGTTCCTGCTCGCCGAAGGCGAGGTGTACTTCATGGAGATGAACACTCGGGTGCAGGTGGAACACACCATCACCGAAGAAATCACCGGTATCGACATCGTTCGCGAACAGATCCGTATCGCGTCCGGGCTGCCACTGTCGGTCAAGCAGGAAGACATCGTGCACCGGGGTTTTGCGTTGCAGTTCCGTATCAACGCCGAAGACCCGAAAAACAACTTCCTGCCCAGCTTCGGCAAGATCACCCGCTACTACGCCCCTGGCGGCCCGGGTGTGCGCACCGACACGGCGATCTACACCGGCTACACCATTCCGCCGTTCTACGATTCGATGTGCCTGAAACTGGTGGTCTGGGCGTTGACTTGGGAAGAGGCGATGGACCGTGGCCTGCGAGCCCTGGATGACATGCGCCTGCAGGGGGTCAAGACGACCGCAGCGTATTACCAGGAGATCCTGCGCAATCCGGAATTCCGCAGCGGCCAGTTCAATACCAGCTTCGTGGAAAGCCATCCGGAACTGACCAACTACTCGATCAAGCGCAAACCCGAAGAGCTGGCCCTGGCCATCGCCGCCGCCATTGCCGCCCACGCAGGCCTGTAAGGAAAGTATGACCATGTCCAAGAAGATCTTTGTTACCGACACAATCCTGCGCGACGCCCACCAATCGCTGCTTGCCACCCGCATGCGCACCGAAGACATGCTGCCGATCTGCGACAAGCTCGACAAAGTCGGCTATTGGTCGCTGGAAGTCTGGGGCGGCGCGACATTCGATGCCTGCGTACGCTTCCTGAAGGAAGACCCGTGGGAACGCCTGCGCCAACTGCGCGCGGCGCTGCCCAACACCCGTCTGCAAATGCTGCTGCGTGGCCAGAACCTGCTGGGCTATCGCCACTACAGCGATGACGTGGTCAGGGCGTTCGTGGCAAAAGCGGCGGTCAACGGCATCGACGTGTTCCGTATTTTCGATGCGATGAACGACGTGCGTAACCTCAAGGTCGCCATCGAAGCGGTGAAGGCCGCCGGCAAGCATGCCCAGGGCACCATCGCCTACACCACCAGCCCGGTGCACACCATCGATGCGTTCGTGGCCCAGGCCAAACAAATGGAAGCCATGGGTTGCGACTCGGTGGCGATCAAGGACATGGCCGGCCTGCTGACCCCCTATGCCACTGGCGAGCTGGTCAAGGCGCTGAAGAGCGAGCAGTCGCTGCCAGTCTTTATCCACTCCCACGACACCGCCGGCCTGGCTGCGATGTGCCAGCTCAAGGCGATCGAAAACGGTGCCGATCACATCGACACCGCGATCTCCAGTTTCGCCTGGGGCACCAGCCATCCCGGTACCGAGTCGATGGTTGCGGCCCTTAAAGGCAGTGAGTTCGACACCGGCCTGGACCTGGAACTGTTGCAGGAAATCGGCCTGTACTTCTACGCGGTGCGCAAGAAATACCACCAGTTCGAAAGCGAGTTCACCGCGGTGGACACCCGCGTCCAGGTCAACCAGGTACCGGGCGGGATGATCTCCAACCTCGCCAACCAGTTGAAAGAGCAGGGCGCGCTGAACCGGATGAATGAAGTGCTGGCGGAAATCCCGCGGGTGCGCGAAGACCTCGGCTTCCCGCCGCTGGTGACCCCGACCTCGCAGATCGTCGGTACCCAGGCGTTTTTCAACGTGTTGGCCGGTGAGCGCTACAAGACCATCACCAACGAAGTGAAGCTCTATCTGCAGGGCGGCTACGGCAAGGCGCCAGGTTCGGTGAACGAGAAATTGCGTCGCCAGGCCATCGGCAGCGAAGACGTGATCGATGTGCGTCCGGCCGATTTGCTCAAGCCGGAAATGACCAAGCTGCGTGGTGAAATCGGTGCGCTGGCCAAGTCCGAGGAGGACGTACTGACCTACGCCATGTTCCCGGACATCGGTCGCAAGTTCCTGGAAGAGCGCGAAGCCGGCACCTTGACTCCGGAAGTGCTCTTGCCGATCCCTGAGGCGGGTAGCGTGAGCTCGGTGGGCGGTGAAGGCGTGCCGACCGAGTTCGTCATCGACGTTCACGGCGAAACCTACCGCGTCGACATCACCGGGGTGGGCGTCAAGGCCGAAGGCAAGCGTCACTTCTACCTGTCCATCGATGGCATGCCCGAAGAGGTCGTGTTCGAACCGCTCAATGAATTTGTCGGCGGCGGCAGCAGCAAGCGCAAGCAAGCCACTGCGCCGGGCCACGTCAGCACCACCATGCCCGGCAACATCGTCGATGTGCTGGTCAAGGAGGGCGATGTGGTGAAGGCCGGTCAGGCCGTCCTGATCACCGAAGCCATGAAGATGGAAACCGAAGTGCAGGCGGCCATCGCCGGCAAGGTCACCGCGATTCATGTGGTCAAGGGCGACCGGGTCAATCCGGGCGAGATCCTGATCGAGATCGAAGGCTGATTTAACAGTCTCGATACACCGTTTTAACCTCGGGGGGGCATGTGCTCCCCTTTTTTTTGCCTGTCAGAACATCATCCGCCACTGCCCCATCAGCGCACCGTTGCGGTTGTCCTGGCCGGTTTCACCTTTGTAGCTCACCCCCAATGTGTGTCGTGGCGAAACGGCCAGGTCCAGTCCGGCTTCCAGCAGCAAGCTGTCCCGGTCCAGCTCGATGCCCTCGACGGTATAGGTCATGCCGCCGTCGACCAGACGTTGACGGGAGCTGCCTCGGACGTCGCCATAGAGGTGTTTCCAGCCGACATTCAGGCGTGGCGTCAACCGCGCTCCCTGGTCCAGAACGAAGGGGCGGGCGAGGTGCAGGCCCAGCTCGCTGGTGTAGTTTTCCTGTGCCTGGCTGTTGTACCGCAACGCGGCGTCGCCACCTTTCTCCGTGAAGTGATCGCGTTGGTAGCGCTGGTAGCCCACTTGGACGTAGGGCTCGATATCGAAATGCCCAATGTCCAGGTTGTAGCCGACTTGCCCGAAGACCTGCTGCGTGTTGGCGTCGTAACGACCTTTGAGTCGATCGCTGAAACCGTTGAAAGCCACGTGGCGCTTGGTGCTGCCGTCGTGATCGCCATACACCGCGCCCAGGCGTAGCGCCAGCGGCCCATCCTGACGCAGGGCATAGGCGCCGACATGCCAACTGTCGAGCCGGCCCTCGAATCGATGACCGTCCAGCCGCGTCTCGCTCTTGGCGCCGATGATCCCCAGGCGCCAAGTCGGGTTGATCGCCCAGTCGGTTCCCAACAGCAAACCTGTTGTCGAGTGCTTTAGCGCGTAATCGTCCAGATGCCTGCCGACGCGGCCACTGTTGCCGATGGCCTGGACCCAGACCTGCCCATTGCCATGGGCGCCCTGCGGAGTGTTCTGGCCCATGGCCGCGAGCATGCCGGTGCTGATGGGCGTGACACTGCTCAGGGTAGCGTTGCCCAGGTCGGCGGTGTCGTAGCCGCTCAACTGGTCGAGGCCATCGGCGGCGGTGACCAGGTTGCTGCCGAGCAGGGCGTTGATGGCGGCGTTGGGTTTCGCGACGGGGATGTTGTGCGGCAGGCTGGTGGGTTTCGGTTCAATGCTGACGACTGGCGACGCTTGGCGGGGACGTTGTGCCGGATCATCGACTTTTGCTTGGGTTGTAGGTGCCTCAGCAGCCGCTCCATTGTCGACAGGCTTGGGCGGCAGTGGCGTGGCCGTTTGTGGTTCTTTGATACTGCCGGCGAGTCTTTCTGCATTTTCGTTCTTTGCTGCAGCGTTGAGTGGAACGCCATTGCGCGCATACGTCAGGCCAACCTCCGTCCCGCTGTAGTGCGGGGTCGCGGTCATGAAGGGGAGATTGTTGATGATCGTGCCGAACGCCCCCTCGATCTGCTTCGCACGGATCACGGTGTGCTCGCTTGTGCCCATGTCCTCAACCTGTACGGCGTCGATTCTCAGGGTCGCATCGTTCAGCGTCGCAGTGCCTGCGACATTGACCGTGGCGCTGGCGCCCGCAGCATCGATGCCGTAGATCAATTCAGCGCCTTTAAACAGTTCAAGGTTTCCGCTGATCGAGGGTGCACCGACTTCAGGACCGACCTTCAGCTGGCCTGCCACGCTCAGGAACCCTACAGATCCGTTGCCGCTGAAGCTGGCCTTCTCAAGTACATGGACTGCGCCATTCACGGCACCTGAGTTGCTCATGCCTGCGTCTTGCTCGACGATCACGTTGTTGGCGACAACGCCCTTGTTATCGAATGTACCGAGAACCCCGATTTGTCCGTCGATATGGCCGGTGTTGATCAACGTGGTTTCCGGCTCGATCACTCCCCAGCCAGTGAAATTCCCGGTGTGTTCCCATTCGCCTTTTGCAACATGCAAAGCCTCAAAGTTATGGGCTCCTTCCAATTTTCCACCTTTGCTGGCTTCCAATCGCAGCATGTTGGTTCCTCCGCCACCATCAACAGCGCCGTTGAACTTCCCGCGTCCGCCGACGAGGGCCAGATCGTTGGTGTCATCCAGTTTCTCTACGCCTTTGTGGGGCTTGGTGACTTTGGGCGATGTGGTATCCACTGCTTCGGCGAACGTTTTGAGTTGAGCTTGCAAGTCGGCTGTTGTCTTGGGGACGACGGGCGGATCAGCAGGTTGCCCTGCCATCGAAACGTCGGCGCAACCGAGCACCAGGGCGATTGTCAGGGCCAGGCGTTGGGGTGGGTATAGGTGTTGGATAGACATCGAATGCGGCCTCTCATTAAAGGAGTCCGCACTTTAAAAATTCAGCCGGGAGGGCGATGCCAGCCATCTCCTGGCCGTCGGCAAGACACGACAGATCGAATCTGTAGGCTGCGGGTCGGGGGGGCAGCGTATCGTCGTGCTGGCTTCCATGACAGAGAGCTTTGCCCTACAGCATCCTCGGAAATGTCGATTTGACCAGCCGTGGTTTCTCAGCTGCGCTTGAGATACGCCTTCCCATAATGCCGCTCCATCCGCGCCTGGATCAGCTCCAACGCAATGGACATCAACCAATAAATGATCGCCGCCGTCGTCAGCATCTCGATATAGCGATAGCTGGAACGACCATAGGACTGCGCCAGGAACATCACTTCCCAAACCCCCATCACCGAGATCAGGGAGGAATCCTTGAGCATCGAGATGAACTGGTTGGTGGTCGGCGGGATGATGGTGCGCATGGCCTGGGGCAGGGTGACGCGCCAGAAGATCACGGTTTCGCTCAGGCCCAGGGCGAGGGAGGCTTCGCGTTGGCCGTGGGGGACGCCGAGGATGCCGGCGCGGAAAATTTCGCTCAGGTAGGCGCCATAGTTCAGCGACAGCGCGATGATCCCGGCGGCGATGGCGCCCGGGACCACGCCCAGTTGGGGCAGGCCCAGGTAGATCAGCAGGATCTGGATCAGCAGCGGCGTGCCGCGAAAGAATGACGCATAGAAACTGGCAATGCCGAACGCCACCGCGCTGCTGGACAGCCGCGCCAGGGCGGTGATGAAGCCCAGCAGTGACGACGCGACGATCGAGCACAGGCACAGGAACAACGTCAGCACCGCGCCCTGCAAAAAGCCATTGGGCGCCAGGTGCACGCCCAGCAGGTTCGGCAGTTTGTCGAGGATGATGGAGAACTTCAGGTCGAAGCTCAGGAAGAAACTCGCGAACAGCACCAGCATCGTCGCCCAGGTCAGGTACAACCGGGTGCGAAAACCGAAGATTTTTTGCAGGCGAGACTCAGCCACCGTTGGCGGTGGCTGAGGGGGTGGAAAAGAAGTCATTGGGTGATGTCGGCGCCGATCCATTTTTGCGAGAGTTTGCTCAAGGTGCCGTCTTGTTTCAACTGGGCGAAGACTTCACGCACCTTGTTGTCCCACTGGGCATCGCCTTTTTCGATGGCCACCGAGTTCGGTTCGGAATAGAGCGGTTCGCCGGCCAGCTTGAAGCGCTTGTCTTCGGTCAGGCGCGGCTGTGCGGTCACCAGGTTGGTCAACACCGCGTCCAGGCGCACCCCGGCGCCCAGGCCGAGGTCTTGGAACGCCACGTTATCGGTATCGTACGGGGCGACCTGCACGTCCTCGAAGGGATAGCTCAGTTGGGTATCCTCGGCGCCTTCGATCACCAGGTTCTTGTTCAGGTAACTTTCATAGCTGGAGGCGCTGGTGAGGCCGACTTTCTTGCCGCTCAAGTCCTTGGCGCCGTGGATACGGTCATCCTTGGCGTTGACCACGATGACGGCTGGGGAGGCGTAGTACTGCACCGGGAAATCGAAGACTTCGGCGCGGGCCTTGCTCGGGGTCATGGAGCAGATGCAGATGTCATAGCGCCCGCTCCAGTGCCCGGCCGCGATGACGTCCCAGGAAGGGGTTTCCAGGCGCAGCTTCACGCCCAGTTTCTGCGCCACGGCCTTGGCCACGTCGACGTCGAAACCGTCGAGCTGGTTCTGATCGTTGAGGAACGAGAAGGGCGGATAGCTTTCCATCAACACGCCGACCAGTTCTTTTTTCTGTTCGATGCGATCCAGCGTGGCGCCGGCGAACGCCTGCGACGAGGCGGCCAGTAGAGTCAGGCCCAGGGCCAGCAATGGTTGTAATTTCACGTGAGATCCCTGGGGTAGAAAAATAAGTTGTAGTGAACTGAATGGTGCGTATTAAATAGTTATAAGAACAACTCCGGTAGTGAGTATTTTTCATAAGCTTATGAGTGAATCGCATATGGGCGCAGCAACGACAGTCATTCTCGATGGCGGCATGGGCCGCGAACTGCAACGCCGTGGCGCACCGTTCCGGCAACCCGAGTGGTCGGCCCTGGCCTTGAGCGAAGCGCCCCAGGCGGTAGAGGCGGTGCACGCGGCTTACATCGCCAGCGGCGCCAGCGTGATCACCAGCAACAGTTATGCCGTGGTGCCGTTCCATATTGGCGAGGCGCGTTTCGCCGCGGAAGGCCAGGCGCTGGCCGCCCTGGCTGGAGAGCTGGCGCGGCGGGCGGTGCAGGCTTCGGGCAAGACGGTACGGGTGGCCGGGTCGCTGCCGCCGTTGTTCGGTTCCTATCGCCCCGATCTTTTCGATGCTTCCCGCGCCAGTGAACTGTTGGCCCCCCTGGTGACCGGCCTGGCGCCTCATGTCGACTTGTGGCTGGCCGAGACCCAAAGCTCTACCGTCGAAGCGCGGGCGATTCACGCCGGGCTGCCGCAGGACGGCAAGCCGTTCTGGCTGTCGTTCACGCTGAAAGATGAAGACACCGACGAAGTGCCGCGCCTGCGCTCCGGCGAACCGGTGGCGGACGCGGCGGCGGTCGCGGCCGAGCTGGGCGTCGAGACCCTGCTGTTCAACTGCAGCCAGCCGGAAGTGATCGGCGCGGCCATTGATGCGGCGCGAGACACCTTCGAGCGCCTGGGCGTGAAGATCCACATCGGTGCGTACGCCAACGCCTTCCCGCCGCAACCGAAGGAAGCGACGGCCAACGACGGGCTGGATCCGTTGCGCGAAGACCTCGATCCACCGGGGTACCTGCAGTGGGCGGCTGACTGGCAGAAGCGCGGGGCGAGCCATTTGGGCGGCTGCTGCGGGATCGGGCCGGAGCATATTGCGGTGTTGGCGCAACAGCTACCCTGAACCGATGGAATCACCTGTTTGGGCCGGGGACACGGTACCCCTGTGGCGAGGGGATTCATCCCCGTTGGGCTGCGCAGCAGCCCTGAAACCTGCCGCTGAGGTGTGTCAGGTTGATTGCATTCAGCGTCTTTGGGGCTGCTGCGCAGCCCAGCGGGGATGAATCCCCTCGCCACAAAAGTAGAAGCTGCCGCCTGCATCCATTGAGACGCACTGGACTGCCTTTGTGGCGAGGACATCCCGCCTTACGCTTTTCTCCGAGCCCGCCAGCCACTCCTATACATATGTATGTCATTTCCGGTCGAACGGCGCGATAGGGTCCCAGTCCTCATCACAACCGGGACACTTCAATGCCTGTCTTCTCCGAACATGAACCTAGCGCGCCGTCGCCTCTTCCTGCCGCGCGCTTGAAACCCATCAGCCTGTTGGCCAACGGGGTTCGCTTTCAACCGCATGTATTCGCCGATCAATGGCTAGGTCAATGGGGCCTGACCGGCGATACACAGGTCAACGTCACGTATCAAGAAGTCGAGACTATCGACTCGGCCGCCGTCACCCAGAGCACCTCGGTGCCTTTGCGTGACGCCGTGACCCAAGGCTTTCTGATCGCTCATCAAAGCCGCGGATCTTCCTCTGGTCACTCCCCCCGCGAGGGCTGGATTTATCCCCACATCAGTCACATGTCCCTGGACTTCTCGGCACTGCGGGCCAACGGCAAGGCTCTTGCGCCAGACGTCCTGCAGCAATTGCGCGCCGGCATTGCACCCGGCTACCAGGGCATCGGCCAGCCCGTCATGACTGAGGTGGATGCCCAGGGCAATCTGCTCGGTGCCCGTGAAAAGGAACAGGCCAGGCAATTGGCGTTGCTGGACACCAATCAGGTGAAACTGGCGCGCTTGTTTGCCGCTCTTCCAACGTTCGACTCGGTGCTCAAGAATCTGCTGGCCAGCCGGATCAAGGCGAAGATCCCGCAGAAAAAATTCCGTGGATCGCTGCTTCAAGACATCGACCCGGATCATTGGTACGTGAACCACTTTACTGTTGACGCGACGGGCAGCCGTTCATTGACCTCGTCGCAGCGTTTTTCCGACGTGATGCTGGACTGCCTGGTGTCGGATACACCGCCCACTTATACGGTCGGCGGCGTAGGGTTCTTCAGCCGCCCAGACTCGGTGGAAGAGGCCGACAGCGTCTTCGCCAGCCCATTGGACACGAAAACGGCGGCGACCCTGGAGGCCGTGTTCTATATCGCCCAGCCCACCGGCAATGAAGAATTGAAACAGCAATGGCGCGACGATCTCACGCGCTTCCGTAACAGCAGCGGCGCAGACGTTCTCGATACGCCAACCCCGGCGTCCACCACGCACGCGGCACTCGCTCATCTGCTTTCACGACGTTTCTTGCATCTCTTCGACCTGTACAAAATCGATCGCGATCCAGGCACCCAATCGAGCCCGGACGCACGAACCCGGCAGGCTGAGGAAGATCGCCTGTTGGACCTCATCACCACCCATCCTTCCATGGCCGACAGAAACCGCTTGCTGCGGGCCCCGATTCCCCATGTGTACGCCGTCATGCTCGATATGGGCACTGCAGCGCCGAAAAAATGGCCGGCGGCGATGGTGATCAAACGGACCGATCAACCCTATCTGTTCCTGTACTCCCTGGAAGGCGGAATACGGCGATTCAGTTCTGTCCAAGACCTGATCAATAAAGTGAGCCCCATCTACGAAGGGCAGAAACGTGCGATCCGGGATATTGCCTCTGAATTGTCCGGGTCTGTGTTTGAAGTGGCGGCAGATGACCTGTTGCAGATTCAAAGCACCGCCCTGGAAAGGTATTTGAATGCTCCGGGAAACGAGACGGTCGCTTTGACCGCTTTTGCCCTGAACGTTGAGGATGCGCTGGACTTGCCCATGTTGTCGCTGGCCGGGCCGCTGGCGGTCCGTCAGGAAATCCTGGTTGAAAACAGCCGTGGCGATTTCTACAAGACCGCCACGCGTACGGAGAAATCGACCTATCGCAGCCTGGAAACCCAGGTCTTGGAGGCGGCCTATCAGTTGGGCAGTAGCGATATCCAGACCTTGTTGCAGTTCACCCGCCAGAAGGTCAAGGAGTACCTGAAAAAAACCGTGCACCCCGGCATCGATCCCGACCCTGACCAGAGCCTGGTCACGTTTTTCTATGGCCAACGCGCCAATCCAAGGCAGTCGCGCAGCACCAGCCTGACCCAACTGTTGCTCGACAACCTGCGCCCGGCTCAATACCCGAACGGCATGCGCGAAGTGTTGAGCGTTTACCTGGTCGATGGGGACGGCCAACGCATCCGGAATCCGGCCAACGGCTATTTCATCACGTTGACCGGGCGCGAACTCGCGCGGATGGTGACGAGCATCGATGCCGGTGGCAGTTATCAAGCCATGCTCAAGGAGGAGATGAATAAACCGGACTATAAAAAGACTTGGCAGACCGCGTACCTCGCCAATTTGAAATTCAAAGGCTACGAGGCCTCGCTCAAGGGCGACGAGGTGTTCAAGGCCAGCCTGATCGATAAGGCTTTCAATCCTCCGAAACCGGCAAAGAAGCTCGCCCTCTGGCTCGACGCCGTCCTGCGCTCGCCATCAGCCAGGCACCGCGCGCCGGTCATGGGGCGCGCGGTTCATGTCTACGGTCTTTTGCTGGGTGGCAGCATGGCGGCGGGCGGGCAGCAGGCCAGGCAGAGCAATGCGACCAGCATCGATGGCGCGCTGATCTTTTCCGATCAGGCGGGGCCGGATATCAAGGGCACCGTTGGCGTTTATTTCCCGGATGCGCCCGAGGGGGAAGACTTCCATGAGTTTGCCGATCTGAGCGATGGCATTGCGCAGCTGTTGCCCCGTGAGGACTGGCAAGAATATTTCCGGGCACGCATTTCCACCAGCAACCCGGCGGAAATCAAGCGGACACTGGGGCAGCAGGGTGGTCGTCCGTTGATTCGCGGCGCGTTGATCACCGACGACCTGTTCGAGGCGCTGCATCGAGCGCACGTGTACTTTCACAGCGCCCATGCCGATCACCGCTCCAACAGCAACCGGGATGTTCGCCATCAAACCTATGGCCGGTTCGGACAGATGGTGATCGAGATTGTCCTGGAGCTGGCCGGGCTGTTCCTGGCGCCCGGTATCCACATGCTCAAGAGCGCCATCAAGACCGGTTTGCTGATATTCAGGACCGGGGCCATTCCGCTGAACTTGAGAACCCTGGCGCTGGTGCACACCATAGCGAACCACGGCGGATGGCGCCTGTCCGCAGGCGTGGCGGTGCCCACGCGAAGCCAGTCGTTTTTCCGCGCGGTGACGGCACGCCAGAGTCCGGAGGAGGCGCTGACCGGATTGCCGTTGGATAGCGCGATCTACGGCCGTTATGCCGTGGCGGATACCTCGGTGATACAAGGTCTGGCAGCGGACGCCCGGGGCTTCTATCGTGCGACGGTCAGCGACGTGGCGACAGGTCGCGTGATAGCCCGCCCCGTGTACGTACGCCAACCCGATGGCACGGTGTTCCGCGTGCACGACCAGACGAAGCTGAACGCCACCGAGGCCGTGCTCGTCGATCCGCTGACAGGGTTGAACATCCGCTCCAGCGGCGTCATGAGAAGTACGGTGGCGCGAATGTCGGACGGAGAATGGCGCACCGTGGGATTTGGTCGGGGAGGCGGTAAACGACCGGCGGACTCATCGCCTCAGCCCGGACCATCCAAGCCCAAGATCCCGGCCATGGCGCTCTCTACCGTTGCCGCTTCGATTCGGACCCCGGGTACCTGGAACACCCAGGTCATGGACCTGGTCCCGTCGATCATGACGCGTCTGGCGAGTTGGCCACAGAACCGTAGCCTGTTGATCATCGATGAGTTGACGCCTGAGCGTGTCTGGTCGGTGCGCTATAGCCCTGGGCAGGACGAAACCATTTTTCCAATGGATGGCCATCCGGATCGAGCAGACACCGATGTGGTGTTGCGTCGAACGGCGCAGAATCATTACAGCGTGGTGCTGGGCGAAGAGATCGTCGAGATTCCTGCCGACGGCGATTGTTTCTTCAATGCTATGACGCGTGGCTTGAATGAAGGGCAAGCGCAGGAAACGTTTTCGATGCAAGGTTTGCGAAACGAAGTGGCCGATTATGTCGATCAGCATCCGCAGCTAGGCCATTACCTGCCGCCGCAAGCCACCCGGATCCAGGAAGCGCTTTTTGAAAATGCGCCTTCGCTGGTCAACCTGATGGGGCAGGCGGCGATGCTCGATCTCACTCGGATTGTTTATGGCGCGCCCAATCCGCTTCGCCTGTTTCAACCGGTCCTGCGTTATCTGGACTTGTATGCGAACAGTTCGGTGCGCACGGCGATCACTGCACACCCTGGAACCAGGTTGCCGCCAGAAATCCTCGAGCAAGTCGGGCGTATATTGTCTGATCGGCCTCCGGCCAGATTGGTGCCAAGCATCAACGCTCCCTTCACAGGGCAGGAAAGACAATCCATGGACCAACTGTTCCAGGACATCCTGGAGCGGCCCGTTGAGCCTGAACTGATCCAGGCCCTGCTTGATGACCAGTTCCTCCTGATCACTCCTGACGTGGCCCATATCCTGCTGGAGTACGGCGTGACCGCAAGGCAACTGGTCAATCACCATCCCAATAACAGTTCGGCTTATATCCTGTATGACGAAGCGCTGCACGGTCATCTGGACGAAGACCAGCTTGAAGCCCTGCTCGATGGGGCCTACCTGGTCAATAGCGATGATCTGGATGATGCCAAGAGTTTGTTGGTGGCCGATTCTGGCAAGTACGTCAGTGATACTTCGGAGCTGTTCGATCATTTCATTTACACGGACAGGGCCGATAGGACTGTCAACTTGTTCAAGACCGCTCTCGGGCGTTTCCCCGTCTTGCTGAGACGGGCGAATTTTCTGTTCAGGTCGCCGATCATCGCGCATAACCTGGGCGGTTTGTTGCGGGTGGGCGAAGTGGCCCGGTGGCTACGTAACCCGGCCTTGTCCGATAGGCGTTTCCAGCTTCTTGCGGAGTATGCGAGCACCCGCTACACCGAATTGCAGCGCACCGAAAGCATCGATGTCGACTGGATGCAGTTGTTTGACGACCGGAACCTGGAGAACATCGTCACGCGTCAGGAAGAACTGGCGGATTTCCTGGTGTTCCTGGGGGGCGCGTGGGGCAACATCATGGACAACGACATCCCCGCGGTCGCAAAACTGTTCAGCTTTGCGGGACAGCCGCCGTCCAACGCCAGGGTTGCCCTGTTGTTCGAGACCCCGAATCTGTGGAGCTCTCTGCAGAAACTCCGAAAGGATTACGCCAGCCAGATCTGGGCCGACCTGATCGGGCCGCACTTCAGCGACGCCACCATCCGAAAGACACTGGCCGAACCCCGGGCGCTGAATTCCGAGTTGCATCTTGCCTTGGCCTTGAGAGGCAGCCTTGCACCGGAAGAGTTCCGCGCGAACCAGATTATCCAGCGGCTGCTGTCCATCGGCCAACGGCGGGCCCAGCAGTATCTGTACAACTTCGATTTCCCGACCGATCGCCTGGGCCATAGCCGCCTGGATTTTGCCGTGTACGTGGAAAGCCACCTGGCCATTCCGGACTGGGCCTGGCAGTACGCAAGGCGGGGCGTGACCCCAGAGTCACTCAAGAAGATTGGTGAGGTGAAGCCTAAACCTGAGTGACGGTGAGGTGCTCGTGATGGTCGGGCGGTGATGTTGATTGTGCCGCCGCCATCGCGAGCAAGCTCCCACAGGGGGGGCTTCAGTGTCCACAGATCCAGCGTTCACCGCAGATCCCTTGTGGGAGCGAGCTTGCTCGCGATAGCGGACCCTCAGTCCCCCACAACCGACGACCGACACTCCACCAACCCCAGCACCTGCCCACCCTCGCGCTGGTTCTCCTCACTCAGCCACCGCTCGAATCCCGCCCCAATCGCCGGCCATTCCGAGTCGAGCATCGAGTACCACGCGGTGTCGCGGTTCTGCCCCTTGACCACCATGTGCTGGCGGAAAACACCTTCAAAGGTGAACCCCAACCGTTCGGCGGCATATTTGGAGCGGGCGTTGCCGTTGTTGCACTTCCATTCCAGGCGGCGATAACCCAGGGCGAAAGACTCCTTGGCCAACAAGTACACCGCCTCGGTGCTCTTCGGCGAACGCTGCATCGGCGCGCCGAAGGTCACGTGGCCGATCTCGATGCGACCCTGGGCCGGGACGATGGACATCAGGCTGAGAATGCCCTGCACGTCGCCACTGGCACGGTCGATCACGCTGAAGAAGTACGGGTCGGTATTGGCCGCATGATTGTCCAGCCAGGCATCGAAAGCGCCGCGGTCCTTGAACGGGCCGTAAGGCAAGTAATCCCAGAGCTTCGGGTCGGCCCCGGGACCTTCAAGGGCTTGCCACAGGCCGTCGGCATGGCGGGCCGGGTCGAGTTTTTCCAGGCGGATGAAACGCCCTTCGATCAGTTGCGTAGACGGCGCCGGGACACCTTTCCAATCGGCGAGTGAAGTCGACATGCTGCGCTCCTTAAAGGGCTTTGCGAAATTGGATGTAGCCTGGACGCTCGGCGATGCGCTCGTAGAGCTGGATCGCGGTGGCGTTGGTTTCATGGGTCAACCAGTGCACCTTGCAGCAACCATCGGCCTTGGCCGTGCGGTAGACGAACTCGATGAGCTGGCGGCCAATACCGGTGCCGCGGCTCTGTTGCGTCACCAGCAAATCTTGCAGGTAGCAGGAGTTTTCGATGCTCCAGTTCGAGCGATGGTAGATGAAATGCACCAGGCCCACCGCCGTGTCGCCATTCCAGGCCAGGGCGCCGTGGGTTGGCTCGCGGTCGTCGAGTAAACGTTTCCAGGTGCTTTGGCTGACCGCGTCCGGCAATTCGGTGTTGTAGAAACGCAAGTAGGCCTGCCACAACGGCAGCCAGGCGGCGTGATCGTCAGCGCTGACGAGGCGGATTTCGGTCTGGCTCATATTCACTCCTTGGACGATGGATCAGGCATCAGCCGCGCGAGCGTCTGGTCCTGCGGGTCGGGGCTGGCGGCGAGGCCGTTGCGCACGCCGGCGACATCCGCCGGGCTGCGGTTCTGGCTGAGTTTGCGTTTGCCCTCCAGGCGCTGGATCGGCAGGGCGAAACCGACAATAGCCTTGAGCATGCTGTCGATGTACTCGGCCGGTGCGTCATCGATTGTCCACGGCTGGGCGCGACCGCTTTCGTGGCGATCGGTGAGGGCGCCGACCAGGTCGCGCAGACGATGAGGGTCGCTGAACACCTCGGCCGTGCCGTAGGCGTGCACCGCCACGTAGTTCCAGGTTGGCACGACTTTGCCGTGTTCGGCCTTGCTGGGGTAGAAACCCGGGCTCACATAGGCATCGGCCCCGGCGAAGATCACCAAGGCTTCGGCGCCGGCTTGCAGGTCGCGCCATTGTGGATTGGCCCGGGCCATGTGCCCGTAAAGGCTGCCATTGGGGCCTTGCTGGGTGTCCAGCAACAGCGGCAAGTGGCTGGCCTGCAAGCCGTGTTCACCGTGCGTGATCAATACGGCCAGACGGCAATCATTCATCATGCCATGCAGTTGGGGCAGGTCTTCGACGGCAAAGGCTTTTGGGTTGTACATGACGATTTTCCTTGGCGAATGGGAGCATCCTAGGCAGGCTATTGGTCTGTTGTAAGAGCCACTTATGACCAATTCGATAGGTCCATTTGCGAGGATCATCATGAACACCGCCGTGCCACCCCTGTCGTTCAACCCCGCCGGAATCGAGCTGGACCGCCGTCAGGGGCTCAGTCGTCAGCTGTATCAGGCGTTACGCGCGCGAGTATTGGACGGGCGCCTGGCCAGTGGCACGCGTCTGCCCGCCAGCCGTGACCTGGCGGCGGCCTTGGCGATTTCCCGCAACAGCGTGGTGCGGGCTTACGACCAGCTCTATGCCGAGGGCTTCATCGAAGGGCGCGTGGGCGATGGGACTTATGTGGCGAAACTGTCTTCGACGACACTGCCGCTGAAAAACATATCCACAAAAGTACCCACAGGGTTTTCAACAGGCTTACCCACAGCCTTATCCACAGATTGGCTCGATTTGCCTGTGGGCCCATCCAGTAAAGTTATCCACAGCGATGCCTTGAACCGCGTCGAAAAACACCATTTGCCCCAGCCGCCCAGTGGCCCACCCAAGGCGTTCAGGGTCGGCGTTCCGGCGTTCGATTTGTTCCCATTCGACGTCTGGGCCAAGCTGAATGCGGCTTTCTGGCGCAAGCCGGATCTGCAGCAACTGTGTTATGGCGACGCGCAAGGTGACGCACGCTTGCGCGGCCTGATCGCGGCCTACCTGCGCAGCTCCCGTGGCCTGCACTGTACCGCTGAACAAATTGTGATCACCAGCGGCGCGCAGCAGGGCATCAGCCTTTGTGCACAGCTGTTGGTGGACCCCGGCGACGTCGTGGCTGTGGAAAACCCGGGCTACCGCGCGGCCGGGCATGCGTTCGCCGTGGCCGGTGCCGAGGTGAAAGGCGTGCCGGTCGACAGCGAAGGCCTCGATTGCTCGGCGCTCGATACGTTGAGCCATTGTCGGTTGGCCTACGTCACGCCGTCCCATCAATACCCGACCGGGGTGGTCATGAGCCTCGCACGGCGGTTGGAGCTGCTGGCCTGGGCTGAACGCAACGATGGTTGGATCGTCGAGGACGACTATGACGGTGAATATCGCTACAGCGGTGCGCCGCTGGCACCCTTGGCGGCGCTGGATCGCCAGGGGCGCGTGCTGTACGTCGGCACGTTCGGCAAAGTGGCGTTCCCGGCCTTGCGCCTGGGCTACCTGGTGTTGCCGCCGGGCCTGGTCAATGCGTTCGCCCGCCGCCGCGCGGTGGATGTGCGCCATTCGGAAGTCAGCACCCAAGCGGTGATGGCCGAGTTCATGGCCGCCGGACATTTCCAGCGGCACATCCGGCGCATGCGCCGCGCTGCGCTGGCCCGGCGTGATGCGCTGTTGGCCGGTTGGCCGAAGTCGTTGAACGGCGTCGGCGCCATGCCCACGGTCGTCGCCGGATTGCACGTCACGGTGCCGGTGGACAACATCGAGCGCGAGCGCGAGCTGATCGCCCGGGCCACCGAAGCCGGCGTCGAGGTCAATGGCTTGAGCAGCTACTGGTTGCCTGCCACTGCCCCGACGCAGGTACGGGCGGGGCTGGTGCTGGGGTTCGCGGCGGTCCCACCTGCGACGATCGATGCCGCGCTGGCGCGTCTGGCGAAGGCCTGGCCGACATGAGTGCCGGGCGTCGACAGACGCCTGGCTTTGTCCGTCACGACAGTCGTTTTGGAAAGAATACCTCCTTGGCCTGGTCCACGGCGATTTCGCTGCGGTAAAGATCGATCAGTTGCCGCTGGGTCAACTCCTTGGTCGAGTCGGCGGCCCGGCCCAGGCTGACTTGTTCCGGTGTTTTCAAACGCGCCGACAGATAAGCATGGGCAGGCGCCCAGTCAGTGGAATAACGGAAGTCGGCGAACCACAGCGTTTTGTTCTCTTTCAGGTCCTTGATCTCGTACCGGTCCAGATAGCCATAAACAGGACCTCGGAGGCGTTGCCGGTTCTTTTGCCGAGTGATGGAAATCTGGTTCCGGCTTTTAAGCCATATCAAGCCACTCATGGTCGGTGGCCGTTGTTTGATGACCTTGAGGATGCCTTCGAACCCTTCCTCATAAAGCGTCTTGGACGCCTGCTTGAGTGCTTTGCGGGTGGACTCGGCCAACTGCCGCTCTTGGGCCGACACACCCACCGTTTCGTTAGAGGCATTGTCCAGCGCCTTGGTGATCGCCACGGCGACTTTCTCCATGCGGCCTGCGTGTGCATTCAGAATCATCCCGATGCCGGTGGGTGATCGACTGGGTTTGTTGGCGTATTCCTGGATTTGCGTCTTGAACGCTGCCAGCCCGTCAATCAGGGCCTTGCCCTTGGTGATGCTGGTTGCCAACGCAGGAACGGGCGCCGGCGCTTCGGCGATGACGTGAGGCACCCACTCACCGGTTTCCTTGCGATGAAACGTGGCAATGATTTTTTCTGAAAGCGGGTTTTTCACATCGACCCAGCCCGTCTCTTCCTTGGTTTTCGAGAGCCGGGGTTCGCCACTGACCAGACCCCAGAAACGCGCCCTGATGAACTTTTTCCGAGGCCGGGGGCGCTGCTCGTACGGGTTGCCGAGGCTGCGCCGGTTGCTTCGCTCATCGAGGGCCCAGGCCAGGTGACGGACTGCGCGTTTCTTGGTCTGGCCAATCTGCTTTATCAGTCGATTGAGTTCTGCCGGGCGCACACTGGCCTTATATTCATCGCCCAGGTATTCGAGATGTTCTTCGATGGCGGTGAACTGTTCCGTCAGGCTGCCAAATGCATCGATCTGTTCGTCCAGCCTGATCACACTTCGCTCCTCGATGGCGTCGTGCAGGCTTTGGAACGCAACCGTGATGTTATCGACCACTTGGTTGAGATCTGCCCACCCCTCAGGCACGGTGTGGATGCTGTCGAGCGACAGGCAGAGGTGGCGATACATGTCCAACTGGATCAGGCGGATCGCATCGCTTTTGTAGGCCGGCATTTTCCCGCGGTGCTGGCGCAGGAATTCAAAGCCTTCGCGCCCCTGCTTCTTGAGTCGGTAGAAGCGGGTTTCCATGTAATCCAGGCGCTCGATCATGTCGTCA
Organism: Pseudomonas sp. NFACC05-1; assembly: GCF_900100135.1. Taxonomy (NCBI): domain Bacteria; kingdom Pseudomonadati; phylum Pseudomonadota; class Gammaproteobacteria; order Pseudomonadales; family Pseudomonadaceae; genus Pseudomonas; species Pseudomonas sp. NFACC05-1. The sequence continues at coordinate 20,403 of NZ_FMTR01000013.1, read as the reverse complement.
CCGACCCGGATCATGGCATCGGCAGCATCGACGTGTTGCTGCTCGATTTCCTCGATTGTCGAAGTGGCCATGTCCAGGGCTTCTCTCAGGGCGGGGGTGAAGCGAGCCTTCAGCGCGTCTATTTCCTCGAACGTGAAATTGATCTGCGCGTTCAAGTAGCCGAGTCGGACTTGAGGCGCGTCGGGCCTTGATTGAAAGACCGGCCATTCGGTCAGGATCTTCAACGCTTCTTCGTAGCTTTCCCGTTGGGTCTTCAACGTACTCAAATAGATGATGCGTTTGAGCTCCTTGGCAGAGCCGGAGGCCTTACCCAGCTCCTTGGCATCCATGGTCAGCAACTTCTGGCCTTCGATTTTCTTTTCTTCGAAGCGAGTCAACTGCGCCAGCAGCTGAGTGCCACGGCGCCTGGCATCGGCGATGACCTCCTGCCGGGCACCTTTCGATCCGCTACCGCGCAGACGCAGGCGCGTGTCGACATGCCATTCGCCGTGGGCATGGCGCATCAGCGCCGGCCCTGGGTGGGAGGGGTCTTTTTCGTCGACGATGGACACATGGTCCCCTTCCACTTTTACCTTGAACCACTTGTCGGCCATTTTGGCGAACCAGTCATCGCCCTGTTGGTAGAGGCCCTTGAGCGGGCCTTCGCTCTTGAGCTGTTCGGCGTGCTCGGGCTTGTTGACGCTCAAGGGCCTGAGCAGCTTGGCATGCTCGCCGGACTTGCCCGCCAAGGCGCCACTGGAATGAATGGTGTCGTAGTGCTCGGCGGGCAGCCTGGTGTCCTTGGGCGGTATGAATTGCTCGATGATGGGCGCAGGCTTGGCCAGTTTTTCCAGCTCGGGCACGACCTGGGGGGCTTCTGTCAGGCGGCTGCCAGTATTCTCCCGGGCGCGCTCGATGGCGTGTGCGGTAATCGCCATGGCCATGTTCAGCAACAGGTCGACAAACGCTTCCCACGTGGCCTGGCTGTCGGTTTCTTCGTCGCCTTGTGTCATCGTTTCAACGTCGTCGAGGATTTGCCAAAGCCAGATGGCGGTGCCTGCCGCAGCCCCGAGGTAGGGCAGGGCCAGGTTGAAAATCAACCAACTGGCCTGTTTGAAGGTTTCCCAGCGGTTCTCGCTATTGGACACAGACTGACGATCAGCGAGGGCGGTCAAGGCCTCGGCATTGGACCTGAACAACCGCGGCAGGAAATCCGCCCCCAGAGTCTGGTTGCTCAAGCTGACGGGGGCGCTGTTGGTCCACGAAGAGAAGGGGTCGGTGGCGAATTCGACGATCATCCAGGGCGAGGGGATCGGCCCGGAAAAGAGGTATCGGCTGTAGTTCTCGCGTACTCCGTCGGGCAGCCAGGCCAGCACCGATTGACGCAAGGAGGGCGTCTGCCGGATGGCGTAGATCAGATTGCTCGGCGTCGGATACTGGCACAGCTGCGGTTCCAGCAGCGGGCGATAGAGCACGCAGGGACCTGCATCGAAATCCTGCGGACCGATCACGAACATGTTGGTCACGACGTCCCCCGCAGTGCCCTGGGACTGGCCGGAGACGAAAGCCAGCTCGCGCATGACGATCGTCTGCCCGTCGACCTTGCGCTCGGCTTCGTCGGTCTCCATCACGGCGGCGATGTAACGGTAGCCGCGCTCGTCGATGTTGCAATCGCCGCGAATCTTGCTCTCCAGCGCCAGCATGGGTAACTGGATGCGTAGCTGAGCCGTGTAAAGATTTTCCCGGCGGGTCGATTCGACGGTATCGCCCAGTAGCTTGCTCTTGACCAGTTCGGGATAAACGCGACCGATATCGACCTTGGTCACCAGATTTTCGACGTAATCGACCGTCATCCATCCGGGCAGCTTGTCGCCGTCGAGAGACCGGACCACCTTGTCGCCAAGGGGCAGCGCAATCAGGTTCTGTAGCGCCAGGTCGACGAGGTTGAGCCGCGTGATCTCGATTTTGCCGGGAACAACGAAGGTGCCCCAGACGACGGGGCTGCGGATTTGCAGTTCGATCCGTTGCGGGTCGAGCGTCGCGGCGTCGGCATGCTCCGATTGCATCTGTTGTTTCAACGCGTTCAGCGCATAGTGTTTGATGGGGGGAATATCGTCCAGGTAGGTCTTGCCGGCATGGGAGCTGCTCAGCGCGGACAGGTTCTTCATGTGTTGGGCGAACAGGATCTGGTCGGACGTCGATGCTTGCTGGAGCCAGTCAGGCATCTGCTTCTCGTACCAGGCCGCATCAGGACCGGTGTCGGTCTGTGTGCCTCTGAGCGCGGGCTGCTCGCTTTCGTCGGTCATGAACCCTTTCAGGATCTCGGGAGAGCCCAGGATCTGTACCTGGGTGGCAATCAAGCCGCAGGCCTTGTGATCGAAAATGTTGCCTTCGGGCTCAAAGAAGCGCCACTGGATCCTCTTGCCCTCCACGTTGCCCAGATGATCAGGCAGGGTCTGTCCGAATGCTTGCAGCGAGTCGAACTTCTCGTAGCTGCGACGCAGCGAGTAGGCGAGGATGGTCTGTTTTTTGTCGACGGTTCCGATCAGCACCACCAGGGAGTTGTCGACCATGCGTGTCAACTTGTCGCCATCCACCTCATCGATGTCGATCAGGTACGCATGGGTGTCATAAGGGTCGTTGGCCTTGCGGTCCTGCAGGTCGGGGTACAGGAACAGTTGCCTGGCCATGGCACAGTCGGAGTCCGTCCAGCCCTTGACCTGCTTAACGTCCCAGAGTCTGTGCAGCAGGCTGGAGAGCTCATGCCAGCGCGGCGGCGCGGTGCCGATCGTGGCGTTCCAGTACGCCAGTTGCTGTTCCTGGCAGGCGGACACCATGACGGGCGCGAGTTCATTGATCAGGCTGCCGATCTGAGCGATGCGCACCGGCAGGTGCACCTCGGGGGTCGTCAGTGGCAGGTGGGTCAGAAAGTGAAAGCCCTCTATCAGCAGCGTCGCATAGTCCTCGTTCATCCGTGCCGCCAGCATGTTGCTGAGTGTCTGGTAACGCGTGGGCCGCTCAACGATCTGGCCGTCGACGATTTCCCAGTCCGGTTCACCGATCACAGTATTGTTCGGGTCCAGATGCAAATGGGGATAGAGCTTCTTGAGCGCACTGCGCAGAAGGGCGGCGGCTACCTCCGGCGAGGTCGGGCCGGCGAGCAACTGGTTGAGCACCGCGTCGCCAACGCTGGCGTCGGGTGCGGCGGGTGTAGGGGTTAAGGGTTGGGTCATCTGAGTCTCCCTGTCTCGCGATACATGGCATGCCCAAAGCCGAACGCTTCGGGAACGCCATGCTAGGGCGCGGCAAAACAGGGAGGGTGGTAACTATGTATAGGGCGCAGTGTCAGCCCGGGTAAGAGGCCACCCTATCCCCGGGCCAGACAAACCTTGCTACAGGCAGAGCTACTGGCCGGACTTGATCCGCGTCCAGGCCCGCGTCCGCGCCCGTTCGGCGTCCCTTGGCAACGGCTGCAAGGTATAGAGCGTGGTCATCGCCGCCTCGGTCGGGTACAGGTTGGGGTTGTTGCGGATCGCCGGGTCGACCATGTCGGTCGCGTCTTTGTTCGGGTTCGGATAGCCGACAAAGTCACTGACCGGCGCGATCACCTGCGGTTGCAGCAAATAGTTGATGAAGGCGTAGGCGTCCCCTGGGTTGGCGGCGCCCTTGGGAATGGCGAGCATGTCGAACCAGATCGGCGCGCCTTCCTTGGGCAGGCGCATGTCCACCTTCACGCCGTTCTTGGCCTCCTTGGCGCGGTTGGCCGCCTGGGAAAAGCTGCCGGAGTAACCCACTGCCACGCAAATGTCGCCGTTGGCGATGTCGGCCATGTACTTGGACGAGTGGAAATAGGTGATGTGCGGGCGAATCTTCATCATCAGCGCTTCGGCCTTGGCGTAGTCCGCCGGCTTCTTGCTGTTGGGGTCCAGGCCCAAGTGCTGCAAGGCCAGGGGCAGAATCTCCGACGGCGAATCGAGCAGCGCCACGCCGCACTGCTTGAGCTTGCTGATGTTCTCGTCCTTGAAGATCAGGTCCCAACTGTCCACCGGCGCGTTGTCGCCCAGGGCGGCCTTGATCTTGTCCGGGTTGAAGCCGATCAGGATGGTGCCGTACATGTAGGGCACGGCGAACTTGTTGCCCGGGTCGTTGGCTTCGATCAGCTTCATCAGCTTCGGATCGAGGTGGTTCCAGTTCGGCAGCTTGCTGCGGTCCAGGGGCTGGAACACCCCGGCCTCGATCTGCTTGGCCAGGAACACGTTGGACGGCACCACCACGTCATAGCCGGAGTTACCCGTCAGCAACTTGGCCTCCAGGGCCTCGTTGGTGTCGAAGATGTCGTAGACCAGCTTGACCTGGCTGTTCTGGGCCTTGAAATCCTCCAAGGCTTTGGGCGTGATGTAGTCGAACCAGTTGTAGACGCGCAGGGTGCGCTCCTCGGCCTGGACAGCGCCGCAAAGCAGCGCGGCGCACACGGCTGGAGCCATAAAACGCTTGAGTCTATTCATGCTGTGATTCCTCATGGGGCGCTTTGGAAACCTTCAAGAACGTTCACGGCATTGATGCCGATTTCTGCCACCGCGTAGCCGCCTTCCATCACGAACAGCGTCGGCTTGCCGAGCGCCGCGATGCGCTTGCCCATCGCCAGGTAATCCGGGCTGTCGAGCTTGAATTGCGAGATGGGGTCGTCCTTGAACGTGTCGACACCCAGGGACACGACGATGACATCGGCGTCGTAACCCCGGATTTGCCCGCAGGCCTGCTCCAGCGCCGCGCTCCAGGTGTCCCAGCCGGAGCCGGCTGGCAAAGGGTAGTTGAAATTGAAGCCCTCGCCGTCGCCCTCGCCATGCTCGTCGGCATACCCCAGGAAGAACGGAAACTCCGCCTCGGGGTGACCGTGGATCGACGCGAACAACACGTCGCTGCGCTCATAGAAAATCGATTGGGTGCCGTTGCCGTGGTGGTAATCCACATCCAGGATCGCGACCTTCTGATGGCCCTGGTCGAGAAAGGCCTGGGCGGCGATGGCGGCGTTGTTGAGGTAGCAATAACCGCCCATCAAATCGCCAGCGGCGTGGTGCCCCGGTGGGCGGCACAACGCAAAGGCACTGCGCGCGCCGCGCTGGATGTCCGCCTGGGCGGTGAGGGCCACTTGCGCGGCGCTGTAGGCCGCCTGCCAAGTACCGGCGGTAATCGGCGCACCGCCGTCGAAACTGTAATAACCCAACTGGCCGTGCAGGCTCGTGGGGATGACCGAACGCAGCGTTCGCGCCGGCCAGGTGAAGGGCAACAAATCGCCGTCGCGGTTGTACTTGGCCCAACGGTCCCAGGCGCCTTTGAAGAATTCCAGATACGCCGCGCTGTGAATGCGCTGGATCGGCCCCAACCCAAAATCCTGCGGCGCCTCCACCGGCCCCAGCCCCCGCGCCTTGACCCGCTGCAACACATGATCGGCCCGGGACGGCATCTCGAAGCAGGGCATCAATTGCCCATCCATCAACTCGCAGCGCCCGTGGTGAAGGTGGTGGTCGTCTGAGTAGATCGTCAGCATGTTTTTGTTCTCCGCAAGGCTGATTCGGTTGCTCACAGTCTTGCGGCGCGCGACGTTTCAGAGAACGGCAGGAGAGGCCAAAAGGGGATCGAAATGGCCAAAAGGTTTGACCGTAAATCGCCCCTTGTTGGCGCGGGTGTGCGCGGGGTTGGGGCATGGGCTGTTTCAATGGCGAGGCGGTGATCTTGTGGCGAGGGAGCTTGCTCCCGCTCGGCGGCGTAGCCGTCGCAGGTCGGTGAATGCGGTTTGCCCGGAAGAGGCTGGCTTAGGACGTTTGGAAAAAGTAGCAGCTATCAGAGTACCCAGGGGGGAAGGGCGGGAGAGTAAATAAATGACCGGTCCCCCCGGTTAGCGGCCGTCGCTCTGATTAGCCATCCTTGTCTTTCCACACGTGGAGGACTTGTCATGAACATCATCGCTACCCGCAGCTGTCAGCCCTGGAACAAAGGAAAACTAGTCGGGCAGAAAGCCCCACTCCGACTGAGAGATATCTGGGCCATCCGAGTAAGACTTCAAATTGCGAAAAGAACCCGGGATCTGGCCCTCTTCGATCTGGCCATCGACAGTAAGCTTCGAGCCTGCGACTTAACCAAGCTACGCGTGCGCGATGTCGCCCATGGCGAGCACGTATCATCACGAGCCATGGTGATGCAGCAGAAAACGCAGCGGCCAGTGCAGTTTGAGATCACTGAGCAAACACGGTCAGCTCTCGTGGCCTGGATACATCAGGCACAACTACGCAGCGAGGACTGCCTTTTTCCTAGCCGGCTGCATACCTCAGACCATCTATCCACTCGTCAATACGCTCGTATCGTCAAAGGCTGGGTGAAAGCCGTAGGCCTTGATTCAGCCATGTATGGCACTCACACAATGAGACGTACGAAGGCATCACTAATCTATCGCAGAACGAAGAACCTACGGGCGGTTCAGTTGCTGCTCGGCCATACGAAGCTGGAGAGCACTGTTCGATATCTGGGGATTGAGGTTGATGACGCACTGGAGATAGCGGAACAGACTGAGGTTTGATCATGCATAGCGACGGTCGAAGTCAGGCCGTCGCTAGCCGGCCAGAAGCGGACCTCGGCAAGCGACCGCTGTCGGCCAAAACCAGCCACTCGCTAACGGCAGATTCGCCCCATGGAAGACGAGGTCCCGAGATTATTCGAACACTTTTAGTAGCTCGGATACTACCTAGATGAATCCTTCATCTTTTAACAACCACCCAGCTCTCATGCACAAAGAGCTGAGTGTTGCTTCAGCGGTCTTATTTTTTTGTAATTAATCCAGCTGTCACTGCGTCGCTAAGGATCTCATTTTCTGTTGCAGATTTTGAGATTGCGAATATCACCTTATACCTTGCCCTAGTGATTGACAGGTAAGTCTCTCGGATCATCTGTTGCTCGATTGCAGATTCAAGGGCTGGATTCTCCTTAACTGTAAGAGCTCCTTTTTCCAATCCAACGATAATGACAGCGTCAAATTCCTGTCCGCCAACCTGGGCAGGTCGACAGAGCACTACTACTGGCTGATCCGTCTTGATCTTCTCTCCTCTCTCACGAAGCACTTGAAATGGTAAGTCGGACTTGGATAGTTCATCTTCAATCGCGCTCCAGTAACTTTCAGTGTGACTGATGATTGCGATTTGTCGAATGTTGTCGGCGCGCATTTCACGTACGCGGCGGAAAATAAATCGTCCGAAGTCTCGGGAGTCGGGAGTCTCTTTTTCGAGAGCAGGTCTTCCAAATTTCTTATCCTTGGCGGGCGTGTGAAAGCTTTCAATTGACGTGAAGTCAGGAAAATCACTGCTGAAAAGATTGGTGCTTCTCTGGATGACAAAAAATGCTAATTTGGCAATTTCTACTGTAGAGCGTCTTATTGAATCAAGGCTCTGATTTGAAATGTCTTTAATGCCAAGTGTTGCGAGCCCTGCGTTTGATTGTCCATAAAAAGACTGAGCCTCATCTAAAGCTAGGGCTATAGGGACGTGGGACATCTTTTCATTAGAAAGAAGGGAGAATAGACGTCTTTCATTTTCGTTGAATAATTGTGCTTCATCTACAAAGATATAATCGAAGCCTTCGCTTTTTCGACGCAGCCTCCAGACTGGGGTTTTGATAGAACCAAATAGTGAGAGCGCAATATCATCAGGATCAAGCGCCCCATATTTCTCAAAAACTTCACGATGGTACCATTCGAATAAGCTGAATACGAAATCTCTCTCGTCGCGTGTGAGAATTCCGTGAAATCGACTAAGACTGCGTTCGGACTCTACGTAGCGACGACGATCTTGCTCATATCCATGACCCTTAATGGCAATTGAGATCTCCGCAAGGACAAGTTTGGCAAATACATCAGTTAAGTTTTTGTTCTGGTAGACTGTGGTTAACAGGCTGCTGGAAGCGATCTGTTTCTCATATGAGGATTTTTCATAGGCTAACGCCTCAAGTATTTGCTGGAGTTGGTACAGCTTAGCATCTGTGGCATCAGGATCTAAAATAGATTCCAACTCTAACCCAAGTTTAATCCTGCAGTATTCTGAAAGAGTGGTAACGGTTATGTGCTCTTTATAAAGCTCAGGATTTTCACTTGATAGCACATCAAACTTTTGGATGACTTTGGCTCGCATCGCATCGCTGTGGACGATATAAAGTATCTTACATGCGTTTCCCTGAACTTTGGAGTTGATAACTTTGAATAACGCAAGCAGCTGCATTAGTAGTGTTTTTCCGGATCCGCCCGGACCCAGTATTCGAATTGGATTTTTGTCAAGTGCGTCGGGGGTTAGTATTTTTCGTTGGGCCTCGGTTAACGGGCTATCTATCTTGACCCAGTCTTTGAAGGTAAAATTTAAAGTTTTATAGACCTCATCGCTCGTAATGGAGGATTCACTTGTGTTCACTTGCGCATGAAAAAAGTCATCTTGCTTTATGGTTTCTTCAAAATAACCTTTGACGCTCGCAGCCAGTAGATCAAGAGTATCATATGCGTTAGATTTTTCGAGCTTGCTGTTGTTTATTAGGGCATTGGCTTGTTGTCTAAGTGCTTCTAAAGACCTCATTTCAATATTGATGCATTTTACTACGGCGCGGAAACTGTCGCTCGGACCGGCCGAAATCAAAGTGCGAGTAGAGGATTCATCCCCCCCGCTGATAATATCGTAATATCCAAGGCTATACTGTCGGGCATCTGTTCCGCGACCGGCTAAAATAGTGTGTATATTCTCATCATGCTTTCGGTGCATGAATGCACCTTCAACGAGGAGCCCTTGTAGTCGCTGATTTGCAAGATATATGGAGCGCTCAAACGACTCTTTACTAATTTCAAGCTCTGAAAAAATAGACGTATCACCGGATAGCTTTATTAGCGCAAGTGACTCTTCACCAGTTCCACTAAGATAGTCTGAGTGCCATAGGGAGAGAAGTGTTCCCTCCGAATTCGCCGCTAATCGAAAGGGGCCTTCCAGAAAAATTGCACCCGCGAGGGCTTTAGGGTTTCGAGCTATTTCTAATAAAGCGTTGTGAATTTTTTCAATTACCCCGATTTTAGGAAGTAACCATTCCGCCATGCCTTGAGTTAAAGCCAGGTACATAATTAAAGCTCCTTTATTTCTTTAACAAAGTTATCAAGCGAGGTAGCAGTAAAGTCTCGCGACCCCAATCGCATGAACATGCCAAGATACCTGGAGATCATATCGCTCAGAAAGTCATCTTTCAGCGTGGAAACTTTTAAAGGACATGCATCAAAGTGCTCAATCATAGGTGCGGTTACGCTCATGCGCTTACAATCTTCGCTCCACCACTCATCTCGCGAACACTGTGCAGCGTCCAGGATTTCAAGAGGGATTGAATATACGTATCGAAACAAAGCTACAGAGTGAGAGGGGATGGCTGCGAAGTCACTGAGGTTACCGTAGGCGGGAAAGAAATGTATATCTGATTTAAAAGAGTTACAGAATATCTTCTTTAGAATCTCGCCATATCTCTTTTCCGAAAGTATAAGTTCGACGCTTGGTCGCTCACTACTTCTTTCGTCAAGAGGTGCTTGCGTATATTCGATGTACTTTTTATATTCGGTTAGACGGGCGTGAAAAGCGATTTGTTTTTTATCACCCTCAATAGATTTAAGAGCTTTTTCGAGCAGATGGATTGGCGGGTGCGAAAATCGGTCAGCAGGTGGATGTTCTTCTGAACCATAAGGTTTTAAGCGATTAAATACCTCATTCCAAATCTCGCCATAAAACGCTTTACTGTAAAGATATTCGCTAACTGGGATGATCGGGATGACGGTAGCTGTTTCAGTTTTTTTTTGGCTTAGGTCGCATGCTGGGGAAATTACGATCCCGGTAACCTTTACCTTGTTCGGAAGACCGAATCCCGGAAGGTTGTGCCATATGTCGCCAGTCTCGTGATTTAAGCTGGGCATATTTTTGTAGAAATCTCGAGCTTCAATTTGTGGAGCTGATGGCATCTTTTTAACGTCCGAGTTAAATGCGCTTAATAATGGCCTTTCAAGATAAGGCGGCAGCGAGCAGCGTCCTGACCCCCGTTGTAGACGCTGCAGTGTTTCCTACCCGAAAAGCTGCCGTGGCTGCCGGCTCTGCCATCATAATGCCATACAAAAGTCTTAGCGGACATGGTGCGTCCTCACTGACGCGATTGCTCAGAAATTACTGGCGAAAATAAGTTGGTCTGGCAAGCCTTCAATTAGGTAAACCATCGAACCTCAGAAACTATGTGGCGTGGCGAAACGTAGGCTGAACATAGGCCGGGCAGCTAAATCGCTGGGGCGCTGTTGTGGATCCCTTCTGGCTAACCAAGGCGAATCACTGGAATCACTACCCGTTATGACGCTGCAATCAGGGGAAGGCAATCGCTCGAAAACGCCCGCTTCCGGACAAAAGTTGACGGTCACGACTGTCCGCTATTGGCCGACTGCTGCCCTTACCCTAAGGCCGCTATCGGCCGATAGCAGTTATCCTGGGGTAAAGGTGACAAACTTAATTTCTCGCAAAGTAACTATTAACTGCCCCCCCCTTTAGGCACCGTATTAGTGTCTAAGTATCACACCATGCACATGTAAGTTTTTGCAGTCCCCGCCGGCGCGCCTGAATCATAAACGTCCACTTGGTAGCTACATCCAACAGTACTCAATGCCTTTCCGGCTCCGACTTCGTATACGGTTGCCCCTGAAGAGTCGGCGTGGATCACGTAGCCTCCCCTTTTTGCAGCAACCGCCGCAGGATTCACTTCAATACTGGCAGATATCAATACATGGAAATCCAAGCCACCGCCTGAAAACATAAGCGCAGGTTTGCAAGCATGCTCAGCGCATATTTCCAACCCCAGCCTCAAACCTTCCTTGAGCGGAATTGGCGCGCTGGTTCCCGGAACGAAAATAAGGTCGGTCCAATCGGACTGATTATCCGGTTCTTCCAGACCATAGAGCCCGATGTTTTCAAAGCGTTTATGCTGGGTTACGACCTGATCCCCCATACAAACAAATGCAGTGTTGCGCGCCATATGCCGTTCTGGAGAAGGGTCCTCTAAGGTCCATTGGTCAATGGCATTGAACACCTGATTTCGGTACTTCTGGTACTGCCGCTGTGCTGATTGCGGAGCAAACCTCAGCCCAAAATCTGTTGGCTCACGGTGCTTTGAGAAATCCCGCGGAGTGGTCTTCTCCTCCTCAGTACCGCGTCTAAACTTACGACCTTCGGGTCTAATCATGGACTTTGCCCACAGCACAGTGCCAGGGATCAAAATCAATTTGCTGTTGGAGCTCGCCAAAGCGGTACTACAGGCTCGGACTATTTCCTTGTCCATCTCATTGATGTAGGGGCGTGGAGCCGATTTAGCGAACAAATACTCGGGCGCAACAAAGAGGTGTAGATCGAAATCTGCAGGAGACAGACCAGCTTGGTTTGGTAAGGATTCAAGCCAACTATGGTATGACGGCCATGTCTTCTCGGCCTGACCAATCATTCCTTCAATACAGGCCATCCGATTTTGAATTTTTACCTGCAGCGTCTGGTCATCAGAAAGCCGACACTGCGTTTCTTTCGTATTGCGCTCCCAAATTGTCACCAAGACGTTTTTCGCCATCACCGATTCCCCCCATACGCCGTTAACGATCGAATGCGCCGCCATACAGGTGTAGTGTCCGTGCGGATATTGCGAGTGGAATGGCGATGCATACGTGCAGAGATCAGCGTAGATCAATACGCTGCCAACTCAAGAAATTCTGCGGGCCTTTTATTGAGTTCTGTTCGTCTGGTAACGATGCTTTGGAGGAGAGTGCAATCTGAACTGTCCATTTCTTTTTGAAGCCCAATCAGCAATGCGCCGCATTAGGTCTTTACTCAACCAACTCGAAAAAGGCGACGTATTTATTTAAAGGCCAGACCGTCCGCTTCTGGCCGGTTGCTGTCTGTGGCTAGAGAGAGATTCATCGTGGGGAGCAGCGGGTTACATGCTTGCTTTTGAGGTGTAGGCGATCCGTGGCGAGGGAGCAAGCTCCCTCGCCACGGGATTGATGCTGTAGCGGCTAGCGTGGGTCGACGTTATCTAGCACTCGGTTTGCCAGCAATGAACTCAGTTCAATCAGTTGCTGGACGCCGAGGGCGATGTGGCGGCGGGGGCCTTCCAGATCGAAGGCCAAGTTGCTGATCATCGCGTCGGCGGATGCCAAGTTTTCGCTAAGGTTGGCGAGCAGGCATTCGTTGTCGGCGTTTTTTGCCACGGTGAATAGCTGGCCCGGTTTGGATGCATCTTCGGATTTTTCCGATTTCGGTAGCAGGTAAAAATCCAAGGCGCGCCTTTCTGCTTCGTCTTGTTTCTTCGTTTTGGATTTGGTGGGCGCAGAGCTGCGATCTGCTTCGGGAGGATTCGGGGTAGGCTTGAACATGTGCTGATACTCCATGGTTAAGCCGCAACCTCTTCCCTACTAAAAGAAGGGTGGCGGCTGTACGCAGGTTAGTAGACCGGGGAGATCAGCATTGCCGGCGCGCCGAAGCGCCCTGCGCACAGCCACCATCAAGGACAGGTTAGGAACCTGCTTGGATGGAGAGCTTATGCATCCTACTGACACAACCTCGGGCTACTAAACCCGACCACTGATGGGCAGTGGCAGGGAAACGATAGAACCCATAGGCAAGGCGCACAAGCGGGCGGATTCTGGCGTAGTTGTAGGCAATGGCGCAAGGATTCGTAGCTGGGTGGAAGCGTTGCGGAGGGAGAATAAACAAACCTTCGTAATGCCCCAGGATCCGTGGCGAGGGAGCTTGCTCCCGCTCGGCGGCGCAGCCGTCGTAAATCGGCTGATGCGGTTTGTCTGTAGGAATGCGCCGGCCGTTTTGGGGCGGCTTCGCCACCCAGCGGGATTGATGCTGGAGCGGCTAGCGTGGGTCGACGTTATCCAGCACACGGCTGGCCAGCAATGACCTCAGTTCAATCAGTTGTTGGACGCCGAGGGCGATGTGGCGGCGGGGCCTTCCAGGTCGAAGGCCAGGTTGCTGATCATCGCGTCGGCGGATGCCAGGTTTTCGCTGAGGTTGGCGAGCAGGCATTCGTTGTCGGTGTTTTTTGCCACGGTGAATAGCTGGCCCGGTTTGGATGCATTTTCGGATTTTTCCGGCTTCGGTAGCAGGTAGTAATCCAGGGCGTGCTTTTCTGCTTCGTTTTGTTTCTTCGTTTTGGATTGAGTGGACGCAGAGGTGCGACCCTGGGAGTACCGACTGGATCGGCTAGCCCATGCTGCGGGAGAGACGATTCGTTAACGAAACCCTTCGAGCAATGCCTTGCCCTTTTCTCCGCCGCAAGGATCATCCCGCAGATATCTTGCAAGCACACGGTTGTCCGACGGGACCCGCGTGATGTTGTAGAAACTCTCTTCGCCCTCGCACACCCCGAAGTACAACGCATAGCCGCGCTTCTTTAAATCCTGCTCGACCTTGCCCCACTGGCTTGAGGTTTCGCCGAATGGCCGTGAGGGCTCTAGAGCCATGCTTTGGTCAGGCCTTTTTTTCCAAATAAAACTTCAGATATTTTTTGGGTCTTTCTTGAAAGGCGCGAGCCTTGCCGAAGCTGTAGGCGTCATCAAAGTACCGATAAGCCTGCGCGTGGTCTCCCAGCTCAAAATAGACCATTCCCAAGTTAATCAGCGGCCCTGTATCGATGTCCGACTCCCGGCCATCCAAGGTCTTTTGTGCCCAGTCTTTAGCAGCCGCGAAATCCCCATTGTCGAAATGCAGGTTGAAAAAAGAACCTGTGACCCAGGCTGACAAAGGTGTCCACTCCAGCTTCGGTTCAGGAAGCAGGTCCCAAGCTTTTTGGTACAGGGCTTGAGCTTCATTTTTTTTGCTTTGCTCATCGAGCTCATTACCCGACGCCATGATGCGCATTATTTCGTCTGCCAGCGCCGGGCTTTCATCTGCCAAGTCTTTCATGTGACGTTCCTTTTGGGGCCGCTTCGCCGCCCAGCGGGAGCAAGCTCCCTCGCCACGGGATCTGCGTTTCGATCAAACCCTGTGGCGTTCGCTCCTTTATTCCTCGTCCAAATCGTCCTCATCGATTAGTCCTTGAACAAAACGGAGGAAGTTCGAGCAAATAGGCTTCTCGGATTCAGCCTGGTTCTCTTCTGGGCTAAGGTCACTATCAAATGTGTCAGTCGTGAAATAACTGATGGCTCCCGAATCAAGGTTCAAGCAAAAGAAATTGCCGCCCAGGTCGTCTGCGAAAGGAAGGAGATGTGCAGGAAGTACTTGTTTCTTCAGCATCAACTGGTAGGTGGACAGCAGCGTGGGTTCACCATAGGTAATCGGCCTGAAAGAGGCGACTTCGATGGGGTCGAAAAAGTCTTCGCTGACCCAATAAGCTCGTTCCGGCATGCCGCCGTTGTACTTGAGGTAATGGTTTCGAAAGGGAGCCGGTAGCTTCTTGCCGATGACGGACTCCAGCTGGTCCAGATCCGCTGGGGTAATGGCCTTTTCGTACTCTGAGAATTTGTTTTCAAGCATCGAAATCTCCAATCATGAGCAGCGCCCAGGTTTGACTTTGGTGTTGGGAACTTTGTTGGCGAGCCAGCCTTTCTTAGACGCTGCTAGGACTGATTCGCTGCTGTTGTAATTAACCTTGAAATGTTTCTCATATTGCGCAACTGAGCCGCCATGGGGATAGGTGGCTTCATGTGCAGATTTCCTGACAAGCTGCATCGTTGTAGTACCCGTTTTAGGGTCGAAGTCATCAACGTGGTGCCAGGTGTAGTCCTTCTTCGCACTCCTTGGAATACCAGATTCTTTATAGGCTTGAGTAAAGTCACGCGACCTGGAGCCTTGCATCTTGATAGTCACGATATTTTTTTGTGCGCCTTTAATCGGATACAGATCACTGCTTCCAGTGAAATCTACCCCGGCATACGCCCAGCCCCATGGATCCGCCCAACCGATAGGGTTCGGAGCGTATTGGTAAAGATTGAGCCCACCTTCCAACCCAATCGGATCCGGCGTAGTAAACCGCCCCACATCCGGATCATAAAACCTGAACGTATTGAAATGCAGCCCGGTTTCCCGATCCAGGTACTGCCCTTGGAACCGCAAATTCTGCTCTTCGATGTAATACGGCTCGCGCACTTCCTCCAGCGTATTGCCCCACACCCGATACGTGGCCTGCCAAACGTTGTGCCCGTCGGCTTCGGTGAGTTGTTCCGGCAGGCCGTTGAGGTCGTTGTGGTAGTAGCGGATCTTTTGCAGCGGGCCGCTTCCATCGACGCGGGCCAGGGGTTCGTAGCCGTCGTCTTCGTAGAGGTAGAGGCTGGTTTGCTGGTGGCGGTGTTCCTGCAACAGGCGCAGGCCGTCCCAGGTGAAGCGGGTTTCGCCCAGCGGGTAGCCGTGGTTGTCGTGCTCGGTTTTTGCGATGCGCCGGCCCAGCGGGTCGTAGGCCATGTTGACCACGCTGCCGTCGTCGTTGCGCACCTCGATCAAGCGGCTTTCGGCGTCGTAGGCGAAGTGTTGCACGCCACGTTTGGCGCTGCGTTTTTCGATCAGCCGGCCGAAGGCGTCGTAGCGGTAGCGCTTGTCCTGGTAGGTCAGCAGTTTGTTGTGCACCACCAGCCCGGCGCCGGGGGCCGGGCCGTCCAGCAGGTTGGCGGCGGCGTCGTAGGTGAAGGTCTCGCGTTGGCCGTGCAGGCTGTCCTGGCTGGCGATGATGCGGCCGGTGGCGTCGTAGTGCAGTAGCTGGCGCTGTTGTGCGGCGGGTTGCTGGTCGAGTTTGCCGATGAGATTGTCGGCGGGGTCGTACTCGAAGTGTTTTTGCACCGCCGCCGGCAGCAGCGAGGGTTGGCTGCTGTGGCGGCGTTGTCGCGTGCGCAGGCGGCCGCTGCGGTCGTATTCGCTGCGGGTGCTGATCTGGCCTTGGGTGCGCAGCACTTCGCGGTGCAGGCGGTCGCGTTCGAAGTCGCTGATGACCTGGCCGTCGAGGTTGATCTGGTGTAGATGGCCGCTGCCGTAGTACAGGCGGTTGACCCAGCGGCCATCGGGCAGTTGGGTCTGGATCAGGTTGCCGAGTTCGTCGTAGTGGTGCTGCAGGCTGCCGGCGGCGCTGTTTTCGGCGAGCAATTGACCGAGGGCGTCGTAGGCGAAGCTCAGGGTCTGGGCGTTGCCCTGCAGGTCGGTGAAAGTGACGGCGGTGAGTTGGTCCAGCGGGTCGTAGCTGTATTCGGTGCGGCCATCGTCGGTGACCTTGGCGATCAGCCGGCCTACGGCGTCGCGTTCCAGGCGATGGACGATGGGTGCCGGCGGTGTTTCGGGAACGAGCGCCAGGCCTGTGCCGTAGGGCGCGGGCATCGCCGTCACTGCCGCGACGTTGTCGAGGCGGTCGTAGTCGTAGCGCTTGGCGCTACCATCCAGGTCTTGTTGTTCGGCCAACCGATCCCCTGCATCCCAGGCAAACCGGTAGCTTTCACCATTCTCGTTGGTCAGCGCTTGCAGCCGGCCGAAGCTGTCGTAGGTGAACTGCACTTGCCGGCCCTGGGCGTCGGTGCGTTGGC
The DNA here is from genome assembly GCF_900100135.1 of Pseudomonas sp. NFACC05-1. Taxonomy (NCBI): domain Bacteria; kingdom Pseudomonadati; phylum Pseudomonadota; class Gammaproteobacteria; order Pseudomonadales; family Pseudomonadaceae; genus Pseudomonas; species Pseudomonas sp. NFACC05-1. Next base: position 3,836 of record NZ_FMTR01000013.1, on the reverse strand, counting down.
GGACCTGGCCGCGGCGGTTGTGTTGGTAAAGCGTGGTGTGCCCGGCCGGGTCGGTGTAGCCGATGAGGTGGCCGGCGGTGTCGCGCTGGTAGTGTTCGGTGCGGCCGTCCGGTAATTGGCTGCCGAGCAGCCGCCCTTGGGCGTCGTAGCTGAACTGGGTGCGCTCGCCGAGGGCGTCGGTGATGGTGTGCAGGTAACCGCGCGCGTCGTAGCTGAAGCGCGTCGGGTAACCCGAGCAATCGATGTGTTCCACCAGTTGGCCGAACGGGTTCCAACGCAGTTTTTTGCTTTTGCCGGTGGCGTCGATGATCTCCACGACCTGGCCGTGGGTGTCGTAGCGGTAGCGGGTGACGTGGCCCAGCGGGTCGATTTCCGTCGTGCAGTTGCCGCGTTGATCGTAACGGTACTTCCAGCTGTGGCCGGCGGCGTTGGTGTCCACCAGCGGCAGGGCCCAGTGTTCGAGCCAGAGGGTGGATTCGCTGCGGCCCAATGGGTCGGTTTCGCTGATCAGGTTACCCGCGTCGTCGTAGTTGAATTGGTACTGGCCGCCTTGTGGATCGGTGGCGCTGAGCATCTGGCGCTCATCGTTCCATTCGAACAGCCAGGTCTGGCCGAGGTTGTCGGTGTATTGGGTGATCTGGTGCTGGCTGTTCCACTGCCGGGTGCTGACGCGTTGCAGGCTGTCGCTGATGCGGGTGATGCCGGCCTTGAGGTCATAGTCGAACTGGTAGGCGTCGCCTTCGTCGGTCCAGTGCCGGACCACGCGCCATTCCTGGTCGTCGATCAGGGCCCAGTCGTAGAAGCAATGCAGGCCGCTGGGTAATTGGTGTTCGACCATCCTCTGCCCGGCGTCGTAGCGGAAGCGCCGTTGCACCTGGCCGCTGGCGTCGCGCACTTCGGCGAGGATGTTCGCCGCGTCGTAGGCGTAGCTGACCAGCACTTCCCGCGATTGGTCGGGGTAGAGGCGCTCGATGTGGGTGACGCGTTCGCCTGCGCGGATCAGCTCGACGTGCACCAAGTCGAAGGTATCGCGCAGCCGTACCAGGCGTCCGGCGTCGTCGTAGTCGAGGTGGATGCGGTTGTCGTTGCGGTCGCCCAGTTGGCTCAGGCGCAAGTGTGATGGGTTGGCTGGCGAAGGTTCGAACAAGCGGTACAGGCCGTCTTCGCTTTCGATCAGCAATTGCCCGTTCACATGGCGGCGCACGGCCAGGCCTTCGCCAGCGCTGAACACCGCGCCGCCCAAGGGGATGGAACCCATGTCGATGGGCCGGCCCTGTTCGTCGGTGTAGATCAGGGTTTCGCCGCCCTCGGGATGAGGCTGGATTTCCACCTGGACTTCGTAGGCTACGCTCCACCCGGCACCGAACAAACTGTCGCGACGTTCGTCACGGCTGTTGTAGACGCGCTGCCAGTCAATCGGCAGGATGCCGGGCAAGACGAAATCCAGATCCTCGTCAGCGCCCAGCACCTTGGCCCCGGTGGCGGCATGCACCGGGTTCGACGAACCCATGGCGGCGTTGGCGGCCGCGTTCGCCGCGCTGCTGGCGGCCATGGACACCGCGCCGCCCACCAGCATGCACGGCAGTTTGCTGAAGAACTTGCCCTTGCCACCCTTGAGCATCAGCAGCGCGGTGACCGCCAGGCCCACGCCCGGGGTCTTGCCGCTGCGGATCTCGCGCACCACCACCGAGCCGCCGCCAATGGTTACGTTGGGCGAGATCAGTCCAGCCGACACCACCGTCGCATCGCAGGTGCTGCGGTCGCCGCTGCGCACGGCGGGCTGGCCGTTGATGGTGACCTTCTCCGAGCCTTCGGCCATGAACTGCGGTGGCATGGGTGGGTGCTTGGTGCAGATCACCAGGTCTTCCGGTCGGGTCTCCGTACCGGGGGCGGGCGAGGCGACAGTGGGGCGCCACATCTGCGAGAAGAAATTCCCGGCCATGTCCAGGTAACTGGCTTCGGCTTCTTCTTCCGGCTCGGGCATTTCCAGTTCGGTGCCGGCTGGCGCCACATGGGAAACCACAGCGCCAGCGGCGCGGGCCGAGGGGATGTTGTTGGTGAAGGTGTCCTTGGAACCGGTGAGGATGTTGGCCTGCACCGTGGGCGGAAAGAGGGCGTTGCCGATGCCCTCGCATAAATTGCTCAGGCCTTTGTCGGCCCCGGTCTTGCTCATGGCCAGGCCGACGACGGTGCCCACCACCAGGCCCAGGACGAAGCAGCCCAGGCCGCCGGTGGCGACGGTGATGCCCGTGGCCGCGACCACTGCGGCGGTCGCCAGGGCGGTGATCGCGATATTGGCCGCCACCTCCAGCACGCCGCCTAGGATGTCGGCCATCATTGAGGTGTGGTTGAGTGCATCGCCCAGGCGGGCGGCCCAGAGCGCGTCAGACATGCACGTTGCTCAGGCGGGTAGGGGGGCGGATGATCGTGGGTTCAAGCAATTTGGTGCCTTCCATTGCGCCGGTGTCCTTGTGGGTTACGGCATGCCCATTAATGCCATTTTCAGGCGCTTGATCAGCTTTGGTTTCTTGAGACAATCGGTGGGGCGTAGATCACCTAGCGCGGGCACTTTTTGCTCCATCCACCACAACCCTTCTTCGAGCCCTCTTTTACCATAAAGCACGACGGCCAAATCAAGGTGCTCATCCATGGCCTTGGCCAACGTACGCGCGTTGTCATCGAGATAATCCTCTTCATACAAGCGTACAAAACTTCGCCAACCGTCATCGCCCACGTATTCGTCTTCCAGTCCCATGTTGAAACCTGCCAAAGGAATCAGTGTGTTGCCGGTAGGGTTGTACGTCGACAGCAGCCGGGGCTGCATCATCGTTATCCGGCATCCATGCAAGCTGACCCACCGCTATCGCGAGCAAGCTCGCACACAAGGGTCAGGGTTGGGTGTCGAACACCAGCGACCCCTTGATCGTCGCCCAATGCGCCGCCTCGGCATCACCCAGCTTCTCGGCTTTCACGTAGCTCAAGGCAAGCATCTTGCGAGTGCCGGGCAGTACCAGTGCGAGCTGATATTGGAAGACCTTTTCGTTGCCCTTGTTGAACTGGCTGCGCAATTCAATGGCTTCGACTTCCTGGTTGGCGCCCACGCGCACGGTGGCGCCCGGTTGGCAGCGCAGTTGCTGGACCTGTTTTTCCAGGCGCTTGAGCTGGTCGTCGAGGTTGCTTTGCAGGGTCTCGCCGTCGGCCAGCAGGCTGCGGCTGACGATCAAGGAGGTGCCCAGTTCGGGGAACTTGAGGATGTTGATCGTCGCGTCCAGCAACTCGCTGGGCGGCAGCTGGAGCTGGAATTCATTGAGGCGGTAGGTCATGGCGCATAAATCTCGAAGTTAGCCCTTGGGGAACGCGGCGCTGATGTTGGCGTCGATGCTGCCCTTGACGCCCTGGCCGTCCGGCGTGGCACCGGGGCCGCCGCCGTTGTTCAGGTGCAGCACGCCGCCAGTGTTGAACTCGGCATCGCCGCTGGCGTAGAAGCTGATCTGCACGCCGCTCAGGTTGATCTGGCCGCTGGCGTTGAGCTCCAGGATGCTTTCACCGCACACCAGGCGCAGGTTCTCGCCCACTTCGATGACGTAGCTCTGGCTGATGCTGTCGGTCTTGCGCTGGCCAACGGAGAGGATGTCCTCCTGCTTGACGATGCGCAGGCGGTTGTTGCCGATGGTCACTGTTTCGTTGTGGCCGATGCTCTTGTTGCGGTCATGGCCCACCGAGTGGCTTTCGTCCACCTCGACCACGATGTCCTGGTTGCGCTCGGCATGGATGTACAGCTGCTCGGCGCCTTTCTTGTCTTCCATGCGGATTTCGTTGAAATTCGCTGGCGTGCC